>OMVL01000051.1 GCA_900314485.1 uncultured Eubacteriales bacterium
CTTCCGACAAGGGTGTGCCCGTATTCCGGCCCATTTTCCCGCTTTCTCAATTGCAAAAGAGTTTTTGATTTTATTCTTGCATCTTCCCCCTGTATCGTTTATAATATCTAATGTTTAGTCTATCAGTTTGCGGAATCCCCTTTTCCGCAGACGTTATCGGAGGCAATTGAACATGAATCAGAAAAAGAATGCATCCGCCTCTCAGGAGGATCTGAGCTCCCTGTCTGTGCGCCGCCGCCAGGAGATCCTGGATGAACGGGAGAACCGGAAGAAGACCCGCATCTATGCCATCGTGGCTATTGTGGTAGCCATTCTGGTGGCCGCCCTGCTGATCTGGGACTCCGGTCTCATTCAGCGCAACGCCACCGCCTATAAGGTGGATGACTACAGCTTCTCTGTTGCGGATGCCAACTACTATTTTTACAGCCAGTACAACAGCTACGCTCCCTATGGCGTCAACTACGGCCTGGACACCAGCGTCAGCCTGAAGGAGCAGGAGTTTGCTGAGGGCCAGACCTGGTACGACTTCCTGTTGGAGAGCGCCGAGAGCGAGATGCGGGAGGTCGCATTCCTCTGCTCCCAGGCCAAGGCCAACGGCTATCAGCTCTCCGACGAGGGCAAGGCCTCTGTTGACAGCGCCGTCCAGTCTGTCAAGGACGTTGCCGCCCAGAGCGGCGTCTCTGCCAGTACCTATCTGAACTACGCCTATGGTCGGTATATGACCCTTTCCGCCTATAAATCTGCGGTCACTGACCAGGTCCTGGCTCAGGAGTACAGCAACTATATCACGGACAGCTACGAGATCACTGACGAAGAGCTGAACACCTACTATCAGGAAAACTCCCTCTCCTTCGACGACTTTGACTACGAGGCCTATGTCATCTATCTGGGCCTTGCCGCCGAGCATGACGAGGAGGGCAATCCGCTGGACTTTGATCCTGACGAGCTGGCCGCCGCTCAGGCTGAACTGCAGAGCAGGGCCGAGCAGCTCAAGACTGTCATGGAAACCGGTACCGACGAGGAGATCGCCGCTGCCGTCAGCGAGGTAGGCGCCGGTGATATGAGCGGTCTGCCCAGCTCCTCCCTGAGCTACTACTCCTTTGGTCAGTGGCTGGCCGACAACGCCCGCACCTCCGGTGAGGTTGGCATCGTAGACCAGACCAACACCGATTCCTCCGGCGAGGAGTATGTCTCCGCCGTCTACGTGGTCCGCTACAACGGCCGCAGCCTGGACGAGTATTATGCCGCCAACTTCTACAATCTGCTGATCCAGGCTGACGCCATTGCCAGCGAGGATACCGAGGCTGAGACTCAGTATGACTGGGAGACCGCCAAGACCGAGATTGACGCTCTCCAGGCTGATTGGCTGGCCAACGGCGGGGACGCCGACAGCTTCCTGGCCATCGCCGAGGAAAATACGGACGGCTCCACCACCGAATACACCCATGTGGCCAAGGGCGCTCAGAACACCGAGGTGGATGAGTGGCTCTTCGGTACCGAGCACCAGAGCGGCGATTACGCCGTCATTGAAGACTCCGCCCTCCACGGCTATCGTCTGGTCTACTTTACCGGCTATGACGAGCAGCTCTACTGGCAGTATGTGGCCTCCAACGCCATCTCCTCTCAGCGCTACAACGACTGGGTTTCCGCTGCCGAAGAGACTCAGGTGACGACCGCCACCTCTTTCATCAGCTACGTGGGCTGATTTCCCGGTATAACCGAACGCTCCCGTCTCTGCGTACATGCGGAGACGGGATTTTTATTGCTGCTGTCTCAGAAGCAGAGTCAGCTGCCTCCGGTTTTCCTCCAGCGCTTTTTGGGCGGCGCTCAGCCGCTCCTCCTCCGCTCGTTTTGCCAGGCCCAGAACGGCATCGGCAAGGGATCCCGCCGTCATCTCTTCCGGAGCAAGTCCCGCCGGCAGGCCCATATCCCGCAGAAATCCCTCCGCTTTGGGATCTCTGGAGAGAGACAGCACACGGCTTCCCTGGGCAGCACCCAAAATCAGCCCATGCAGGCGCATGGAGACCACGAGATCACATCTGCCGATCTCCTGCTCCACCTGCCCGGCGGGAATTACCTGCCCCCAGCAGGACAATCGCTCCGCCGCCCGGCTGTCCTGACGGGGATAAAAGGGCAGCAGGACAGAGACAAATCCCCGTCGGCTCAGCTCCGTCATCGTCCCTTCCAGCACGGTCAGCACACGCTCTCCGCAGCCTCCGCCGCAGAGCACCCAGCCGATGCGCCGGCTGTCCCTCTCCCCGTCCCTTTTCCCAAGGCCCAGCACCGGGTCAGCAGTGACAAGGGCGGGCTTTTTCACCCCCATTTTGCGGAGCAGTGCGTCGGAATCCCGGTCCCGGAGGGTGATCGTCTGCACCTGTTCCAGCGCCCGGGCCACCCGCCTTTGGTCCGACGGATGAAGCAGCGGGCCAATTCCCTGTGCATAGAGCATCACCGGCTTTCCCATCCGACGGGCCAGTGAGAGCAGAGACAGATAGTAGCCCAGGCTGCGGTGGGAGGTGGCATCCTGGAGAAGCGTCCCCCCGCCGAAAAGCAGAAGGCCGCACCGGCGTAATTCACGCAGCAGCCCCAGCGGATCTGTCCGGCAAATCGCTCTCACGCCGAATCCCCTTCCTGTCTCCGCCGGCCGGGCGGAGAGAGCGGTGATCTCCCCTTCCGGGTCTGCCTGACGGATCTCCTGCACAATGGCCTTTAGCAGCAGGTCATCTCCCAGATTGCCAAAGCCGTAGTACCCGGCAATCAGGACCTTTGCCATAGCAGTCTCCTCCCGCCCCGCCAGAGCAGTAAAATGAGCATTCCCAGCACTCCTCCCAGCAGCCAGCCCGCTCCCGTGCGGACGAGACTGATGCGCAGCGGAGTACAGTGGAGAAAGGTGTTGGTCACTGAGGTCAGCCCGATGACGGCTCCCACGCCCAGGAAGGGCTGAAGGAGCCTCCCCGGCTGTCCCCGGCACCACAGGATGAGACAGGGCAGCCCCAGTGCAAATTCCTTAAACCGCGGACGGACGATCAGCCGTTCCTCCAGCCCATTGCGGAGCCGCAGCTCCCATTCTGACACCAGCCCGGAGTTACCTGTTCGCATGAGATAGTACCATCCGATCACCGCCAGCAAAAGCCCAAAGCCCGCAATGCCCCAGCTGATGACCAACATTCTGCCGGAGACGTTTTCCCGCAAAAATTTCTTCGTCCGGCTGCGGGTCTCCCCCCATATCCGTCTCCCCCACAGGAGCAAAAACAGCGCCAGCGGAAGGATCTGCGCCAGCTTCACACCCCGAAAGGCGGCCTCCCCCACCAGCACCGGGGTAGCAAACAGCCAGCCTCCGGCGGCAAGCCCCCCGGCCACGGCGACAAGCTGCGCCGTCACGACAGTCCGCCAGCTTTTCTCGGCCAGGCATCCGGTCCCTGCCGCCAGAAGCCAGCTGATGATCTGCCGCAGAAGGAGAGGGAGTCCCTCTCCCACAGCGTCTCCGGCTGCGGGCAGTCCTATTTCCAGCCCGTACCGATGCAAGTCCAGCCGAAGCTGCCGGAGCAATCCCTCATAGGCTGACTGCTCGGTCACAAGCGCTCCCGTCTCATGGTCGGTCATTCCCCGCAGCCACAGCACCCGGCAGTTCCGCTCGGCGGCCCCCCGGGAGAGGGCGAAGCTGACCTGCCGCCCATCCTGATACCCCAACGCCCGGTAGTCAGAGGAGACGAAGTCCCACTGGAAGTAGCTGCGCAGCAAGCTTCCGCCAAAGCGTCTCAAAATCTCTCCCTTGCCCTCTAAGGCCAGGTTTCCCCCATGCTGACTGACCTCGGTGAGGGAGAGCGCACCGCCGGAATCCAGATAGTTCTTCAAAAGGCCCAGGGCGGCGTCTTCATCCTCGTCCCATCCGGGAAGCCGGTCGCCCCAGGCAATGAGGACGGGACATGACAGCGCATCCCATTGCTCATAGAGCGCCCGGGCCAGTGCCAGCGTGTTCCCCTTTTTTGGTATCTCTAGCACCGGGCAGAGGGTCAGGCCCAAGTGCCGGGCAGTCTCCGCTGTCTCAGGCCAGATGCCCAGCGGGAGCAGGGCAAGCTCCTCCCCGCCCTCTATCAGGAGATAGGTCATCTCTCCCGCAGCGCAAATCGAGTAGTCCCATTGACAGGCTGTGAGACGCTCCTCCAGCCACCGGGCAGTCTCCTCATTCCAAAGCGCCACCAGTACCCCCTTGTCTCCCCCTCTCAGCCAGTCCTGTACCGGCTGGGGATAGGTCTGCGTCCAGCCGGGGTCGTTGCGGGCAGAAGAGCGTGTGCGCCACAGGAGCACCCCCCTGTTTTGCAGCCGCTCCAGATTTTCCTCCCGGACGGCAAGGCCGGTGAGGCCCTGCCTCTGCAGGTCCTCCGCCCAGTTCTGCCAGTCTGTCCCTGTCTCCCGGCCAAGCTGCTCCAGGGCCTGACTGTCAAACAGGACTGTGACGGCAGTATGATGCTGTTCCCATCCAAATCTGCTCACCGTCCCCGGCAGAGCGAGCAGGACGATCAGTCCTGCCAACAGCGGGACCCAATGTCTCCGTTTCATGGCACCGCCTCCTATCCCCTCCATTATGGACAGAATTCTTAAGGAAATAACCGTCTGTTCTATCTTGCGTTCCCGGCAGAAAAGGAATAAAATAAGGTTTACTGATTCGAAATTTGCAGGAAGGGAGGGATCTCGACATGGCATATATCATCTGTCTCGGCAGCCAGCGCTGGCTGAAAAAGCCCACGCGCACCCAGCGTCTGCTGACCCAGCTGAACCGGTACCATCAGATCCTCTACTTCCAGCCCGCCCCCATCCGCTTCTCCCGGGACCCCCATCGGAAGGACCATAAGAAAAAGGGCTGGCACCCTCAGCCCAACATCACCGTCTATACCCTGCCCCCTGTGTTCCACCTGACGGACTACGAGCATCCCCGTCTGCTGGCTCACAACGACCGGGTCCTGAGCCGGTTTATCAACGACAAAGCCAGAGAGCACCAGTGCTACAACGCCCTGCTGTGGGTCTGCTCCCCGGTATATGCCACTATGCTGGACAGTCTGGACTTCCGGGGGCTGGTCTACGACTGCTATCAGGACTGGTCCCGGTTCGACATCCGGTGGGAGAGTATTCTGGCCAACCGCTCGGACGTACTTTTTGCCGCCTCTCCCGGACTGGTAGAGCATCTGGCACCCTGCAACACCAATATCGCCCTGCTCCCCAACGGGGGCGACGCAAGGCTGTATCAAAAGACGGAAGACCTGACCATTCAGGTACCGGCCCCCCTGCTGCGCATCCGCGGGCCGCTCCTGGGCTATCTGGGGGATGTGGGCCGCAACGTAGATCTCCGGCCCGTCTATCGGGCCGCCAAGTCCCATCCCGCATGGAGCTTTGTCTTTGCCGGCCGCTGCGGCAGGGGGAATCCCCTTTACGAGCGGCTGAGCAATCTGCCGAACATTCACTTTCTCGGCAAGATCGAGACGCTGGATCTCCCCGGCTATGCGGCCCACTTTGACGTGCTCATTGACCTATTGGACACCCAGGATCCGGATGAAGATGTCATCCCCAGCCGCATCTACGAATATCTGATGGTGGGCAAGCCCATCGCCGTCATGTATCCCCTCCGCTTTATCCCCGTCTATCCGGACGTGATCTACGGCGGCCGCTCTCCCAAGGAATTCGTGGAGGCCTGCGAGCAGGCAGTGCTGGAAAACAGCAGCTGGGCCCCCGCCACCCGGAAGCAGTACGGCAGGGAGGCGGACTGGACTCTGCGGGCCAAAGAGGCAGAGCGAATTTTGGAGAGCAACAGTCTGCTGTAACATTGTCCCATGATGAAAGGCAGCCCCCACGGGGCTGCCTTTGTGTATTTACAGGGAAAAACGCTTTTCCCCACAGCCATAGGCGGTTGAGACAATTCCTCTCCCATTTTTTTCTTTTCCATTGTGTAAGCGTACAAAAAACATTTTTAGGGTTCTTTCCTCCTTGAAACTCCCAAATCCATGGGATAAAATACAATCAAACAGGAGTGAGGAGGGAGTTGCCATGCTGCGTCGGCCCGTGTTGCGTTTTGCATCCTGCCAGCGCTGCCATTGCACCCTTTTTTACTCTCAAAACCGTCCAACTGCAGGCAGATGATCTCTTTCTCTGCCTGTTTTCCTGTGAAGGAGGTCTTTCCTTATGTCAAAGAAAGCAGCCGTCATTATGGGCTCTGACAGCGATCTGCCTGTGATGCAGGAGGCCATCGACAAATTAAAGCACTTCGGCATCCCCGTGGAGGTGCGGATCATCTCCGCCCACCGGACCCCTGCCGCCGCAGAGCAGTTCGCCACCCACGCCGCTGAGAACGGCTTCGGCGTCATTATTGCCGGCGCCGGCAAGGCCGCCCATCTGGGGGGAGTCCTGGCAGCCTACACTACCCTCCCCGTCATCGGCGTTCCCATCAAGACCAGCATGATGGGCGGGCTGGACAGCCTGCTGTCCATCGTGCAGATGCCCTCCGGCATCCCGGTGGCCACCGTGGGCGTCAACGGCGCTGCCAATGCAGGTATTCTCGCCGCTCAAATGCTGGCCATCGGCGATGCGGAGCTGAAGGCAAAGCTGGCCGATTTTAAGGAAGATATGGCCAAGGCTGTCGCCGCCAAGGACGAGAAGGTCCGGGCGCAGTTTGAGCAGTAATTTTACATCATCAATGCTTCTCAGAAAGGAAGTCTTTACTATGGCATACGAAAAACAGGAGCAGCTCTACGAGGGCAAGGCAAAGAAAGTATTCGCAACCGCAGATCCCGAAATCGTCATCGTCTCCTACAAGGACGATGCCACCGCCTTCAACGGCCTGAAAAAGGGCACCATTGTGGGCAAGGGCGTCATCAACAACCGCATGAGCAATCACATGATGCGCAAACTGGAGGCCGCCGGCGTCCCCACCCACTATGTGGAGGAGCTCAGCGACCGTGAGACCGCTGTGAAGAAGGTCTCCATCGTGCCTCTCGAGGTCATCATCCGCAATATCTCCGCCGGCTCCTTTGCCAAGCGCTTTGGCGTGGAGGAGGGCATTGTCTTTGACGAGCCCACCATTGAGTTCTCCTACAAGAACGACGATCTGGGCGACCCCCTGATGAACGCCTACCACGCAGTGGCTTTGAAGGCCGCCACCTGGGAGGAGATCGACCTCATCAAGAAGTACGCCTTCCAGGTCAACGATCTGCTCAAGGGCTTCCTGAAGGGTGTTGGCATTGACCTGGTGGACTTCAAGCTGGAGTTCGGCAAGCTCCCTGACGGCACCATCGTACTGGCCGATGAGATCAGCCCCGACACCTGCCGCCTGTGGGACGAGAAGACCCACGAGAAGCTGGACAAGGACCGCTTCCGCCGTGATCTGGGCGGCGCCGAAGAGGCCTATCAGGAGGTCATGCGCCGTCTGATGGGCGATCAGGACTGAGCACGTCAATATCTATGAGTGAACAGACGATCACTGTGCAAAAACTGAAAGAGGAGTGCGGCGTCTTCGGTCTCATCAACGGGCCGGACGGGGGCCGGGAGCCGGCCTTTGACACCTATAACGCCCTCTTCGCCCTCCAGCATCGGGGGCAGGACTCCTGCGGCATCGCTGTGTCTCAAAACGGTCGGCTGCAGGTCCACAAGGCCGCCGGTCTGGTGCCGGAGGTATTCTCCCTTGCTGAGCTTGAAAATTTCCGGGGGGCGGACGCCGCCATCGGCCACGTGCGCCACGCTACCACCGCCGCCACCGTCAACCCCGCCAATATCCAGCCTCTGGTGGTCCACCATGCCTCCGGCTCCATGGCCATGTGCTACAACGGTACTCTGGCCAACAGCCAGGCGCTCCGTATGGAGACAGAGCACCGGGGCGGCATTTTCCAGGGCACCAACGACGCAGAGGTCATTGCCTACCTTATCGTCCGGGAGCATCTGCGGACCCACACGCTGGCGGACGCCGTGCTCAACGCCATGGATTATATGATCGGCGCCTACTCCATCGTGCTGCTGGAAAAAGGCAAGCTCATTGCCGCCAGAGATCCCAACGGATTCCGTCCTCTCTGCATCGGCAAGCTGGGAGACGCCGTTATCTTCGCCTCCGAGTCCTGCGCCATTGAGGCCCTGGGCGGCACCTTCCTCCGGGATGTGGAGCCGGGCGAGGTGGTAGTCGCCAAGGACGGCGTCATCTCCAGCCATCGCTGCCGGGTGAAGGCCGCACGGCGGGCTCTGTGCCTGTTTGAGCTGATCTATTTTGCCCGTCAGGACTCCATCATTGACGGAGTCGCCGTGGGCGCTGTCCGTGAGATGGCCGGGCGGATGCTGGCTCAGCAGAACAATGTGGAGGGCGATCTGGTCATTGGCGTGCCCGATTCCGGCATCGCCGCCGCCATGGGCTTTGCCCGGGAATCCGGCATTCCTTACGGCATCGGCCTGATGAAAAATCGGTATATCGCCCGCACCTTCATCCAGACCCAGCGGTGGGAGCAGGAAAAGAGTCTGCATATCAAGCTCAATGCCGTCTCCGCCACCGTCAAGGGCAAGCGGGTCATTCTGGTGGATGACTCCATCATCCGTGGCAAGACCTGCGCCCGCATTGTAAGGCTGCTGCGGGACGCGGGAGCGAAGGAGGTCCATGTCCGTATCTCCTCTCCCCCCTTCCGCTATCAGTGCCACTTCGGCACCGTGACTCCCGCCTCCGCCGACATGGCGGCAAACGGCCGCACGGCAGAGGAGGTCTGCGAGCTGATCGGCGCCGACTCGCTCCAGTATCTGTCTCTGGGCACGCTGAAACAGCTGGCCCGGGGTGAGGGCCGGGGCTTCTGCGACGCCTGCTTCACCGGGGACTATGTGCTCCCCGTCCGTGAAGATCCCAATCCCCAACTGTCCATCTTCCCCACCATTTATTAATAGGAGGAGTTATTGCGATGAATCCCAACAGCAACAGCAGTCAGTCTGCCTCTTACGCCGCCGCCGGTGTAGACGTCACTGCCGGCTACGAAGCCGTCAGCCGCATCAAGCCTCTGGTCGCCTCCACGGTCGTGCCCGGCGTGCTGGGCGGCATCGGTGATTTCGGCGGCATGTTCGAGCCCCAGATCAAGGGCATGAGCCGCCCGGTTCTGGTCTCCGGCACCGACGGTGTCGGCACCAAGCTCAAGCTGGCCTTCCTCCTGGACAAGCATGACACCGTGGGCATTGACTGCGTGGCCATGTGCGTCAACGACATTGTCTGCTCCGGCGCTATGCCCATGTTCTTCCTGGACTATATCGCCTGCGGAAAGAATGACCCTAAGAAGATCGAGCAGATCGTCTCCGGCATTGCCGACGGCTGCCGTCAGGCAGGCTGCGCCCTCATCGGCGGCGAGACTGCCGAGATGCCCGGCTTCTACCCCGTGGACGAGTACGACCTGGCAGGCTTCTCCGTGGGCCTGGTGGACTACGATAAGAAGATCACCAACGAGAATATGGAGGAGGGCGACATTCTGCTGGGCCTCGGCTCCACCGGTGTCCACTCCAACGGCTATTCTCTGGTGCGCAAGGTGCTGGACATCAACAAGAACTTTGACCAGTATAATGCCGACCTGGGCTGCACCCTGGGCGAGGAGCTCTTGAAGCCCACCCGCATCTATGTCCGCTCCATCCGCTGCCTGATGGACTTTAACATCCCCATCCACGGCATCAGCCATATTACCGGCGGCGGCCTGTTTGAAAATGTGCCCCGCATGATGCCGGAGGGGCTTACCGCCCGCATCAACACCGCCTCCATCCCCCAGATGCCCATCTTCTCCATCATCCAGCAGGCCGGAAACATTCCCGTCCGTGACATGTACAACACCTTCAATATGGGTGTGGGCATGGTGCTGGCTGTCCCCAGAGACACGGCCGGCGAGGCCATGAACCTGTTGGTCCAGAACGGTGAGCGTGTCTCTGTCATCGGCCAGGTCGCCAAGGGCGACGAGGGCGTTGAGGTGATTCTATGATCCGGATCGCCGTTCTGGTCTCCGGCGGCGGAACCAACCTTCAGGCGCTGATCGACGCTCAGATGCGCTGCACCATTAAGCAGGGCAAACTGGCGGCTGTTATCTCCTCCTCCCCGGACGCCTTTGCCCTTCAGCGGGCAAAAACGGCGGGCATTCCCGGCTATGTGGTGAATCGGCGTGACTATCCTTCCAACGAGGCCATGACCCATGATCTCACCAAACTGCTCAAGGAACTGGACATCGGTCTGGTGGTGCTGGCCGGGTTTATGTATGTGCTGACCGAGGAGCTGATCTCCGCCTATCCCAATGCCATTATCAACGTTCATCCCGCCCTCATCCCCTCCTTCTGCGGTGAGGGTGCCTATGGGCTTCACGTCCACGAACAGGCTCTGACCTACGGCGTCAAGCTCTCCGGCGCAACTGTCCACTTTGTCAATGAGCAATGTGACGGCGGCCCCATCATCCTCCAGAAGGCTGTGGCCGTGGAGGAGGACGACACGCCCCAGACCCTTCAGCGCCGCATTATGGAGCAGGCGGAATGGAAGCTGCTTCCCAAGGCGGTGAGCCTGTTTTGTGAAGGACGGCTCAAGGTCGAGGGGCGGCTCGTAAAAATTTTACCGGGCGTATAATGCCCCTACGTCCATATTTTGAGGTGTGTTTTAATGGAATTACGCAATATCGCACAGGAGCTGCAAAATAATCCCTATCCCGGCCGGGGCATTGTTCTTGGCCGGAGCGCAGACGGCAAGAGCGCTGTCATCGCCTATTTTATCATGGGCCGCAGCGAGAACAGCCGCAACCGCATCTTCTCCATCACCGAGGACGGCATCCGTACCGAGGCCTATGATCCCTCCAAGATGTCCGATCCCTCTCTCATCATCTATCACCCCGTCCGCAAGGTGGGCGAGCTGACCGTCGTCACCAATGGCGACCAGACCGACACCATTATGGAGGCGCTGAACGAGGGCCATTGCTACCGTCACGCCCTGAACACCCGCACCTTCGAGCCGGACGGCCCCAACTACACCCCCCGCATCTCCGGCGTGATGCTGCCCAGCGGCGCCTATAAGCTGTCTATTTTGAAGAGCTTTAACGGCGACCCTCAGTTCTGCAACCGCTACTTCTACGAGTACGAGGGCGCTCCTGCCGGCTACGGCCACTTTATCCACACCTATCAGGGTGACGGCAATCCTCTTCCCTCCTTTGAGGGTGAACCGGAGCTGGTCTCCATTCCCGCCAACTCTGCTACGGAACTTGCCAATCTCCTGTGGGACAGCCTGAACGAGGAGAACAAGGTTTCTCTCTTTGTCCGCTACATTGACCTGAAGAGTCAGGATACAGACGATGTCATCGTCAACAAGCACGAGCAGTGAGGTGCCTGAAATGAAAGAACTGGAACTGAAATACGGCTGCAACCCCAACCAGAAGCCCTCCCGTCTGTACATGGAGGAGGGCGAGCTGCCGGTCACCGTTTTGAACGGCAAACCGGGCTATATCAACTTCTGCGACGCCATGAACTCCTGGCAGCTGGTCAAGGAGCTGCGCGAGGCCACGGGTCTGCCCTGCGCAGCCTCCTTTAAGCACGTCTCCCCCGCCGGCGCCGCCGTGGGTGTCCCCCTGACGGATGTGGAAAGGGCTGTCTATTTCGTGGACAAGGACGCAGAGATCACCCCTCTGGCCGCCGCCTATATCCGGGCAAGAGGCGCTGACCGTCTCTGCTCCTACGGCGACTGGGCCGCCCTGTCCGACATCTGCGATGCCGCTACCGCCGAGTATCTGAAATATGAGGTCTCCGACGGCGTCATTGCTCCCGGCTACACCGACGAGGCGCTCAAAATTCTCAAGACCAAGAAAAAGGGCAACTACAACGTGGTGCAGATCGACCCCGACTACACCCCCGCTCCCATCGAGCGCCGCCATATCTTCGGCGTCGTCTTTGAGCAGGGACACAACTTCCTCAAGATCGACGAGGAGATGCTGACCAATCTGGTCACGGAGAACAAGGAGCTGCCTGACACCGCTAAAATCGACATGATTGTCGCCCTGATTACCCTGAAGTACACCCAGTCCAACTCCGTCTGCTACGTCAAAAACGG
>OMVL01000004.1 GCA_900314485.1 uncultured Eubacteriales bacterium
CTTCGTGTCATGGCTTGTCTCTCCTTTGTGTTTTTTTGATCATACCATGTTCACGATGGTTTTGGAAGATGTGGTCTGGATTGCGGGGACCATTATACTGAATACGCACACGTTTGAAATCACATGTGACTATCTAATGAAACAAGGCAGTACAATCGGCGCGCAGACGTATCTGAAGATCTGTGACGGGCATGTGGTTGATTTGGACTGGGATGCCTTTGTCGCCAAAATTACCCGCATGAAAGCCACGCCTGCCTTTGACGCAGTCAATCTGAAAAGTCCGGAGAACGAGGAGTTTGGCGATGAGTCGGTTGACGCACGGCATTTCACCGCATTTTCCATGGAACACAGTACTGCTCCCGGTGCGGAACTGGCTGACGCCGCAATGGTTAAGCAGCTAAACCCAACTCTGTATCTTGATGAAGCGGATGTGGCGAAACACTGGCGCATTCGATCGGGACACCTCGCCGGCAATTCCCGTGATCCTGGCGACACTCCTGCGCAACGGGGGTTACGACGTGGATTTTGCGCTGCCGTGGGGACTTCCTCATAGCGGCGACTATGATCTGACTGAGCTGTTTGCCTGGATCGATGAGTTGTGTCTGAAGTAATGGAGTAAAATCTGAAAGTCTCCCTTTTGTTTTCTTCCTGCTATACGAACCTTTATCAGCAAACGCCTGATTTGAAATGAACGGAAACGAAATCATTTCAAATCAGGCGTTTCATTTCTAAAGAACAGCATATCTGCAAGATCTTGCTTTATGAGGGAGCGAGAAAAATCCTGTGAGAATATCAGCAAGACCACAAAATCAAATCAATGGAGCATTCATACTATGGCTTACCGAAAAGCGGCGAGATGCCTGCCGGCATTGACGGCTCTTGTTTGTCAAAATGCACAGCATCTCGACAGGAATCCAAAAAAATTTAGTAAAATTATTTGTTTTTCACAAAATACCGCAGTTTTGTCCGGTAGACACTTTTGGCAATGTCATGTAAGATGTAGACAAGGCGGGATCACACGATCCCCACACGGAATATTTTATAAGGAGGAACCATTCAAATGAAAAAGCTGATTGCAATGATCCTTGCTCTGGCGATGATGTTGAGTCTGGCCGCCTGCGGCGGCAACAGCGCCAGCTCCGGCAGCGACGCTCCTGCCGCTCAGGAGACTGCACCTGCCGGGAATGACACTTCTCCGGCGGAGCAGCCCGCTGAAACGGTTGCCCCGGTGGATGAGGCAAACTTGTCCGACGTTCAGCTGATCATCAAAGAAGCTGAGGGCATGACGCTGGAAGAGCTGGCACAGAAGGCCATCGAAGAATCCAACGGCAAGACCTTCTTGGGCGTGGGCAACTCCAGCCGCGGCAAGACAGCTCTGCCGCTGTTCATTGAGTATCTGCAGTCTATCGACCCCAGCTACACCCTGGAATTCGAGTGGCAGCAGCCCAAGAACAACAAGATCTTTGAGCAGCTCTCCGCTGATTCTCTGAAGGAGACCGGCACCTTTGCCATGACCCTGATCCAGGACGGCAACCAGATCGAGAGCAAGATGGTCCAGACCGGCATTCTGGACACCTTTATCCCCAAAGAGTGGGCCGAGGCCAACGGCGTCTCCGCTGACAGCTACGAGGGCTATCTGGCTTTGCAGACCCTGAACAAGGTCTTTATGTACAATAACACCGGCGACAAGACCTATGACAACTGCTGGGACTTCGTGGCTGAGGGTGAGCACGGCCTGTTTATGGGCATCAATTCCGAGATCGTGGGTAAGAATTTCCTGTACATGCTGACCGCACCGAAGTACAGCGCATGGCTGAAGGAGGCCTTTGACGCGCTGCCGGCTGAGGAGCAGGCTTATTTCCAGCCCGTCATTGACTCCGTGGCGACCGACGCCGCCGACTTGGGTCTGGACGACAACGGCAAGTACGCTCTGGCCTGGATCAAACTCTGGGTCGGCAGCTATAACGAGCAGGAGGATGACGGTCCCATCTGCAACATCCTGGTGGATCAGTCCGCTACCAATCAGTTCGGCCTGCTGGTTTACTCCAAGCTCCGCTCTGTGGAGGAATCTGCTTCCGTCTCCGTCAACAATATCAACGTGGCAGCTTATGACGACGGCTATACCGGCATCGGCGGCTATGGCTACTGCCACTATCTGTTCCTGACCGATAACAGCCCTCTGCCTTGGACTGCCTGCGCATTTATCGCCTTCATGACCTGCACCGAGGAAGGCTTCTCTGCCTGGGGCAAGGACATGGGCGGTTACTCCTCCAATCCTCTGGTCGCCGAGGCCACAGAAGCCACTTATCATCACTCCATCGGCGGCATGGCTGAGGACGGCACCACTGTGGAGTTCCCCGCTAAGAACGACCGCGGCTATGACTGGTGGACCACCGACGGCGAGCTGGTTCTGGAAGATCCCGAGTACTGTGCATCCGTGGCCTTTACTGTGGGCAGCTGGATCGAGATGTTGGACACCAACGTAGGCGCTGAGTAATCCGCAGCAGCGAAAACATTTTCAAGGCAACCGACATAAGTAATGATAATTGGCGCCCCTGAGAAGGTGTTCCCCTCTTGGGGGCGCCCCGTTATCATTCAGAGGGATCTGCCCTGTTGGGATGCTTGGAAAGGAGAGAGACATGAAGCAAACGAGACTCAATCAAAACCGTTTCGGTATTTGGGGCAATAAGGTCGTGACCTTCTTCTCCAAGCCATATAACGTGATCCTGCTGCTCTTTGGCATTGTGCTGACCTTTACCACAGTGGCGCCTATCGTTGCCATCGTACAGGATACCTTTAAGATCCACCCCGGCACCATTGACCAAAACCTGGCCGGCAGAATCAGCGGCTATACCGCAGTGAACTATATGGACCTGTTCACCGGACAGATGGCCAAGGCCAACCTGTGGAGTCCCCTGCTGAACACAGTCTATCTGGCAGTGGGCACCTGCGCAGTCTCCATCGTGTTTGGCGGCACCGTAGCTTTTCTGGTCACCCGCACCAACATGGCATGGAGAAAATATATCAGCTCCATTTTCATCTTCCCCTACATCATGCCCCAGTGGACGCTGGCCGTGGTGTGGCGCAATCTGTTCAACTCCAATGCCGTCACCGGCACCTCTAACGGTCTTTTGGCCGCGCTTTTCGGCATCAATATGCCCCTTTGGTGGGCCAAGGGACTGTTTCCCAGCATGATGGTTTTGGGATTGCACTATGCCCCCTTTGCCTATATCCTCTTCGGCGGCATTTTCCGCAACATGGACGCCAATCTGGAAGAGGCCGCCACCATTTTGGACACCCCCAAGTGGAAGATTATGACCCGTGTCACGCTGCCCATGGTGCGCCCCGCCATTTTGTCCACCATTTTGCTGGTCTTCGGCTCTGCCATGGGTTCCTATCCGGTTCCCCATTATCTTGGACTCACCACCCTGTCCACCAAGTACATCTCCATGAACTCCAACCGCACCGGCGAGGCAAGTATTTTGGCCATCATTATGATGATATTCGGAGTGGCCATTATGCTGCTCAACCAGATGAGCCTGACCAGCCGCAAAAGCTATACCACCGTCACCGGCAAGTCCGGCCAGATCTCCAAGATTAACCTGGGCAGTGCAGGCAAATACGTGGTGGCACTGGCGTTGGTCATTCTGACGTTCTTCACCAGCATCTATCCCATCGTGTCGTTCACCTTCGAAACCTTCCTGCCCAATCCCGGCGACTACTCCTTCCTGTATACGGGCGACACAAGCAACCTGACCACTAAGTGGTGGGTCACAGATGAGAACATTACGGAAAACGGCATGTACGGTCAAATGGGTATCCTGCACAACCCCACCATCTGGAACGCATTTAAGGGTACTCTGCTGGTCAGCGTGGCCTGCGCCCTCATTGCCGGCACCATCGGTACGATGATCGGCTACTCCGTTGCCAAACAGCGGCGAAGTAAATGGGCCAACTACGTCAATTCGGTGGCCTTCTTACCTTATCTGATGCCCTCTATTGCGGTGGGCGCAGCCTTCTTTATTCTGTTTTCCAACAAATACATCAACCTGTTTAATTCTTACGCCATTTTGATCATTGCCGGCACTGTGAAGTATATCCCCTTTGCCAGCCGCAGCTCCCTGAACTCCATGCTGCAGCTCTCCGGTGAGATTGAGGAAGCGGCCATCATTCAGGACGTTCCCTGGATCAAGCGTATGATCCACATTATTATTCCCATCCAGAAATCCTCTATCATCAGCGGCTATATGCTCCCCTTCATGACCTGCCTGCGTGAGCTGAGTCTGTTCATGCTTCTGTGCGTTCAGGGCTTCATCCTCTCCACTACACTGGACTACTTTGATGAAATGGGTCTCTACGCCTTCTCCAGCGGCATCAACCTGATCCTGATTGTCACGATCCTGATTTTCAACACCCTGGTAAACAAGCTAACCGGCGCAAGCCTGGACGAGGGCATCGGCGGATAATACGATGAACACGCAAATGGACCGTCGGCCGACGGCGGTACGAGACCGGGCAGTACGGCCCAAAAACGACTATGGATTATTCACAAGCTGAGGAGGCTCAATCATGCCGAAAATTACATTGACCCATGTGACTAAAAACTGGGATAAATTTTATGCGGTGGACGACCTGAATCTTGTCATTGAGGACAACGCCTTTGTCACTCTGCTGGGGCCCTCCGGCTGCGGCAAAACCACCACACTGCGTATGATCGCAGGTCTGGAGACGCCCACCTCCGGCAGGATTACCATCGGCGACCAGGTGGTCTTTGACAGCGACGCGGGCATCAACATTCCGGCCAACAAGCGCAAGGTGGGTTTCCTGTTTCAGAACTACGCGCTGTGGCCCAATATGACCGTCTATCAGAACATCTCCTTTGGCCTTTCCAACATCAAAGAATCCCTGCCGAAGGCGGACTTTACAGCCAGAAAGAATGCCGCCCTGATCAAGGCGCTGGAGTCGCCTGACGACATCATTAAGACGATTCAGGAGTGCGTCGACAAAAAGGGAAAGCTGGACGTCAACAAAGCCCATATCAAGCTGATCGACCGATATGAGATCTCTATTTTTGCCGCCAAAACCCTGATGAGCTATAAGCTCCACGAGTCCGTAGAGCCGGCCGCCGTGGCCAAGGCGAAAATCGCAGAGCTGGAAAAGGCGCTGGCCGAGGCCGAAAATAAGTGCAAGAGCGCAGGCTGTACCTTCGATTCGGACTATACCTACCTGAAAAACGGCCAGCCCCTGATGGAGGTTCGCAAGCTGAGCAAGGAGGAAATTGACCTGGCAGTCCGCCGTGTGGCCCGCATTGTCAAGATCGGAATGTTTATGGACCGCTATCCCGCGGAGCTGTCCGGCGGCCAGCAGCAGCGTGTTGCCATTGCCCGCACTCTGGCGCCGGAGCCCTCTGTCCTGTTTATGGACGAGCCGCTGTCCAACCTGGACGCAAAGCTGCGTCTGGAAATGCGCTCTGAGCTGCAGCGTCTGCATCTGGAAACCGGATCGACCTTTGTCTACGTCACTCATGACCAGATGGAGGCCATGACGCTGGCCACCAAGATCTGCCTTATCGAAAACGGCGTATTGCAGCAGTACGAGGCTCCGCTGACTGTATACAGCCAGCCCGCCAACACCTTTGTGGCCGACTTCGTGGGGAATCCTGCCATTAACTTTATCGAGGCCAAGGGCACTCAAAAGGCTGACGGCTCCATTGGGCTGAGCCTGCTGAACGGAGTTCAGGCCGCCTTTACGCCCGACGGCCCCCTGTCCCTCACCCAGTGGTATGCCGATGCCGAGGCGGCGGAGGCTGCCCGCAAAGCCGCCGAGGCGGAGAAATCCGCGAAAAAGGGCCATATTGAAAAGGGCAACAAGGATTCGCTGTTCCGCTATCACGTGGCAATGGTAGACGAGACGGAGGATTTCGGAGACGAGGTCGAAGTCGGCGAGGAGGATTTTGTCATCGGCGTGCGGCCGGAGTTTCTCTCCCTGGAGGAGGACGGTCCCATTGCGGGCGAGGTCTATTCCGCAATGCCCACCGGTATGGAGACGACCGTCAAGATCCGCGTGGGCGAGTTCCTGCTCACCGGCGTCGTCTTTGGTGGCGTGTTGTACCGGATCGGGCAAAAGGTGACGGTGGACTTCCGGGGGAACGACGTGATCCTTTTCAGCCGCAAAAACGGAAAGCGAATTGCCCAGGGCCGGTTGACTGTTCAGTGACCGGGCCTGCACAGGTGTTGCGCTGGCATACGTTTTCGCGGGGATCGGCTTGCAGTTTTGTGCAGTACGCATTATAATAGGCAGGGCGGGTGCCCTGCCTATTGGCTCTTTTTACAAACATTTCAGGTACACACGGAAGGGATGATCGGGACGATGAAACGGCTCACACTGCTGCTCTGTGCGCTTTTGATGTGTCTGTCCGCCTGCGGCAGCCAGGAGAGCGACGCCCTGGCCAGCCTTGCGCCCGGAGAGGAACACCGGCTCACGGTATACACCTCCCACAAGGAGGAAGTCTACGGGCCGATCGTCAAGGAATTTGAGGAGCGCACTGGCATCTGGGTCACGGTGGTCACCGGCGGCACCAACGAGTTGCTGGAGCGCATACACAGCGAAGGCGACCGGCCTGAGTGCGATGTGATGTTTGGCGGCGGCGTGGAGAGCCTGATGCAGTACGAGACAGATTTTGAGCCTTACACCTGCTCCGAGGCAGATCAGATCCAGCCCGGTCTGCGCCCGGCAGGGGATGCATGGGCGCCTTTTTCCTCCCTGCCGGTGGTGCTGATCTACAACACCCGTCTTGTCTCGGAGGATCAACTCACAGGTTGGGCAGACTTATTGGACCCCCGCTGGAAGGGCAAGATCGCTTTTGCCGACCCGTCCGTATCCGGGTCAGGTTATACAGCGGTCATGGCCATGCTCGTTGCTCTGGGCGGAGACGAAGCGGACTTATTAGAGCAGTTTGCCGACAATCTGGACGGGAAGATCCTGATGGACTCCGGTGATGTCGTGGGCGCAGTCTCCTCAGGCGAGTGCAGCGTCGGTATTACACTGGAGGAGACGGCCGTAAAGCGCCGAAGCCAGGGCGCCAGTATCGGCATCGTTTATCCTGTGGAGGGGACCAGTAATTTGCCTGACGGCACCGCACTGATCGCAAACGCCCCTCACCGGGACAATGCCGTTGCGTTTCTGGAATTTGTCCAGAGTGCAGATGTGCAGGAGCTTGTGGTCAGCGACTTTTCTCGGAGAACTGTGCGCATTGACGTGGCAGATATGGATTTTTTGCCGCCCATGAGTCAGGTCTCCCTGGTGGACTATCCTATTGAACAGGCCGCTGCCGAAAAGGAGCGCTTTCTGCAGCTTTGGCGGGAGTTAAATCGGGAGAAAACACCATGAGCAGTCGTTCTATTCGCTCGTCCTTCCAGAAAAAACTGCTGGCCCGATTTCTGGTCGCAGGATTTGTCCCCCTGCTGGTTTGCATTGTTTTGGTGACCATCCTTTTCCGAGTGACATTAAACAGCAGTACGGAAAACCGTGCCGAGCGCCAGCTTGCCGATATGTCAGAACGGCTGCACACGCTCGTTTTGGGCTGTGACGATGTGCTGGAGCAATTGCAGGAGTCTGAGCTGGTGCTCGCCGCCCTGACAGGAGAGCGAGAGGCTACCGAGGTCTACAGCTTTCTCTACGACGCCACCGGGCAGATGTCCCGTCAGGCGACTTTCTCCCTTTATGACGGAGAAGGACAGCTTCTCTACACCACAGGCACTGCTGCGCCCGGGGAGCGCTTGCCATTGAATTGGGGGCTGCTTTATGCTGCCCGGGAGGGCGCCGGACTAATCTGCCGCAGGGCATCTGAGTATGATAAGGTGCGCCATGGCAGTATGCAGCTTGCCCGGGCCGTTTGGGGAGAAGATGAGATTCCCGCCGGATATGTGACAGCAGAGCTGTCAGACGACTGTTTTCGTCATCTGTTTGAAGGTACTTATGACTCAGGCAACGACATTCTGGTATTGGACCGGTTTTGGGGCACGGTATATGCCTCTCCCACGCTCCATGATGAGACCCTTGCCCCCAGGCTGCGTGCCCAGCTTCTGGAAGGCGAAAGCCTGTCGATAGCAGGCAGCAACTGTACCTACTACGTCCAGGAAGAGCCGGCAAGCGGATTTGCCCTGGTCATGCAGCAGCCAAAGCCTGTGGCGGATTGGATCATGCAGCTTTTGCTGTGGGTCACGGTTGCAGCCCTCTTGCTCAGTCTGCTGTTAGGGTCTCAATTCTCTATGGCATTCAGCCGGGAGATTTTCGAACCTATTCGGGAGTTAAACACCGCCATGGCTCGGATCGAAGAGGGAGATCTGGCTGTGCGGCTTGAGGTCCGGGGCACGGACGAGATCAGTCAACTGCTGGAGCGGTTCAATCTCATGGCGGGACGGCTGAAGGAGAATCTGGACAACTCCATTCGTCAGCAGCAGGAGCTGGGTGACGCCCAGATCCGCATGATGCAGGCCCAGCTGAATCCTCATTTCCTGTATAACACACTGGACACGCTGAAGTGGCTGGGCAAGATCAACCGGATCCCGGAAGTCTCCACCATCTCCGCCAACCTGGCTGACATTCTGCGCAGCAGCATTTCAGCGGACGACTTTGTCCGCCTGGGAGATGAGCTGGCTTTGCTGGAACGGTATGTGGAGATCCAAAACATTCGTTTCCCCGATAAATTTGTCTATCAGACAGACATTGAGGATGAGACACGGGAGATGCTGATTCCCAAGCTGACCCTGCAGCCTCTGGTGGAAAACGCCATTATTCACGGCTTTGAGGATGGCAGCCACGGCGTCATCACCGTCTCTGCCGCACAACGGGGCGATGAGCTGACGGTCACGGTTCAGGATGACGGCTGTGGCATGTCTCCGGATAGCCGAGCGCGTTTTCTGGCAAAGTCCGGTGCGGCGTCCGGACATCTGGGCCTTTACAATGTGGATGCGATCCTGCGGCTGCACTACGGAGAGAAGTGCGGACTAAAATTTCTCTCCCCCCGGGACGGGAGAGGAACCTGTATCCGCATGACGCTTCCCGTTCGAACACGAACAGATAAGGAGGATGCCACGCTATGAGACGGGTGGTAGTTGTAGAGGATGAAGAACTGGTACGCAAGGGTATCATTCTGACAGTGGACTGGGCAAGTGTGGACTGCGCCGTTGTGGGAGAGGCCTCCAACGGAGAGGACGGGCTCCAGGTGGTAGAACAGCTCCAGCCGGATCTGATTATCACCGATATTAAGATGCCGCGGATGGATGGTCTGGAGATGCTCCGAAGGCTGCGGGAAAACGGGAACAGGGCACAGGTGATTCTGCTCACAGCCTATTCGGATTTCGCCTATGCGCAGACTGCCTTAAAACTGGGGGCCGTGGACTATCTGCTCAAACCCTTTCACGACGGGGATCTGGAAGAGGCTGTGGCGGGCACCCTGCCCAAAACCGACCAGCGTCAGACCCGGCTGTCCGGGCCGGAGCTTCCTGTCGGGGAGAAGAGTAAGTACGTGATCAAAGCGCTGCGCTACATCGCAGAGCATTATCATGAAGCGGACATCTGTGTGGCCTCCATTGCCGATTCTCTGGGCATCAGCAAAGGCCATTTAAGTCACGAGTTTAAAAAGGCGACGGGAAACACCGTAAACAGCTATCTTACTTCTTACCGCATTCATGTGGCCATGCAGCTTCTGCGGGACTGCCGGAGCAAGGTTTACGAGGTGGCGGAACAGGTAGGCTATCGGGACATTACTTACTTTAGCGCAACCTTTAAAAAGGTGGCAGGCGTCACGCCGTCGGAATATCAAAAGCAGTGTCAGTAAATGGCTGTGAGGCAGGTGATACAGGTTGGAGAGAAAGGAAGAGCGGAATGCCGTAATGACGAACGGCAGCCGTTGTGACGGAATGTTTTTTACGGTGTGATAAGCGCCGGCATCTATTGCCGCCCCTGGGAACGATTCGTATTACGGAGAATCAAAACGGGATCTCCTGGAGCTGGAGGCCGCACGATAGGGAAGGGCCGGGAACAGGCATCGGCGAGAAAAGACCACAAACCCACCAACGGGAAAAGGCCGGTAGTGGGTTTGCCTATCGTGAGATATGTTCTCGTCCCGGTCATCGCTTGTCTGGACGGAGATATTGGAGCCGTGCTGAAGGAAAACGGATAAACATTTGACCCATTCAACGCATAAAAAAGAGACGGTAAAACCGTCTCTTTTTTGCGCTCAGATCGCCTCCGCCGCCTGGCGAAGCTGCTCCAGGGCCTGAGCCAGCGTCGCCCTGGGGCAGGCCAGCACCACCCGCTGGAAAGGCCAGGCATGTTTGCCGAAGATGTGCCCCGCATCCAGCCACAGCTTTGCCCGGTTGACAACCAGGTCGTTCAGCGCTGCCTTGTCCAGGCCCAGACCGCTGCAGTCCAACCAGGCAAAGTAGGTGCCCTCTGGCTCCACCAACCTGATTTGGGGCAGATGCTCCCTCAGATAGTCCCGCAGAAAGTCCAGATTGCCCCTCATATAGGCCTTGCAGGCGTCCAGCCACTGCTCGCCGCCTTCATAAGCCGCCTGACAGGCCACCAATCCCAGGGTGTTCAGCTGGGAATAGCCGGTCCGGTCGATCTCATGCAGAAAGCGGCGGCGCAGCTCCTCATTGGGAATAAAGATGTTGGAGGCCTGCAGCCCTGCCAGATTGAAGCTCTTGCTGGGGGCGGTGCAGACCACCGCCTGATCCGCCAGCTCCGGACAGGCCAGCAGGAAGGGAATGTGGGGATGCTCGGGGAAGGCAAAGTCGCAGTGGATCTCGTCGGAGATGACAGTCACGTCATACCGGGCGCAAAGAGCGCCGATCTGCCGCAGCTCCTCCGGCGTCCAGACCCGGCCCACCGGGTTGTGAGGGCTGCACAGCAGGAGAAGCTTGACCTGCTGCTCCGAGATCTTCCACTCCAGATCGTCAAAGTCGATGGAGTAGCGGCCGTCCTGATAGACCAGCTCGCTCTCCACCACCTTGCGGTCGTTGTCTCGAATGACGGAGTAGAAGGGGTAGTAGACCGGACTCTGGACCAGAACGGCGTCTCCCGGCCGGGTAGCCGCCCGAATGGCCGCAGCCAGGGCAAAGACCACGCCGGGGGTCTTGACCAGCCACTCGGCCCTGGCTTCCCAGCCGAAGCGGCGGGAGAACCAGCCGATGACCGCCTCGTCATAGTCGGCTTTGGTATCGGAGTAGCCGAAGATGCCGTGGGCGACGCTTTTTTGCAGCGCCTCCAGCACGCAGGAGGGAGCCTGGAAATCCATATCCGCCACCCAAAGGGGGAGCACATCCGCCGGACGGCCCCGCTCTACGGCAAAATCATATTTCAGACTGTTGGTATTTTTCCGGTCAATAAGGGTATCAAAATCAAATGCGGCCATGGTTATCCCTCCGCTGCCGTCTTCAGGTCGGCAATCAAATCGTCCTCATGCTCCAGACCCACAGAGAGCCGGAGCAGCGTGTCGGTGATGCCCAGATGCTCCCGCACCTGGGCAGGAACGTCGGGATGGGTCTGGACCAGGGGATAGGTGATCAGGCTTTCTGTTCCGCCCAGACTCTCGGCAAAGGTGATGAGGGATACGCCCTCCAGGATCTTCAGTGCCGTCTCCCGGCTGTCCACGGTGAAGCTGAAGGTGCTGCCCCAGCCTCTGGATTGTCGGGCGTTGATGGCGTAGCCCGGGTGGTCAGGCAGCCCGATGTGATAGACCTTTTTCACCCAGCTCTGCTCGCTCAGCCACCGAGCCAGGGTGAGCGCGGTCTGCTGCTGCCGCTCCATGCGGACAGCCAGGGTTTTCATGCCCCGGAGGACCAGCCAGCTGTCAAAGGGGGAGAGAGTATTGCCTATCGTCTTGGAGATGAGCCGCACCCGGTCTGCCAAATCCTGATCAGCAGCGCAGAGAAAGCCGGAAATAGTGTCGTTATGACCGCCCAGGAACTTGCTGCCGCTGTGCAGGACGATGTCCGCACCCAGGGCAATGGGGTTCTGGAAATAGGGGGAGAGGAAGGTGTTGTCCGCAATGAGCAGCGCGCCCGCCTCCTTTGCCAGGGCGGCGCAGCCCGCCAGATCGGTGACGTTCATCATGGGGTTGCTGGGCGTCTCCACATAGATGGCCCTGGTGCTGGGCCGCAGGGCGGCGCGGACAGTGTCTAAATCGGTGGTGTCCACAAACTGGATGACCAGACCGTTCTTTTCGGAGATGTTATGAAACAGCCGCACCGTGCCGCCGTACAGGTCCTCGGAGCAAATGATATGGTCTCCCGGCCGAAACAGTTCGAAGCAGGCGGAGATGGCTGCCATGCCGGAGGAAAAGGCAATGGCATCCGCCGCTCCCTCCAGAGAGGCTACGGTCTCCTCAACCCGGGAGCGGGTAGGATTGGACTCTCTGGTGTAGTCAAAGCCGCTTCCGTTATGGCCGGGCTCAATGTGGCTGAAGGATGCGGTCTGGTAGATGGGAAAGCTGATGGCCCGGCTGTCCTCCCGGAACTTGTGGACATCACCGTGAATACATCGTGTTTCAATGGAATGGGACATGGATGGTTCCTCCTCACTGAATCTTCTCTCAATAAAAGAAACGCCCGTCTTCTCATACAGAAGACGAGCGCAAACTGACCCGTGGTACCACTTCTTTTCGCCCGGGCGACCCGGACCTCTGCAGGTATCAAGGCAACGCCTTTTAATACCTCGCTGCTGTAACGGGCAGTTCCCGTTGACGTTTCAGCCGCACTCTGCCGGCCTTGACGCACCGCTCCGGAGCCATCTTCTCCCCCAGCTGCACCGATGCCCTTTCAGCAGGCGGGCACTCTCTGAACCGGCGGCATGTGGGATACTCTTTCCTTCACAGCGTTTTATTTTGACCTCTATTATCATACACAGTTTGGAACGAATTGTCAATAACCATCCTACTAGGTTGGTATGAATATTTGGTTAGATGCAGTAGTGGTTGGCAGTGCTCTCCCGGGCATACTCCTGCAGAGTCATGCCCGTTCGCTGGAGGAACAGCTTGGAGAAATAGTCCCGGTCCTTGTAGCCCAGCCGGCCGGCCAGATCTCGAATACGGACATTTGTATGCCTCAGCAGATATTCCGCCCGGCGGATCTTAATGCGGGTCATGTACTCCCGGTAGGAGATCCCTAACTGAGTCTGAAACCGGGTGCTGAGGGTGGAATTTGTGATGTAAAACTGCTCTGCCACTTCTTTTTGCTGGACATTCCGGTCGATGGCCTGAAGCAGATAGGAGAGCACCTCGTCCATCCTGCTGTTGCCACAGACGGGATACAGCTCTGTGATCAGGCCGCTGAGCAGCTTGATTTTACGGCGGCAGAAATGCTCCACCATCTGATCGTCCCTGTCCCGCAGAAAGTCGGGGCGGGTGAACTCGTCCGGGTGAAAGTACAGCCGCAGCCAGCTGTATTGCTGATAGGTCTGGCGAAGGGTCTCGGCAAAGAGATCCCGCCAACGCAGGCTTTGCTCCACCGGATCCTCTACCAGTGAGACCAGATGTTCGCCCAGTGAGGCAAAGACGTCCTCTGCCCCTTCGTTCCGCAGGCTGCCCACCGCCTGGACTGCCATCTGCCCCATAAGGGCGCTCTGGGGCGAGTGCTCTGAGCGGATGGTGCGGATCACCGTCTGAAGCTCCTCTTCCTGCAGCGGCCGGAGCAGATAGGCGCAGACACCGTTCAGAATACCCTGCTGAGCATAGGTAAAGGAGGGAGTCTCGCTGGTCAGCACGATAGACCGGCACAACTGCTCTGTGCGAATCTGCCGCAGCAGGGAGAGACTGTCCATGCCGGTCAGGTAGAGATCCAGCAGCACCAGATCAAAAGACTGGGAACGAAGGGCTTGGTATGCCGACAGGCCGTCCCGTGCAAAGACAGGCGTGACCTGTTGAGCAAGCCGGCCCCAGACAGGGGCTTCCATCTCGTCGATTGCCACAAGTACGTTCAGTTTTTTGCCCAAGGACGCCATTGCTCTTACCTGCCTTTCTGACCGAGGCTCTATTTGAGGCTATATTATATCTGCGCACCGGCAAAAAGTCAACACTTACCTACCGGTTTAATGGTAATTATTTTTTGAAGGCGCAGCGGAGAGGGGCAGACCGGGGATATGTCCAACGGTTTGTGCATCCTGCATGAGACGGAGTAAAAATGATTCCGGTTTTTTGAATTAAATCATGTTGACTTTTACAGCAAGATGCTTTATAATCTGGCCGAACCAGTGGGTAAAGCCGGGAAATCGACAGGAGGTTGACCCGGCTGGTTTTGCGTACGAGGCATCGGATGTGCCGATACAGATATGCAGCCCTACCCCGAGCCGGTCATTCCCAGACTGTTCATCGAGGGCCTGATCGAACTGTACAACCTGCATTATAGATCGTTTTATCAAACGGGTAAGGCCTGAGACCGGAGCAGTTGGGTCTCAGGCTCTTTTTGTCCGGCAGAGTAGGGATTTGTGGCGAAATCATCGGGAAAAGATTGCTGCCGCCGAATAGAGATGCTCAGCCGGGACCACATCCGTATCTTCAAGGCAGAGCTTTACCGGGACGGTGCTGCGGCTTCCGGTCACCATGCGGCATGGCGGATGCTGCGAGCATAGAATAGAGAAAAGATGGTAGAAAGAAGGCGACGGGATGCGTCCGGTCATTCTGATCATCACCGAAGACGGTTTTGATGTGCATTTAGAGAGAGAAAATTTTGTCCTCAGCCATGCCTATTCCAGTGCGATCCAACGGGCGGGAGGAATTCCGGTCACGGCGCTGGACGTTCGTGCGGCAGAGGAATACGCAGCGATTGCAGACGGCCTTCTGCTGACGGGCGGCCCCGTCATCCACCCTGCCCGCTACGGCGGCATCGGTGAGCATCTGGAGGAGCTGATTGCCTTTTCCCGGACCCGTGACGATTTGGACTTCATGCTGGGGCAGCTGTTCCTGTGGGCGGGAAAGCCGATTCTGGGCATTGGCCGGGGCGCCATGGTGGCAAACGTCCTGCTGGGCGGCACGGTGGAAAAGCACCTGCCGACCCTGCCGTCCGTCTCTACCGACCGTGTGTGCGGTGCGGCGCGAGCATTGCTCGGAGAGACGATCTCCTTCTCCCGGCAATACGACTGGGGGATCGGCAGACTGGGAGAGGACATGGAGGCGGCGGCGGTCAGTCCGGAGGGAATCGTTGACGGCGTGTTTCACCGAACCCGCCCGGTTTGGGGCGTAACGTGGCATCCGGAGCGGGAGCTGAATGGGATCCCGGCGGATGACCGGCTGTTTGAGCTTCTGGTGAGGGAGGCGGCAAAATGAAACCTGTGATTGCACTCAACGGCGGGTCTGCTCTGGATTGGCAGTTTCGCTCTGAAAGCACTGTTTCCTACCGCACCTATGCCGCCGCAGTGACTGCTGCCGGCGGTGTGCCCCTTTTGGTCAATGAGCCGGACTGTATCGAGGACTATGCGGCCCTGGCAGACGGACTGCTTCTGACCGGCTCTGCGTTTTTTTCTCCCGATGGGTTTGGCGACCCGGAGCTGCTGCGCAGAGAAGAGGAGGAGCGGACCGTCTTTGACCGGACGCTGCTTTTGGCCTTTGCGAAGGCTGGCAAGCCGGTCATGGGAATCTGTCTGGGCCTGCAGTGCATCAATCTCACCTTTGGCGGCACGCTGGAGGATATGTTCAAACTTCGTACCGGAGTGGAGCATATGTTTTGCTCCCACCCCTGCCTGACCGAGCCGGGCTCTGTCACAGGGGGACTGTTCGGCGTGCGGTTTATGATCAATTCTCATCACAACCGGAGGATCGACCGTCTTGCTGAGGATCTGGTGGCAACGGCGTATGCGCCGGACGGGACCATCGAGGAGGTGCGGCATAAGACCCTTCCCATTTGGGGCTTTGAGTATCACCCGGAGCTGATGCGGGGGGACTATCCCGAGCCCCCGGACGGGCCGGATATGACGTTCCTCTTCCGTTGGTTTGCGGAGCAGTGCAGCAAAGGCAAATAGGGGGCGCGAAAGGCATTTGGCATTGCGCCCATAAATGGCTTGTAAATAAGAGCACCGTGTTCTCACGGTGCTCTTTCTGCGTCAATGTGAAATTCCGTCCAGGGATAGACTTCCGGGGGCGGAGCGGTTACATCCACCGTCTCCCCGGTTTTTGGGTGGGCAAAAGTGAGCCGGTGGGACCAAAGGGCGATCTTGCAGTCATCCGGCAGGATGCTGTACTTTTTGTCTCCCACAAGGGGAAGTCCGCGGGCGGAGAACTGGACTCTGATCTGATGGGTCCGGCCGGTGCGGAGACGGATGCGGATCAGGCTCATGCCCGATGCCGATTGCAGAACGGCGTAGTCCAGAACCGCCTCCTGAGCGCCCTTTTGGGGCTGAGATACCACATAGGTCTTGCGCTCCGCCTTGTCCCGGAGGAGGAGATCGGTCAAAGTACCGGAAGGTGATTCCGGTACGCCGTGAATGACGGCCAGATATTCCTTGTCAAAATGACCGGCCATGACCTGCTGCCCCAGCTTAGAGGCGGCGGATCGGCTTCTGGCCAGCACCATGAGTCCGCTGACCACCCGGTCCAGCCGGTGGACGGTGCGGACGGTGGCGCCGGGATCTCCCAACGTTTCCCGCACCAGGGAGGGAAGCCCGCCCGGCTCGTCTGTGGAGAGGATGCCGGCAGGCTTGATACAGATGAGAATGCTGCTGTCCTGCCGTAGAATGTCAATGTTTGGCATGGAAATCACCTTTTGATCAAGCTATCGCAATCTTACCATTCCCGAACGCCTTTTGCAAGCCGGGAGCGGGAGATGTCCGCCTTGGACCGGCATGCCTCCGTGGGTGGCGGTCAGGTCAGCATGGGCCATACCATTGCTGAAATGGAATTGCCCTCCCGGCGTCGTTCCGGGAGGGCAGGGCCTTCACGCAGTCACACGTTTCAGCATCCGCTCATGCATAACGGCCATGAGGATCAGAATGGCCAGCAGATAGACGGGCAGCAGGACAATGCTGACATGGCCTGCAATGAGACCGAAAAGGGGCGGCATGAGGCAGGTGCCGATATAGGCGCTGGCCATCTGGACGCCGATGAGGGCCTGGGACTTATCCGCCCCAAAGTGGGCGGGGGTGGAGTGGATGATGCAGGGATAGATGGGGGCGCAGCCCAGACCGATGAGGATCAGTCCTGCCAGAGAGACAGCCTCGCCCAGGGGCAGCAGCATTGCGACGATGCCCAGCAGGATAATGCCCTGGCCGATGCGGATCAGCTGGGTGTCGCTGAGTTTCATGGTCAAAAAACCGTTCAGCGCCCGGCCCACGGTGATGCCGATAAAGAACATGCTGGCAAAGGAGGCGGCAGTCTCTCCCGGGACGCCCTTGTAAAGGGCCAGATAGGAGCTGGCCCACAGGCCTGCGGTCTGTTCCACAGCGCAATAGCAGAAGAAGGTGACCATGATCTCCTTTGCGCCGGGAATCTGGAGGATCTGCCCCGGCGTCAGGGGCTTTGCCTCAGCCTTTTCATCCTCGCCGGCGGCGTCCTTCCGGCTCTTCCAAAGGGGAAGGGAGAGAAAGAGAATGGCAGTGAGGATGATCTGCAGAATACCGATGCAGCGGTAGCCTCCCGTCCAGTGTCCTCCGCCGGAGAGGACAAAGCCCATAATGTAAGGCCCCACCGAGGCGCCCACGCCCCACATGCAATGGAGCCAGCTCATATGGCGGCTGGCATAGTGAAGAGCCACATAGTTGTTCAGGCTGGCATCCACGCTGCCGGCACCCAGTCCGTAGGGAATGGCCCAGAGACAGAGCATCCAGAAGGCGCTACAGGTGGAGAAGCCGAAGAGGGCGGCGGCTGTCATGGCCACGCTGATGGCGGTGACCTTTCCGGCGCCCAGTTTGCAGGTGAGCCAGTCGCTCAGGAGACTGGAGATAATCGTCCCTGCGGCAATGATCATGGAGATCATACCGGCATAGGAGACGGGGACGGCAAGCTCCCCGTACATCACCGGCCAGGCAGAGCCCAAAAGGGCGTCCGGCAGGCCGAGGCTGATAAAGGAGAGATAGATGATGGCAAGAAGTAAATGGAACATATTGCATTCCTCCTGTTGGTTTGATATGATTATATCAGCATATTTAAGGGGCTGTTAGAAAAAAAGCTCCAATTATCTATGACAAAATCGCCGGGAGGAGAGAAGGATGGCGCTTGCCCCATGTCAGACGGCCGTAGACAGCAGCGGCCGGGAGCTGGTAGAGCACGGCACCACCGGTCTGCCCGTGGCCTGCTATCATGACGATTTGGGCCGGCGGGATGTGCCCTGGCACTGGCACGATGAGCTGGAGGCGGCAGTGGTCACGGAGGGCTGCGCCGTTGTGTCAGCCGGAGAGAGTAAGCGCGTTATCCGGGCCGGTGAGGGATTTTTTATCAATTCCGGCATCCTCCACGGCTGCCGGGATGCGGACAATTCCAGCTGCCGGTTTCACTCAGTGGTCTTTCACCCCCGGCTGGTGGGGGGGAGTCTGGACAGCACGATCTACCAACACTATGTCCAGCCCCTGACGGAAAACCATGCCCTGGAGTTTCTGCGCCTGTCCGGTGAGGAGCCGTGGCAGCGGTCTGCGCTGGAGGCTATCGAGGAGAGCTGGCAGGCCTGCCGGACGGAGTTATACGGATACGAGTTCCGGATCAGAGATGCTTTGTCCCGGCTGGTGCTGCTTTTGCAGCAGAACGGCCCTGTACAGCAGGCCCAGCCCGGAGTCCGTACCCTTCGAAACGGCGAGCGGATCAAGGTCATGCTCCAGTTCGTGCACGACCACTACTCGGACGAGGTGACCATGGGCCAGATCGCTGCCAGTGCCGCGGTCAGCGAGAGCGAGTGTCTCCGCTGCTTCCGGGCCACCGTCGACACGACGCCTATCCGGTATCTGCGGCAGTACCGTATCCGGCAGGCCGCCCGGCTCTTATGCCATACGGAGGAGCGCATTTCCGACATTGCCTCCAGCTGCGGCTTTCAGGATATGAGCTACTTTACCAAGAGCTTTCGGGAGCAGCTGGGCTGCACCCCCACCGAGTACCGCAGGCGGGCGGAATGCCCGGAAAGGAGCTGAGAGAAGATGCCGCTCTTTCGGAAAAAGGCTCCGCCGATTTCCTACGACCCTGTTGCGCAGCAGCCCGCTCTCCGGCGGAGCATTTGCACCGGGGAGATGACTGCCGGCTTTGCAGACCGGGACACGGGCAGGTTTCACGAGCTGATGCTGCTGCGTGGAGAGGGAGAACTGGAGGAGTTCTGCCGCCGGGTAGGCGTTCGGCGGGAGGAGCTGAAAATCATCTATTGACTGCTGCGTGAGGGGAGAGGAATGCGCCATGCAAGGGAAAAGCTCCCCTCTGCGGGAACAGAGGGGAGCCGGTTTTCGGCTCTGTTTAATTCGACTGCTGCATCAGGGCATAGGCATTTGCCCGTGCACGGTGAAGGGCCATCTTTACGCTGTCTTTTTTGATGCCCAGTTCCTGGGCCAGCTCGGCAGTGGATTTGCCCAGGGTGTAATAGCCCTCCAGCAGATGCTGGCTGCGCTCGTCCAGCCTGGGCCAGATGTCCGCAAAACGGTTTAGCTCATCCGCCGCCACCAGCCTGGCCTCAATGCTGTCTTGGTCATTTTCAGCGTCGTTGATCTCCTGATAATCCTCCAGGGGATACTCCGGATGACGCTTTTTGTCCCGCAGATAGTTTCGGGCCTGATTTTTGCAGGCGGTGATGATGTAATTGACCAGCCGGTCCCGGTCCTTCTTTCGAAGCTCAGCCACCTTGTCTATGAGCTTTACCAACGTGGCCTGGAGCAGATCCTCCGTGACCCATTGGTCGTGGACAATCTGAAGAATGGATTTGTACATCAGACGATGGTAATTCACAAAAAGCTCTGTCATAAATGCGCGGTCACTGTCATCCGTCATGACCATGATTGCGTAGGGTAACATCATTTTTCCTCGCTTGAAACGGAATCCTGGGGAAATGAGGAGCGGGCCTCTTTTGTGCAAGGATGGGGCGGAGTCATCGCTGGCGGAGGCATAGGCTGTCGAACGCTTGTCTAACGAAAATTATTATAGCGGGTTTTGCGGAAAATTCAATCACTTTTTTGCGGAATGTGGAAAACGGGATGCCATTTGAAAACGGTCCTGGAGATGCAGGGGAAGAAAATAAAAATATTACATTTTTGTTGCTTTTCTTCAATCACGGTGTCAACTTATATGCATAGATAAAACAGGCATAGGGACATGGACGGACAGAAAGGGCATCAAACGAGCATGAAGGATGAACAACTGCAGGAACAGTATGAGGACGCGCTGTTTGCGCTGCTCATGGATGAACTGGCAAAGAGGCAGGGAGCCGAATACAGCCGGGAGAATGAGGCGCTGAAACAGGATGCGGCTTTTGCGGTTCCTGAGCGGACCTACCAGAGATGCCTCCGTGTCATACGGCGGGGCTTTGCCGGGCGGAGATTTAAAAAGGCCGGAAAGATCGCTCTGCTTGCCATTCGGAAGCTGTCGGTGGCAGTGTTTACATTGCTCGTCCTGTTCGGCGCGGCAATCGCCGCCTCTCCCCGGCTTCAGTCGTCTACTCTGCGCTTTTTGATGTATTTTGACGCCAAAGGCACTACAATAGAAGCACGTCCGGAGGAGAATGCTGCCTATGTACCGGACGGCACGCTGAAGGTGCAGGTGGGCTGGATCCCGGATGGATTTGCGCTGACCGAGGAATGGGAGGCGGAGATTGGATTTGAATACACCTACCGGTCCGCAGATGACAGATGTGTTTACGTGAACGTGAGCGGCGGCGTTGGCACTGCCAGTATTGACACTGAGGACGCACAGGTGACGGATATAGAGATACATGGCTGTTATGGTATTATGTCGGAAAAGCCGGGGCAATGTATCATCATGTGGGCAGATCAGGAACATGACTGCGTCGTTATTGTCGGCGGCGAGGGCGTGGACAGAGAGACGGTCATGCGCATTGCCGAGGGGGTTCAGATCGAAAGATGACCGAGGGAATGACTTACGTGGGACAGGCATAGAATGCAACAAATGAAGCGGAGGTGTTTCTTTTGAAAAAGGTAACAAGACAACTGATCGCATTGATCCTGGCCCTGTGCGCACTGGCGTCGGCGGCCATGCCCGCCTGAGCTGCGTCGGTGGACACACCGCCGGAAGAACCTCTGGCGCCGGAATATGTGGGTATCTCTACGCTCATATACAACTGCACCGTGTCCTCCGGCACAGCCACCTGCACGACTAGCGTGCACCTCAAAAACGGCTATACCGCATATACGTCCATGCGCCTGCAAAAGAGCGTTGACAAGTCCAATTGGAGCAACGTGATCATTTGGATGAGTTACTCCACCACGCTCAACAAGACAAAATCTGTCAGCTCCGGCTACTACTACCGCACCCAGGTGACGGTCAGGGTCTATGATTCAAATCACAACCTGGTGGAGACAGTGACAAAAAGCTCCGGTGCCATCTACTACTAAAGCAGCGCTCCACAGGAAAACCGCAGTGAAAAACAGCGTCTTGAAGCTGTGTATGATTGCAATAAAATAAAAATCAAAAAGCATTGCCCCGGCAGAACCTAGCGTTCTGCCGGGGCAAATCTGTTGTGAAGTTTTGTCACTCTCCGATGGATTCGGTCCGGATGATAAACCGCACCTGGGAGGGCATTGCGTCGCTGGCGCCGGAGTAGGAGGTGTACTCCCTGCTGTACTCCTGAAGGGCACGGAGCCGGTCCAGCAGGTCCTGAGCGTCATCCTGGAAGAGGTCAGAGAGCTTCTGGATGCCGTCTTCGTCGAATTCTGCCATGCCGTCCATCAGCTCCTTGGCTCCGTCCAGCAGCTGGTCAACGCCGTCTGTCAGCTCGCCGGTGCCGTCCAGCAGTTTGGAGGTGCCGCCCTTCAGCTGACGGGCGCCGTCATCCAGCTGACGGGCACCGTCTGCCAGCTGACCTGCGCCGCTGTCCAGCTGCTGAGCGCCTGCGTCCAGCCGGTTGGCACCCTTGACCAGATCGGAGGTGCCGCCGAAGAGCTGATCTGCGCCGGCGGCCAGCTTGCCGATGCCGTCCAGCAGCGTGCCGCTGCTGCCCTGCAAGGTCTCCAGACCGTCGATCAGGGCCCCCAGATTGTCCTCGGAGGCAATGGTGTCCACGCCGTTTTGCAGGGCCTTGGCACCGGCTTTGATGCCGTCAATGCCCTCGTAAAGACCGGGGTCATCTTTCTTGCCGCTCTTCAGGCCGGCGGAGATGGCTTTCGCTCCCCCCTCAATGGCGGCGGCAGCTTCGTAGATGCCGTAGTTTGCCTGACTGCTGTCATCGCCGCTGACTGCGCCGTGGGCGATGGCTGCGGCAGCCTCGTAGATACCGTACTTGTCCTGGCTGCTCATGTCGCCGCTCTTGGCGCCGGCGGCAATGGCCTGTGCGCCCTGGGCCAGCTGCTCGGCACCGGTCTGGATGCCGGCTGCGCCGGCGGCGATTTGCGTTGCCCCGGACTGGATACCGTTTGCAGCAGTGGCGATACGGTCAAGTCCGTCCAGAGCGTCAGAGAGCTGACTGCTGACGGCGGACGTGATGCCGCCGGTGTCCGGGGAGCTGAGTGCGCCGGAGACGCCGTTGATGTACGCCGTGCTGCCGTCGATGGCGGCGATGGCATTCTGGATGGCGGCAGCGTCCGCATCGGAGAGGCCGGAGAGGTCGATGCCGCTCAGAGCAGATTTGGCGGCGTTGTTGCAGCTGGCCGCCTGATCCAGGGCGGAGACGGCATTGGTGGTCTGTTGAGAGACGGCGGAGGCCACGGCACCGGCCACGGCGTCCGGAAGCTGGCTGAGGCCGCTCTTGAGTCCGGCAGCGCCGCTCGCAATGGCGCTGGCAGCCTCATAAATGCCGGGGTTTTCCCCACTGCCGCTCTTGGCACCTGCCTGAATGGCGGCGGCAGCCTCGTAGATGCCGGGGTTGGAGGAATCGCCGCTCTTGGCACCCTGAACGATCTGCTGAGCGCCCTGTGCAATACCCTGAGCGCCCTGTTGGATGCCCTGGGCTGCCCCTGCGATCTGCTGAGCGCCCTGCTCGATGCCCTGCGCACCGCCTGCGATGGAGCCTGCGCCGGTAGTCAGCTGATCTACACCGGTAAGAAGCTTGTCGGCACCGGTGACGAGCTGACCAAGGCCGTCATGGATGCTGCCCTTCAGATAGGACTCGATCAGCTTTGCGCCGTTGACAAGCTTGGTTGTGCCCTCCGGCAGGTCGCTGACACTGGTTTGGAGCTGATCCAGGCCGATGACCAGCTGGCCTGCGCCGGTATTCAGAGCACTGGCGCCGTCGGCCAGATCGCCGGTGCCGTCTGCCAGTTCAGAGGTGCCGTCCTTCAGAGTGGAAGCGCCGTCCGCCAGCTCCTTGGTGCCGTCTTTCAGGTCGCCTGCGCCGTCATCCAGCGCTTTAGCGCCGTCTGCCAGCTCATTCGTGCCGTCCTTCAGATCGCCCGCGCCGTCGTACAGCTCCTCGGTGCCGTCTACCAGCTTGGTGGAGGCGTCGGTCAGCTCATCCATGGCCTCCTGCAAATCGTCAAAGGTCTTAACATCTTCCAGATCCAGTTCGTCCAGAAGGGTGTTTTCCGCAATGGTAATGGTGGTCAGGAGGGAGAAGTCGGTGACATCCGCCTCGATGGTGACGGACTCGGGGACGTCGATGTCAACCGGATTGCCGTCGCTGTCCTCCAGTTCATCCAGACCCAGGCTCTCCTTGAGACCGGGCATGGCCAGACCGACTACAATGGTCTGGTCGCCGGAGTTGATGACCTTGCCGTTGGTGACCTCCACATTGCTGACCTTGCTGTTGTCCAGCATAGCCCCGGAGACCACGGCAAAGGGCTGATAGAGGGTGACGGACTTGCCGTTTACCACCCGCTCTGCGGCGGTGTGGTTGATGTAGTGGAAGGTCATGACCAGATGGCCGGTGGCGCCCTCCAGCAGTTCCGGCGTCACGTCAACGCCGTCCAGCGTATAGGTGATGTTGGCAGTGATGGGGAGGGGGGCGTCAGAGCTGCCCTGATAGTAGATGTCGTTGCCGTCTGCCTGCCAGACCAGATCGCCGTTTGCGTCGGTGGTGTAGGTTTCGCTGCCTTTGACATTCTCAATGCCGGTGAGGGTGGAGCGGTCGGTAATGGTATCGGCCTCCTCCGGGTTTTTCAGCCAGGCGCTGACGATGGTTCGGGTAGGATTGCCGTTGGCATCGGCGATGACATAGACCGTCTCCTCCTTGCCCTCGGCGCTGCCGTGGAAGCGGAGCAGAGAGGTGGCGGCCTCAGCCAGTGCGTCCGCCTCCGCCGTGGAGACCTGATCGGCGGCATTGCCCTGAGCAGAGGAGCCGCAGCCGGTCAGGTAGCTGACCATGAGTGTGCCGGCGAGGACCAGCGACAGAAAACGTTTGTACTTTGTATTCATGGAAATACCTCCGATCAGGATTGATGAGATGGGGTTTTGCTCAGCTTCATGCCCCAGCTGGTCTTGATGATCAGACCGTCAAAGACCACATAGAGGGTGGGAAGGAGGAGCAGGACGATGGCCATACTGATCAGTGCGCCGCGGGCCATCAGGAGGCACAGTGCGCCGATCAGGTCCACGTCGGAATAGATGCCCACGCCAATGGTGGCGGCAAAGAAGCCCAGAGCACTGGTGATGACCGAGGGGAGGGAAGTGGAGAGGGCCACGGTGGCGGACTCACATTTGTCCTTGCCCAGCGTTCGCTCCAGCTGATAGCGGTTGGTCATCAAGATGGCGTAGTCCACAGTGGCGCCCAACTGAATGGTGCCGATGACAATGGAGGCGATAAAGGGCAGCGTCGTTCCGGTGTAATAGGAGATGCCCATATTGATGTAGATGGCAAGCTCAATGACCAGCACCAGAATGACAGGAAGAGACACCGAGTGGAGCACCAGCAGAATAATGATAAAAATTGCTCCGATAGAGGCAATGCTGACCATCTGAAAGTCCCGGTCGGTGATGGTGATCAGGTCTCTTGTACAGGGCGCTTCGCCGATGAGCATGGCGGAGGAGTCATACTTCTTCATAATGGCCTGGAGGGTGTCGATCTGCGCGTTCACCTCGTCGCTGGCCACAGGATAGGCGGAGCTGATGAGCATCAGCTGCCGGCCGTTGGCGGAGAGCTTGCCAGTCAGCTGATCCGGCAGAAACTCCTTGGGTACGTTGTAGCCAATGAGGGAGTCGGTAGCAAGGGCAAACTCCACGCCGTCCACCTCGTTCATCTCGGAGAGCATATTCTTGACATCCTTGGTGGAGAGATCATCGCTGGCGAGGATCATGTGGACGGTGCTCATATCAAACTCTTCCGAGAGCACCTTGTTGGCCTGCACCGAGTTGAGGTAGCTGGGAAGGCTGGTGTCCAGCTTGTAGTAGACGTCCATATTGCGGTAGCCGATGATGGCAGGGATCCACAGCAGCAGGATGACCACCAGAAACACCTTGTGGTGCTTGATGACAAAGCGGGCAAACTTATCGCCGTTAATGGTGATGGGCCTGTGGGCAGTCTTCTGAATGGCCCGGTCAAAGGTGAGCATCAGAGACGGAAGAATGGTCACGCAGCCGATGACGCCAAAGACCACGCCCTTTGCCATGACCACGCCCAGATCCATGCCCAGGGTAAAGGTCATAAAGCACAGAGCCAAAAATCCGGCAATGGTGGTGAGGGAGGAGCCGGCCACCGAGGTCACCGTCATGGCGATGGCGTGCGCCATAGCCTCCTCTTTGGTGTCATAGCGGGTCCGCTGCTCTTTGTAGCAGTTCCACAGGAAGATGGAGTAGTCCATGGTGACACCCAGCTGTAAGACTGCCGCCAGGGACATGGTGATAAAGGAGATCTCTCCTTTCATGACGTTGGAGCCAAGGTTGTAGATGATGGCTATGCCGATGTTGGTCATAAACAGCACCGGAGCCATCCAGGAGTCCATGGTCACCGCCAGCACAATGCAGGAGAGGACTACGGCGATAATGACGTACAGCGCCAGCTCCTGATTGACCAGATCACGGGTATCGGTGACGATGGCGGACATGCTGCTCAAAAAGCACTGCTCTCCGGCAATGGAGCGGATGTCCTCAATGGCCTCCATCGTTCCGTCAGCTGAGGTGGAGTCATCGAAGAAGATAGCCATAAGGGTGCTGTCATCAGAGTGAAACACGTCGTAGAGCTGCTCCGGCAGGATGGCCTGGGGAATGGAATCGTCCGCGATGGTGTCGTACCAGATCACCTCCGCAACATGGTCCACCTGCTCGATCTGACTTTTCAGCCGGGCCGCGTCCGGATCGGAAAAACCTTTGGCCACAAACATGGCATAGGCGCCCTTGCCGAAGTCGTTGAGCAAAATGTCCTGACCCTGCATGGTTTCAATGTCGTCCGGGAGATAATAAAGGATGTCGTAATTCACCCTGGTGTTGAAGTAGCCGATGGCCGACGGGATCAGCAGCAAAATGCTGACGATCAGGATCGGGATCCGCAGCTTCACGATCTGTTTGCCGAATGGTAACATAAGCAACCCCTCTTTACGAAAATATGACGAGTGGTCATTTTGAGTTGTGGACAGTGTAATACAAAGCTGACCAATAGTCAATCCTTTTGAGAAAGAAAAATGAACTTTAGTCATTTTCGCAAAAGAGCGCGGAGAGAAAAAGTGACTTCTGTTCAGTTTATCAAAGAAACACCGGATTGACAGAAAATGTGAAGTCCATTAAAATGGAGAAAAAAGGGAAAAGGTGGGAACAGACTGTGGGGAAAGTGGAAGAGAATAAGCAGCAAAAGGAGCAGAGTCTGCTCAATACTGCCTTCCGCCTCTTTACGACCAAGGGCATCATTAAGACCTCGGTGTCCGATATTGCCCAGCAGGCAGGTGTGGCAAAGGGGACGTTCTATCTCTATTTCCGGGACAAGTACGACATCCAGAACAAGCTGATCGCACACAAGACGGAGCAGATGTTCCGACATGCCTTGGATCATTCCGACTACCGCAGCGGAGGCAGTGCGGCGGACAAGGTCATTGCCATCATTGACGATATTCTCGACCAGATGCAGCGGGACCCGGGGCTGCTGCGGTTCATCAACAAGAACCTGAGCTGGGGCATTTTCAGCCGGGCGGTGGGACGCTCCTCCATTGACTATCTCAGCACGTTTCGAGAGATCTTAGAGCTGGGGGACATGGGTGAGACAGAGCTGCAGATGACGCTCTACACCATTATTGAGCTGGTGGGCGCCGCCTGCCACAGCGTCATTCTGGAGCAGGACCCGGTGAGTCTGGAGCAGTATAAGCCCTATCTCTATCGGTCCGTCCGGGCCATTATTGAAGCTGCGGAACAGTAAAACGTGAAAAAGGGGGAACGGCTTGACGCTGTTCCCCCTTCGTGCTAGTATATACCTACAATTTGAGTATGTTGGTCAGGAGGGCACACCGTGACGACCTTGCGGGAAAAGTACCAGGCATTACAGGATGATTTGCGGGAAATGGGCAGCGTGGCCGTGGCCTTCTCCGGGGGCGTGGACTCCACCCTTTTGCTGAAGACGGCCCACGATGTGCTGGGGGACAGGGCCATCGCCGTCACCGCCGTCTCCTGCTCCTTCCCCGAGCGGGAGCGGCGTGGGGCCCGGGCCTTTTGCGAGCAAAACGGCATTACCCAGATCGTGTGTCAGTCCGAAGAACTGGACATCCCCGGTTTTCGGGACAACCCGGTCAACCGCTGCTACCTCTGCAAGCGGGAACTGTTTGAGCAGATCCTGACCATTGCCAAGGCGCGGGAGATTGCTTTTGTTGCCGAGGGCTCCAATCTGGACGACAACGGGGACTACCGCCCCGGTCTGACTGCCATTCGGGAGCTGGGCATTGCCAGCCCTCTGCGCCGGGCGGGCCTGACCAAGGCGGATATTCGCGCGCTCTCCAAGGAGCTGGGGCTGCCCACCTGGTCGAAGCCCTCCTCTGCCTGTCTGGCCTCCCGCTTTGTCTACGGGGAACAGATCAGCGAGGAAAAGCTCTCTATGGTGGAGCGGGGCGAGCAGCTGCTGTTGGAGCTGGGCTTTTACCAGGTCCGGGTCCGCATTCACGGGAAAATCGCCCGCATCGAGGTGGGATCGGAGGAGTTTGGCCGGCTGCTGGAGGAGAGCGTCCGGAATCGGATCTATGACGCATTCAAGTCCTTCGGATTTTCCTATGTGACGCTGGACCTGAAGGGTTACCGCACCGGCAGCATGAACGAGACGCTGGACGCCGAGACGCTTGCGCAGGGGCAGAACAAATAATATTGGAGCGAAGGATATGCTGAATCAATTTTCCAGAACCGAGCTGATCTTCGGCCATGAGGGCATGGAGCGGCTTTATAACGCAAGAGTCGCCATCTTCGGCATCGGCGGCGTGGGCGGCTATACGGCGGAGGCACTGGCCCGCAGCGGCGTGGGAGAGCTGGATCTCATCGACGACGACCGGGTGTGTCTGACCAACCTGAATCGCCAGATCTTTGCCACCCGTAAGACGGTGGGTAAATTTAAGGTCGATGTGGCCGAGGAGCGGATCTTGGAGATCAACCCCAAGGCGGTGGTCCACACCTACAAGACCTTTTATGCGCCCAATACCGCCGAGGAGTTTGACTTTTCCCAGTATGACTACATCGTGGACGCCATCGACACCGTCACCGGCAAGCTGGAGCTGGTGGAACAGGCAGTCAAATCGGGGACGCCCATTATCTGCTCCATGGGAGCGGGCAACAAGGTGGATCCCACTGCCTTCCGAGTGGCGGACATCTCCAAGACCTCTGTCTGTCCCCTGGCCAGAGTCATGCGCCGGGAGCTGAAAAAGCGGGGCATCAAACACCTCAAGGTGGTCTATTCTGAGGAACCGCCCCTGACCCCCATTGACGACATGGCTATCAGCTGCCGCGCCCACTGCATCTGCCCGCCGGGCACTGCGAGAAAGTGCACCCAGCGCCGCCAGGTGCCCGGGAGCAACGCCTTTGTCCCCTCCGTGGTGGGGCTCATCATCGCCGGAGAAGTGGTGAAGGATCTGTCCGGGTTTCAGAGACCGGACTGATCGGCGAATCACCGCCGGATGATAAATGAAATACCGTTCGTAGGGGCGCACACTGTGCGCCCCTACTGGACTTCTTGCGCCTCCTCCCTTGCACCCCCGCCCAAAAAACGCTATACTGTCTCCAGAAAGAAGGTGAACCCCATGCCCCCAAAAAAGACCGCCCCTGACGGCCTCTCTGAACTGAAATCCGCCCTGAAACGGGAGTCTCCCGCAAACCTCTATATCTTCTATGGCGATGAGGACTATCTCCGGGACTACTATCTGACCGTGCTGCGGAAGAAGACGGTTCCAGACGGCATGGAGTCCTTTAACCTCCGCATCTTTCAGGGCAAGGATTTAGAACTGCAGGCCCTGTCTGAGGCGGTGGAGGCCGTTCCCATGATGAGCGACCGGACGCTGGTGCTGGTCTACGACTGGGATCTCTTTAAAAACGAGGAGCGGCGGGACAGGCTGCAGGCCATGTTTGAGGACCTGCCGGACTATGTCTGTCTCGTCTTTCTCTATGACACCATGGAATTCAAGCCCAACGCCAACACCAAACTGGGCAAGTATCTCAAGACCAAAGCCCAGATGGTGGAGTTTCGGGCCCAGGAGCAGAGCGATCTGAACAACTGGATCCGCCGCCGACTTCACAAGAACTGGGATAAGGACATTGATAATCCGGCAGCGGAATATCTCACCTTCCTCTGCGGGGGACTGATGACCAATCTCTCCGGAGAAGTGGACAAGCTGGGAGCCTATGCCAAAGGCAGGGCGGTGACAAAGAAGGACATCGACGCCGTCTGCGATCCTGTGCTGGATGCCAGAGCCTTTCAGATGACCGACGCCATTGGCACCGGAAATTATGACAAGGCCATGGAACTGCTGAGTCAGCTGCTGCGCATGGGAGAGAGTCCCATCTATATCCTGGCCGCCGTGGGACGGCTTTTTCGCCAGATTTGGAGTGCCCGGCTGGCCCTGGAAAACCGGAAGGGCGACGGCTATGTGGCCCAGCTGTGGGACATGAAGAGCAGCTGGCAGGTGCGCAAGCTGTCCGAGTCCGCCCGGCGCTACCCCCTCTCCTGGTGCCGAAAGGCAGTGCAGATGACGCAGAAGGCGGACTGGGAGATGAAGCTGGGCGGGGACGGCGAGAGTATCCTCACGGAACTGCTCCTCAAGCTGGCGGTCCTTGGAAAGGGGAGCGGCCGATGAAGCGGATTAAAGAGGTCATTGTGGTAGAGGGCCGCTACGACAAGAACACGCTCTCCCAGCTGGTGGATGCCCTCATCATTCCCACCGACGGCTTCGGCATCTTTAAGGACGGGGAGAAGAAGGCCTTGCTCCGCCGTCTGGCGAGGGAAAAGGGGCTGATCCTCCTGACGGACAGCGACGGGGCAGGCTTTGTCATTCGCAACCACCTGAAAGGGGTCATTCCCCGGTCGCAGCTGAAACAGGCCTATATCCCCGACGTCTACGGCAAGGAGCGGCGCAAGGCCAAGCCGGGCAAGGAGGGCAAGCTGGGAGTAGAGGGCATGACGCCGGAAATCCTGGAGGAGTCTCTCCGCCGGGCGGGGGCCACCTTTTTGGATGAGAGCGCCGAAAACGGTGAGCGCAGCCGGGCCATCACCAAGGCGGACTTCTTCCGGGACGGACTCACCGGAAGGCCGGATAGCGGAGAAAAACGGGATGCGTTGAAGCGGAAGCTGGAGCTGCCCCAGCGGCTGACGGCCAACGGACTGCTGGAGGTATTAAACCGGCTGTATGACTATCAGACTTATTGCGATATAGTAAAAGAGCTGTGAGCAAATGCTCGCAGCTCTTTGTGCGTAAATGGGAGAGATCAGGCGTCTTCCAGCTTCAGATCTCCCTCTTTGATCCAGCCCAGCTTGCGGCAGAGGAGACCCAGTGCCCAGCAGATGATGCCGGGGAGGACAAAGCAGATGAGGATCAGGCTGACCCAGTGTGCGGGGGAAATGGCAACGCCGTTGTTGACCCAGCCGGTGTAGACGCCGATGGGGCCGACAAGACCGCAGGTGCCCATGCCGGAGGAGACGGCGGCACCGTTCATCTCCAGATGGAAGAGGCAGGTGGCAATGGGGCCGGTAATGGCGGCGGTCAGCGTGGGCGGGATCCAGATGCGGGGGTTGCGGATGATGTTGGGCATCTGGAGCATGGAGGTGCCAAGTCCCTGACTGACCAGACCGCCCCAGCGGTTTTCACGGAAGCTCATAACGGCAAAGCCCACCATCTGAGCGCAGCAGCCGGCCACGGCAGCGCCGCCGGCAAGGCCTGTCAGACCCAGAGCAGCGCAGATGGCGGCGGAGGAGATGGGCAGTGTCAGGGCCACGCCTACCACCACAGAGACCAGAATGCCCATCAGGAGGGGCTGCAGCTCAGTGGCCCACATGATAACGGAGCCAAACCAGCTGGCAGCGGCGCCCAGGGCGGGAGCCAGCCATGCTGACAGGGCAATGCCCACACCGATGGTGACCAGGGGGGTGACCAGAATGTCCACCTTGGTCTCTTTCGATACCGCTTTACCGATCTCAGAGGCAATAATTGCCACAAACAGAACTGCCAGAGGTCCGCCGGCTCCGCCCAGTGCGTTGGAGGCAAAGCCCACAGTCACCAGCGAAAACAGCACCAGCGGCGGGCACTGCAAAGCGTAACCGATGGCCACTGCCATGGCCGGACCGCTCATAGCAGAGGCAAGGCCGCCCACAGTGTACTCCGTGCCGGCCACCGTTGCCACGGGGTCGGTCAGAAAGGGGATGTGGAACTGGGTGCCGACAGTGTTGATGATGGTGCCGATCAGCAGGGAGGCAAAGAGACCGTTGGCCATAGCGGACAGGGCGTCGATACCGTACCGCTTGGCGGAGATCTCAATGTTCTTCCGCTTCAAAAATTCCTTCAATCCGTTCATTTGCATTCACTTCTCTTTCTCTCAAATATGAGGACAGATATGGTGACAAGATGTCTATGCCATTATAATACAGAACGGACAGTTGTCAATTCCAAAAAAATGGCTGGTTTTCGCAACACTTTTGGTAAAAAATAAAAATGATAGCCGGCAAAAAAGGCAAAGCCGCAGGATGACGAAAAAAGACGGACCAAAACGGGGGCTGTGCGCCGGCACCGGCTGCGGGGCGGCGGAACAGGCCGGTCAAGAGACAAAAAAGCTCCTGAGACAGCAGGCTTGAGATTAAAAAAAGCCTGTAGTATAATTACAAAATGACTACTTTTTGCCTTGAAAGGGCAAGACAGGATGTGACGCACATTGGACAAACAGATCTCGGATCAGCAGTATATCCGCATGACCCAGACGCCGGTTCACAGTCTTGTGATCCGGCTCTGTATTCCCACGGTCATCAGTATGCTGGTCACCAACATTTATAATATGGTAGACACCGCTTTCGTTGGCAAGCTGGGAAACAGCGCCAGCGGCGCCGTGGGCGTGGTTTTTGGATTCATGGCCATTTTACAGGCGGTGGGCTTTCTTTTTGGCCAGGGGGCGGGGAGTATCGCCTCCCGTCAGCTGGGACAGAAGGAGCGGGAGGCGGCCGGCGTCACCGCCTCTACCGGGTTCTTCCTGGCCTTTGGCTCCGGCATTTTGATTGCGGTAGCCAGCTTTTTCTTCCTTCGGCCCCTGGTCATGCTGCTGGGCAGTACCGAGACCATTGCCCCCTATGCCGAGGAGTACATCTGTTATATCCTGCTGGCAGCTCCCTTTATGACCTCCAGCCTGGTACTCAATAATCTGCTGCGCTACGAAGGGAAGGCGGCCCTTGGTATGATCGGCCTGATGGCGGGCAGCGTGCTCAACATTTTCGGGGACGCCTTCTTCATGTTTCATATGGGCATGGGGGTTGCGGGAGCGGGACTGTCCACCGCATTATCTCAGACGGTCAGCTTCTTTATCCTGCTCAGTGTTTTTCTAATGAAAAAGACCCAGTGCAGCCTCTCCGTTCGGCGCTTCTCCTGCAGCGGACGGAACATTCTGGACATCATCGCCACCGGAATGCCCAGCCTGCTGCGGCAGGGACTGGCCAGTCTCTCCACCGTCGTCCTCAACGGGCAGGCGGGTGTCTATGGCGATGCCGCTATTGCCGCCATGAGCGTGGTGAGCCGCATTGTCATGTTTGTCTTCTCTGTGGTGGTGGGCATCGGCCAGGGCTTTCAGCCGGTCAGCGCATTCAATTACGGGGCCAAAAAGTACGGCAGGGTGCGGGAGGGCTATCGCTTTACCTTCCTCCTGGGACAGGGAGTGCTGACTGTCCTGGCGACCCTTGTACTGATTTTCTCCGGCAGCTGCATCCAGATCTTCCGGGACGATCCGGATGTCATTGAGATCGGCACCCGAGCGCTGCGCCTCCAGTGCCTTGCCATCTGCTTTCTGCCCTTCAGCATGGTGACGGAGATGCTGCTCCAGAGCACAGGACAGAAGCTGAGCGCATCCCTGCTCTCCGCCATGCGCAGCGGCCTGTTTCTCATTCCCGCCCTGCTCATTCTGGCAAGGCTCCGGGGCCTTGCCGGAATTCAGGAGGCCCAGCCGCTGGCGTATGTGGTCTCCTTCGTGATCGCCATTTTCTTTGCCCGCTGGTTTTTCCGGCGGCTGCCAAAGGAAAATGAGGGGGATTTATAGGAAATTTTTAGCATCCCTTCACATTTTGTTCACGCAAGAGGGGAGAAGTATGCTATACTGTTGGACGAAACAAGAGAAGGGAGCGTGTTTCCTGTGTTCGATTTCTTCCGTGAGCTGAAAAAGCAGACCGCCATTGCTGCGGCCGTCACCATCCTTCTGGGCCTGGTGCTCATCGTCCTCCAGAGCTGGACGCTGGCTGCCCTGCTGTCCTTTATGGGCTGGGTCATGGTCGTCGTTGGTGTGCTGTCCGTTCTGTTTGTTGTGGCCAACCGTGACGTCAGCCTGGACTTTGGCCTGGCCGCCATGGGCGTTGTTCAGCTTCTGGCGGGGTTGTGGGTGGTGCGCCATCCCCACGGCACCATCAAGCTGCTGGCCACTGCCATCGGCATTCTGGTGCTGATCCACGCCCTGCGGGATCTGCAGTACGCCTTTGACGCCTATCGGGCCAACGCTCAGAACTGGTGGCTGGCAGCCGTTACCGGCGGCATCACCCTGCTGCTGGCAGTGCTCATCCTGATCCGGCCCTTCAGCCTAATCAACAAGATGCTGATCTTCGCCGGCGTCTGCCTCATCATTGACGGCATCGGTGATCTGGCCGTGGCGCATCGTCTGGACAACCTCTAATCACATACCGAAAGCCAGGAGCCTGCCCCGGAAGGAGCAGGCTCCTTTGCTGTGGAGCCGGATACTGGATCTTTTAATTTCCTACAAAAAAGTAGGTTTACCCTATTGCATCTTATAAAACCCTATGGTATGATAGGTTGAACGAAAGAGGTGATCCCATGATGATCTCAACCAGAGGCAGATATGCCCTCAGGATCATGGTAGAGCTTGCCATGTATCCGGGAGAGGACTATATGCCCCTGAAGGACATCGCCCAAAGGCAGGAGATCTCCGGCAAGTATCTGGAGGCCATCGTCAAGCTGCTGGTTCAGGGAGGACTGGTCAACGGCGTGCGGGGCAAGGGCGGCGGCTATCGGCTGGCCCGGCCCGCATCGGAATACAGCATTCTGGAGATACTGGACGCAACAGAAGGCACTCTGGTGCCGGTGAGCTGTCTGGAGGGCGACCCCAAGGACTGTCCCAGAGTGGGCAGCTGCGTCACCCTTCCCATGTGGCAGGGACTGAGCCAGGTGATCCAGGACTATCTCTCCGCCATTACCCTGGCGCAGCTGGTCCAGCAGGCGGCAGAACGGGGCATTCGGCCGGACAAAATCTAAGGACACCGATCATACAAACAGGATGGACAAACCATCTAAGTAAGGAGAATCGCAATGATTTATGCAGATCATGCGGCGACCACCAAGACCAGCGAAACTGCAAAGCGGGCCATGCTGGACGCCATGGATCAATTCTGGGGCAACCCCTCCAGCCTCCACACCCCCGGCCAGAAGGCGGCCGAGGCGCTGGAAGCCGCCCGGGAGACCGTAGCCGGGTGCATCGGCGCAGAGCCCCGTGAGATCTACTTTACCTCCGGCGGCAGCGAGGCGGACAACCAGGCGATCCGCTCCGCCGCCTATCAGGGCAAGCGCCGGGGCAAGAACCACATTATCTCTACCGCCATCGAGCACCACGCCGTCCTCCACACCCTGGCCAAGCTGGAGCGGGAGGGCTTTGAGGTGACGCTGCTGCCGGTGGACGCATCCGGTGTTGTCACCGTAGAGGCGGTCGCCGCCGCCATCCGGCCCGAGACGGCGCTGGTGACGGTGATGTACGTGAACAACGAGATCGGCACCATTCAGCCCATCAAAGAGATCGGCGCCCTCTGCCGGGAGCGGAAGGTCATCTTCCACACTGACGCCGTGCAGGCGGTGGGGCATCTGCCCATCAATGTGAAGGAGCAGAACATTGACATGCTCTCCCTCTCCGGGCACAAGTTCCAGGGTCCCAGAGGTACCGGCGCTCTCTTCGTCCGCAAAGGGATCCCCCTGCTCTCCTTCATCGAGGGCGGCGCTCAGGAGCGGAGCAAGCGGGCCGGCACCGAGGATCTTCCTGCCATCAAGGGCATGGCTGCCGCGCTGAAAGAGGCCTGCGACCATATGGAGGAGACGAACCAAAAACTGACTGCCCTCCGGGACCGACTGATCGAGGGCCTGTCCGAAATTCCTCACGGCGGGCTGAACGGCGACCGGGAGCGCAGAATTGCCGGCAATGTCAACTTCTGCTTTGAGGGCATCGAGGGCGAGAGCATGCTGCTCCTGCTGGACGACAAGGGCATCGCGGCCTCCTCCGGCTCTGCCTGCACCTCTGGCTCTCTGGATCCCAGCCATGTGCTGCTGGCCATCGGCCGTCCCCATGAGGTGGCCCACGGCTCCCTGCGGCTCAGCCTGGGCGAGGACAACACCGCCGAGGACATTGAGACCATCATTGAAAATGTGAAAGAAATCGTAGCATATCTGCGGAGCATTTCCCCGGTGTGGAAGGATTTGCAGAAAGGAGTCAGGACTTATGTTATACAGTGAAAAGGTAATGGACCACTTCCGCAACCCCCGCAATGTGGGTGAGATCCCCGATGCGGACGGCATCGGCGAGGTGGGTAACGCCAAGTGCGGAGATATTATGAAGATGTATCTGAAGATCGACGATGACGTCATTACCGACGCCAAGTTCGAGACCTTCGGCTGCGGCAGCGCAATTGCCACCAGCTCCATGGCTACCGAACTGATCAAGGGCAAGCCGGTGAGTGAGGCCCTTGAACTGTCCAACAAGGCGGTGGTCGAGGCTTTGGACGGACTGCCCGCCTACAAGCTCCACTGCTCTGTTCTGGCAGAGGAAGCGGTCAAGGCCGCCGTCAAGGACTACTACGACAAGAACGGCATTGCCTATGATGCCGACCAGTTCGCCTTTGACGACCACGATCACGAATAACAATAACAAAACAACCGCTCCGGCTGTCCCTGAGGATCGCCGGAGCGGTTTTCGGTTGGGGCCGGTCAGCCGCCCATCTGTAGCCACAGTACTGCGGCCCAGAACTGATAAAAGGCATAGCCCAGTCCCAGGGCGCTGACGATAAGAGAAGGAATCACAAAGAATGCCTCCCGCCGGCGCAGGGCAAAAATAACGCCCAACAGCCCGAAAATCTGCCCAACGGAGGCCACATTAAAAAAGGTGCAGGCAATGGCCAAAAGCCCCAGGATCAGAGAGGGAAAGTAAAACGGCTTTCTCGGCTTTTCCTCTTGCTGCACATCGTGAAAGACTTTATTATCACTCATAAAAGATTCCTCCGTATTCTGTTATTTCAGCTGCCGGAGCACTTCCAGCAGATAATCCCAGGTCCGGCGGACAGACTCTGCATTCAGCCGCTCCTTGGTGGTGTGGATGTCGTCCATGTCCGGGCCGATAGAGACGCAGTCCAGCCCCTCCAGCTTGCCGGAGAACAGCCCGCACTCCAGACCGGCGTGGATGGCCTGGACCTCAGGCTTGCGGCCGTACTGCTGCTCAAAAACCCGGACCATCAGATCCCGCAGAGGGGAGGTGCGGCGGTACTCCCAGGCGGGATAGTCCCCGTGGCGGGTGACGCTGCCCCCAAACAGGGCCATGAGGTTTTCCAGACGGCTGTACAGAGCCTCCTTCTCCGTTTTCGCGCTGCTGCGGACGGAAAAGATCAGCGTGACCTCCTCTGAGCGGGTGGTCAGAATACCGGGGTTGAGAGAGGTCTGGACCAGACCGGGAATGTCGGTGCTCATCCGCTGAATGCCCACAGGCATATTGACCAGTGCGGCAATGACATTCCGCTGCGAGCGGCCGTCCATGGCGGCGGCGGTGCCGAGCTCCCCAAACTCCGCTGTCAAAGTCAGGCCGGGGTCGGTAGTGTCGTATTCCCCGGAAAAAACAGCCTGCCAGTGGGAAACTGCGTCCCGGAGAGCTGCCCTGCTGCCGGGGGAGATCACCAGTGTTGCCTTTGCCTCTCTGGGGATGGCGTTGTCTTTCAGGCCTCCCTCTACCGAGACCAGGTGGAAGTCCACTGCCTTGCTCAGCTCGTTGAGAAGGCGGCCCATGAGTTGGTTGGCGTTGGCCCTGCCCTTGTCGATCTCCGCTCCCGAGTGGCCGCCGGTGAGTCCGGCGAGGGTGACGGTGGCCGCCTGACCGGACACCGGTTTACGAGCCACAGGGATGTGGCAGTCCGCCTGCAGTCCGCCGGCACAGCTGACCAGCAAAAGCCCCTCGTCCTCCGAGTCCAGATTGATCATGGTTCGAGACTGGAGGGGGGAGCAGTCCAGAGCGGCGGCGCCCAGCATGCCCACCTCCTCATCCGTGGTGAGAATCACCTCCAGCGGAGGATGGGGAATGTCGTCGGAATCTAAAATGGCAAGGGCATAGGCAACGGCGATGCCGTCGTCGCCCCCCAATGTAGTGCCGTCGGCGGAGATATAGCCGTCCTCCAACCGGAGGGAGAGCCCGTCCTTCTCAAAGTCGATGGCACAGCCCGGCTCCCTTTCGCAGACCATGTCTAAATGGCCCTGCAAAATGACAGGGGCAGACTGCTCATAGCCCGGTGTGCCGGGGTGAAAGAGGATGATATTATGCGCCTCGTCCTGAATATAACGAAGGCCGTGCTCCGTTGCAAAGCGGACACAGTAGTCGCTGATTTGTTTCGTGTGATAGGACCCGTGGGGGATGCCGCAGATCGCTTCAAAATACCGGAATACCCTGTTTGGCTCCAGACCGGTCAGAATTGCCATAAAGAAGGATGCCGCCTTTCTGAAAAATGGTAAGTCCATGGTATCACGGCTTTTTCGCCTTGTCAATTCATCAGGTACATATTATAATGTAGCCAATAAAACGATGCTGACAGCAGAAAAGAGGTTATAGTGATGAAAATTGTATTTCTGGAGCCTTTGGGCATCCCCAACGAGCAGCTTCTGGCCCAGGCTGAAGCGGCTGTCGGGCGGTCGGTCGAGTTGATCGCCTATCCCGACCGACGGGAGGACGAGGAGACGTTGGTAAAGCGGAGCGAGGGAGCGGATATTGTGGTGCTCTCCAACTTCCCTTACCGCAAAAACGTCATCAGCCGACTGCCTGATCTGAAAATGATCTGCGTCGCCTTTACCGGCACTGACCATGTGGATGTGGCCTACTGCCGGGAGCGGGGGATCACCGTCTGCAACTGCGCCGGGTATTCCACCGTTGCCGTGGCGGACTTGGTGTTCGGACTGGTGATCGCCCTTGCCCGCAACATTCTGCCCTGTGACGCCGCCTGCCGTCAGGGCGGCACCAAGGCGGGGCTGGTGGGCTTTGAGCTGGAGGGCAAGACCTTCGGCGTGGTGGGCACCGGGGCCATCGGCCTGCGGGTGGCCCGAATCGCAAATGCCTTCGGCTGCAAGGTGCTGGCCTGGAGCCGGACGAAGAAGGATGTGGAGGGCGTTACCTATTGTGATACATTGGAGGAGCTGCTGCCCCAGTGCGACATTGTATCTCTCCACGTGCCCCAGACCCCCGCCACCGTGGGACTGATGGGGGAGAGGCAACTGAAGCTGATGAAGAAAACAGCCTTCCTCATCAACACCGCCAGAGGACCCGTGGTGGACTCCGCCGCCCTTGCAAAGGCGCTGGAGGAGGGAACCATTGCGGGAGCCGGCATCGACGTCTTTGAGAAAGAGCCGCCGCTGGATACGGCCCATCCTCTGCTGCATGCCCCTCATACCGTGGTCACCCCCCACGTAGCCTTTGCAAGCCGGCAGGCATTTGAAAAGCGGGCCGTCATTGTGGCGGAGAACCTGAAGCAGTTTATCGCCGGTACGCCCCAGAATGTGGTGTAATCGGAATAAAAGCAAAGACATCCGGGAGACGGTGAGATGCCGTTTCCCGGATGTCCTTTGTCAATAGCAGCAAAATCCCGCCCGCCCGCCGCAGCAGAGGGAGAGACAGGAGCACATCAAATAGGTGGTGCAGAGGGGGTTGAAGGGAGAATTGCCCCCGCAGTAGTCCATGCTGACGTTCTGATAGCGCTGGCCGCCCTGCTGGACCCGATGAAAGGCCGCCTGATACTCCGGATTGCTCGGCTCCATCTGAACCGCCTGCTGCAGCATCTGAAGGGCCAGGATCTTGTTTCCCATACGGGAGTGGGCAACGCCGGAGAGATAGTACCAGCGGGCATTGCGCTCTTTGGGAGAGATGCGCTCCAGAACGGCAAGGGCGTCGTCATAGGCTCCGGCCTGAATGAAATGGAGCGCGGCCTGAAGGTCGGAGGAGTCCTCCTGGGCTGACTGCTGCCGGGTCTCATAATGGCGAAAGTCCCCGTAGCCGAAGGGATTTCCGTACCCGTACCCGAAGCCGAAGGGGCTGCCGTAGGCATCGGAGAAGGGATCGGCATATCCGTAGGCAGAGCCGCCGCCGGGGGAGGACTGGCGCTGCTGCTGATATTTAGATGGGTTGTTGATCTGGTCATAGGCGGAGTTGATCTCATTCATTCGCCGGGCCGCCTCGGGGTCGTCGGGGTGGAGGTCGGGATGATACTGCTTGGCCAGACGGCGGTATGCCTTTTTGATCTCGTCAGGGGAGGCGTCGGGGGAGACGCCTAAGACCTGATAGGGGTCCTGGATCATGGGGCGGATTCCTCCTTGGGGGCGTTTCGGGGTTTAGAGCGCCGCAGGGCGGCGGCGTATCTGACCCAGACGCCGGAGTAGAGAATATTGCGTAACAGAGACAGATCCTGCTCCAGCGGCAGGCGCTCAAAGGCCAGGGTGCAGTCTCCGATGAGCATGGTGAGGGCGGGGAGCGGATCAAGGTCGCCGTGGAGAGCCTGAAAGGCGGAGACCGGATTATATCGCCGGTGCTTTTCGTCCCCGGCCCGATCCAGTACGGCGTCCATCAGATAGATAAACTGCCCCAGCTTGCCCCCCAGCTCCCGGAGGTCATCCGACCAGCGGTCCTCACGGAGGACGAACAGCTCTGCCATCAGCCGCCCAAAACAGCGGCAGGCGGCGTCCAGGCCGGCGCTTTGCGCCTGCTCCAGCTGGGAGAGAGCGTTGAGTTCCCGCTCAATGGCCTGACACTGCCGGGGCCAGCGGCTCCGGATGGCGAAATAGTGCGGCTCCAAAACCTTGGCGGCGGCCAGCTTGGGGAGATCTCTGTCGTCCTGCCAGTCGTCCAGACAGTTGTAGTAGGCCAGCGCCACATTCATATCGGCGGCGTAGTCGGTGACGGAGGAGCATCTCCAGGCACGGGCCTTCACCGGGTGGGGGAGACAGCGGTTTCGGCCCTGCACCGTCTCCGGCTCATAGAGAGATTCCAGCAGCAGGAGCAGAAAGGTCATGTCATAGGTCAGGGTCATGCGGGCGCCCTGTCCGTGCCGTGCGCCGATGGTGCGGCAGAGGCCGCAGTAGACCGCCTGATAGCGCTCCAGCTCCTCCGGTTTCAGATTGGCCCGGTCGGCCACAACATATCCAAACAAGAGCGTGCCTCAGCGGTTGGCGGCCCGGTAAATTTCCAGCATATCCGCCGTCCCGATGGGGCGGAAGAAGCCCACCACACGGGTGTCGTAGTAAGAGCAGCGGCGGGCCAGCTCATTGAGTGTCTCCTCAGACAAAATGCCGATCTCGGGCGCCTCACTGAACCGGACGGGCATACCGATCCGCTGCCAGTAAGCCTCAAAGCCGTTGATGGTGAGCTGGGCGGCAAGCTCGTCGTTGGGCTCCGCAATGTTCAGCACCCGGCGGCCGAGTTCCGCAAACCGGCGGGGCCCGGCGGCACAGCAGTACCGCGCCCAGGCGGGCCACATAATGGCCAGGCTGGCCCCGTGGGCAATGTCAAATTTGGCGGAGAGCTCGTGCCCCAGCTGATGGACGGAGAAGTCTCTGCCGTGGCCCAGACCGGTCAGGTCGTTGTGGGAGAGGGAGCCGCACCACATGATCTCGCTCCGGGCGCTGTAATTCGACCGATCTGCCAGGGCAAGAAGTCCGGCGTCCATCACATCACGCAAAATGGCCTCGCCGATGGCGTCGGTCAGATAGTCCGTGTCGCTGTCGGAGAAGTACCGATCCAGAGTGTGCATCATAATATCGGTGACGCCGCAGGCGGTCTGGTAGGCGGGAAGGGTATAGGTCAGCTCCGGGTCCATAATGGCAAAAAGGGGCCGGTTAAAGTCGGTGTTCACGCCACGCTTCACCCCGGTCTCCTCATTGGTGAGGACGGAAGAGGCGCTGGTCTCGCTTCCGGCGGCGGCAATGGTGAGGACGCTGCCCATGGGAATGGCGGCGGTAAGGGTGCGCTTGCCCTCGTAAAAATCCCAGATGGGACTGCCGCAGGCAAGACCCATGGAGACCCCCTTCATGGTGTCGATGACAGAGCCCCCGCCCACTGCCAGCAGGAAGTCAAAGCCCTTGCCCTGATACTTGTCCACCAGCTTCTGGGCAAAGCTCAGCCGGGGGTTGGGCTGAATGCCGCCCACACATTCATAAGAAAGTCCGGCCGATTCCAGCGATTTGGTGACCCGATCGAGTACGCCGTTTCGCAGGGCCGACCCGCCCCCGTAGAGCACCAGCACGTTTGTGCCGCCGTGAGCCTTGACGGCTGCGCCCGCCTGATCGGTGGTCTTGGCGCCGAAGATCACTCTGGTGGGGCTGTAATAGGTAAAGGAATTCATTGAGCGCACCTCCCGGATAATATTGATCAGATCCATTATATCGGATGCAGGGGAAATTGCAAGATGAGAAGGGGAAGATCTGATTTTTGCAGGAATAATTGACACATTCCCCGCCTTGCGTTATACTGTAGCAGATAATTATGAATATTTTGTGAGGAATTCCCATGAAAAAGCTCATTGATCAAATTTCAACCGTGCTGGCAGAGGGGTTTCAAGCTGCCGGATACGATCCCGCACTGGGCAAGGCAGTAGTCTCCAACCGGCCGGACCTGTGCCAGTACCAGTGTAACGGCGCCATGGCCGGGGCCAAGCAGTACCGGAAGGCCCCCTTTATGATCGCCGACGACGTGGTGAAGGCCATCGGCGAAAATCCCATGTTCTCCAAGCTGGAGATGGTACGGCCCGGCTACATCAATATGGACCTGGCCCCTGCGTTTCTGGCCGCTCGTCTGGCTGAGTTGGAGGCCGACCCCCTCCGGGGCGTAGAGCGGGCGGCGGAGCCCCTCTCCATCGTCGTGGACTACGGCGGGCCCAATGTGGCAAAGCCCCTGCATGTGGGGCATCTCCGCTCTGCCATCATCGGGGAGAGCATCAAGCGGACCTGCCGGTTCCTGGGGCATAAGGTCATCGGCGACGCCCATCTGGGAGATTGGGGGTTGCAGATGGGCCAGATCATCACCGAGCTGCACGAGCGCCAGCCGGAGCTTCCCTACTTTGACCCGGATTTTGAGGGAGAGTATCCTGCCGAGGCCCCCTTTACCATCTCTGATCTGGAGGAGATCTACCCCGCCGCCAGCAAACGCTGCAAGGTGGATGAGGCGTACAAAAAGGCGGCTCAGACCGCCACGCTGGAGCTGCAGAGCGGCCGGAGAGGTTATCGGGCGCTGTGGAAGCACATTGTGGATGTGTCCGTTGCTGACCTGAAGGAGAACTATCGGAAGCTGGACGTGGACTTTGACCTGTGGTACGGCGAGAGCAACGCCCAGGAGGACATTGCGCCCATGGTCCAAGAGATGCGCGGCAAGGGCTATGCCTATCTCAGCGAGGGCGCTCTTGTTGTGGATGTCCAGGAGGAGAGCGACACCCGGGAGGTGCCGCCCTGCCTGATTTTGAAATCTGACGGCGGCGCTCAGTACGAGACCACCGACCTTGCCACCATCATCCAGCGCAAACGGGACTTTGACCCGGACCGGATGATCTATCTGGCGGACAAGCGGCAGGAGCTGCACTACGTCCGGGTCTTCCGCTGCGCCTACAAGACGGGGCTGGTGGACGAGCACAAGTGCGCTCTGGAATATGTGGGCTTCGGCACCATGAACGGTCAGGACGGCAAGCCCTTTAAGACCCGTGAGGGCGGCGTCCTGCGGCTGGAGACGCTCATCAAAAACGTGGAGGACGCTGTCTACGAAAAGGTCATGTCCAACGGTTCCATCTCAGAGGAAGAGGGACGGGAGGTGGCCCACAAGGTGGGCATTGCCGCCATCAAGTACGGCGACCTCTCCAATCAGCCCAGCAAGGACTATATCTTTGACCTGGACAAGTTCGCCTCTTTTGAGGGCAATACCGGCCCCTATATTATGTACACCATGGTGCGGATCAAGTCCATTTTGACCAAGTATGCCGCCGCCTATCCCGATGCAAAGCCGGGGGCGATCATTGCGCCCGTCAGCAAGAGCGAGACGGATCTGGCCCTGACCCTCTGCCGCTTTAACGAGGCAGTCTATGAGACCTATGAGCAAAAGGCCCCCAACCGCCTGTGCCGGTATATCTATGACCTGACGGCGGCGCTGAATCAGTTCTATGTGGAGCACAATATTATGAAGGAGCCGGATCCAGACCGGCAGGCGGGCTATATCGCCCTCATCAAGCTGGTGCTCCATGTGTTGGAGACCGCCATTGATCTCCTGGGCTTCTCTGCCCCGGAGCGGATGTAAACGCCGGCTGATAGGATCAGACGGCAAGGAAACGGAGGTGCAGTCGTGCCGGAGTCAGGTGAAAAACGAGGGCCGCTGCAAAAACGATGGCTGGTATTGGGCGGTCTGATCCTCCTGGCCGGGATCTTCCTCATCCCGTTCATTCAGGAGGGAGGAGCAAGAGTCGACACCAGTGTAGAGGTAGAGACGGAGCCGGCCGTCACCGGAAGCATCCGTGAGACGGCGGAGGGAGCCGGCGTGGTCGTCAATGCCGCCAGCGTGACGGTCAATGCGGTCTATGGCGGGCAGTTTGCCGAGGTGGCGGTGGAAAACGGAGACCTGGTAGAGCCCGGGGATCTGCTGGCCCGATATGACACGGAGGAATTGGAGACCCAGATCGAGGCCCTTTTGACGGAGCTTGACGATCTGGACGAGCAGATCGGTCAGTCAGATCAGGGCCTGACCTATGAGATACAGGCTGAGGTCGGGGGGCTGGTCAAGACAGTCAATGCCCGGCGGGGCGGCGTGACAGGAGAGGGGCCTCTGGTGGTGCTCTCCGCAGACGGCCTGCTTCGGGTAGGCTTTGTTCCTGCTGAGGGGACAGCTCTGCCGGAGGACGGAGTTGTCGTCGTTCGGATGGACGAGCGGGAAGAGGCCGGCACGATTGTCGATGCGGACGAAGAAACCGGCGTTGTGACCGTCACCTTCCCGGACAACGGGGATGATGCGCCGGGGGCTGAGGCAGTGATCTATGACCCGGAAGGCAACGAGCTGGGCCGGGGGAATGCGGAGATCAACGATCCCTATGAGGTCACTGCTGAGGCGGAGGATATTATCTCCCGGGTCTTGGTAGCGCCTGGAGATCAGGTGGCGGCAGGGGATTCGCTTCTTGCCTGCATTGACGCCACCCTTAACGAGGAATATCAGGCCCTTCTGGACCTGCGTGGCCAGAAGGTGGAGGAGCTGTATGCGTTACAGGAGTTCAAAGAGGATCCTGTGCTGACGGCGGAGAACCGGGGCGTTGTCGCCGGACTGGAGGCCCAGCCGGGAGACGGGATCGTCTCGGGCCAAAAGCTGTGCCGCCTGGTGTCCACAGAGACCTTTACGGTGCGGGTGGATATTCCGGAAGAACTGGCTGACCGGGTGGAGCCGGGCCAGACAGTGGAGCTGGCCTTTGCCGCTGGAACCTTTACGGGTGAGGTGGAACTGGTCAACCGGCACCCTCAGTTCAAATACGGGCAGAAGGTCTGCGGTGTCGCAGTTCAGACGGAGAACGCAGAAGGGCTGCAAATCGGAATGGAAGCGCAGGCTACCATTATTCTGGCCTTTGCCGACGACGCTGTTTTGGTGCCCTTGAGGGCGGTGGAGCAGCATGAGGACGGAACGGAGACGGTCGTCCTTTTCTACGGAGACGGCCTGACCCGGACCCAAACGGTGGAGACCGGTCTGCGGGACGGAACGTATGTCCAGATCCTGCGGGGTGTGGATTCTGGGGAAAATGTGGTGGTGGCATCCCACGTGGTGGAGACCACCGTCTACTCCTTCTTTAACCTGGAATGGGTGATTGGACAGGAGGAAGGCCCCTCGGAGGACGGACTGGTGTCTGAAACGGACACAGAGCAGAATACGAATTAGCAGGAACCTCTGCCCCGGCGGGCGGAGGTTCTTTTTTTGCTGAAAGCGCATAGTTTCTTATAAAGGAAGTGATGGTATGGAGGAACGTCTGCCACTCTACGAAAAGGGAGTGTCCACAGGTATTTTGCTCCGCCGGGAGGAGGGACTGCACACAGCGTTCTCCGCCGAGTGCAGCCAGGGGCAGGGAATGCGAAAGCTGTGGCTGTGCGGCGAGACGGGGGAACGGCTGCTGCTGGGCACGCTGCTGCCGGAGGAGGGCAGGTGGCGGCTGCGCAGACGGCTGAGCCGCAGCGAGCTGCAGCGCCGCAGCCTGGCGGGGGCGGTCTGGGGCGAGCTGGTCTTGGAGGGAGAGGTACAGACGGGGCCCTCCGCAGCCGTTGGGCCGGTGACACCTCGGGATCCGGTGATCGCCCAGGCGCTGGACAAGAATCGGAGCGGACGGTGGAGCCGGCGGGGGACCGAGTGGCGGCTCAGCTTTCCCTGGCAGATAGGTCAGCCGGTGCCGCTGCTGCCGCTGTTTTGTTTTGCCCGGCCGGAGGGGCGGGAGCTGGTTTTTCTGCTGGATGAGACGGGATACCCTGCAATGCATGAATAAGAACTGGAAAAAGAGGAAAGAATAGCGTTATCACTTATAAAGGAGATGATCCACATGGCCAATTTGACCACAAAAGAACTGAGCGCCCTGGAAGACCAGCTGAGTTTTGAGCATGTCTGCGTCTGCAAGTATCAGGCTGCCGCCGCGGAGACCCAGGAAAACACCCTGCGGGACTGCTTTAACAAGCATGCCGGACAGCATCAGCAGAGCTTCAACACCCTGCTGACCTTTTTGAAGTGACGAGAGGAGGAACTACCAATGAACGATCAGGAGCGTATCACCGACCTCATTCTGCTGGAGAAGAAGATGAGCACCAACTACAACGAGTTTGCAAATGAGTGCGTCAACCCCCAGCTGCGGCAGAAATTCCTGGACCTGCTCAATCAGGACCAGACGATCCGCAATGACCTCTATCAGGCCGCTCAGAGCCGCGGATGGTATCAGATCAAGGCTGCCGACGGCGCCGAAATCAATCAGACCTATCAGAAATTCTCCGCTTTTGGCGGCTGAATCTCACCCCTTCGGAGCAAAAAATGCCCCGAAGGGGATTTTTCTTCCAAATAAATTTCTGTAAAGCCTTTTCATTGGGGGAAAATATGTTATAATATCTAATATCGGCAGCGTGGCTATGATCGTTACGGCGCTGTGACGAGAAACAAGAGAAGGGATGTGTTCCCGAATGAAATGCCCCTATTGCGGACGAATTGACAGCAAAGTGGTGGACTCCCGGCCGACCGAGGACGGCGAGAGCATTCGCCGGAGAAGAGAGTGCCTGACCTGCGGAAAGCGCTTTACCACCTATGAGACGGTGGAGACGCTGCCTCTCATTGTGGTAAAAAAGGACGGCAGCCGCCAGAGCTTTGAGAAGGATAAGGTGCTCAAGGGCGTTATTCACGCCTGCGCCCAGCGGCCGGTCGCCATGGATACAATGATCCAAATTGCCGATGAGGTGGAGCAGGAGTGCCAGAACTCGATGAACCGAGAGATCAGCGCCACCCGCATTGGCGAGTTGGTCATGGAAAAGCTGAAAAAGGTGGATGAAGTTTCCTACGTCCGCTTTGCCTCTGTGTACCGTCAGTTCAAGGATGTGGACTCCTTTATGGAAGAGCTGAAAAAACTGATGGAAGAGCGGTAAAACCGAAAAAACGCCCTCTCATACGGAAAACGCCGTGCGAGAGGGCGTTTTTAGATGTATAGACCGATGTCCTGCAGACGCCAGACCATCATACTGTGAAAGTAGGCCGGAGACAAGGACAAAACAGGACATCTGAAAATAAATCGAAAAAAAGAGAAAAAAGTAGTTGACAATGCTTTTGGCATCTGGTATAGTAAGCAAGCTGTCCGCAAGGAGAGCGATATCGCCTGCAAAGCCAAAGCGAATGCGCCCCAAAGGAAATTAAAAAAATTCAAAAAGGGTGTTGACAAGAGGGCACAAGGCTGATATAATAAATAAGCTGTCCGGTTGACGGGCAGCGCCTGTATCTTGTAAATTAAACA
>OMVL01000021.1 GCA_900314485.1 uncultured Eubacteriales bacterium
GACATTGAGATCGTAGAGCGGCACCACAACCGCAAGGTTGACGCCCCCAGCGGCACCGCAATCATGCTGGCCGACGCAGCCAGAGAGGGCCTAGACTACGACGTGGAATACAATTTCGGCCGCCACGATCGCCGCACCTCCCGGCCAAAGAATGAGATTGGCATCAGCTCTGTTCGGGGCGGTACCATTGTGGGCGTCCACGAGGTCATCTTCGCCGGAAGGGACGAGGTGCTGGAGATCCGCCACGAGGCCCAGAGCCGTGAAATCTTCGCAAATGGCGCCGTCAAGGCTGCCAAGTTCCTGACTACTGTTACTGAGCCGGGTCTGTACAACATGCAGCAGTTGGTAGCGGCACAAAACGAAGGAGGCTCATTATGAGCAAGGGAATCACAAAAATTGCCTACGCATCTGACATTACGCTGATCACTCTGTCCTCCCTGCCCTGCGACAGCCGGGCAGTGGCCGCTGTGTTGACTGCCCTGTCTGACCACGGTGTTAATGTGGATATGATCTCTCAGACGGCTCCTCAGGGCGGCACTATCCGCCTGAGCTTTACCATCTCGGATCAGTCTCTGGCAGACGCATTGGCAGTGCTCGCAACGCTGCGCCAGGAGAACCCGGCTATTTCCCCGGAAATCCTGCCTGGCAACAGCAAGCTGGCGTTCTACGATGAGAATATGGTGCACACACCCGGTGTGGCCGCCAAGGTGTTCTCTCTGCTCAGCGAGGCGGGCATCCAGATCATGCTGGTGACCACCTCTGAGGTAGACATTTCCATTTTGCTCAGCGGCCATGACTTGTCCGACGCACTCACCGTCATGTGCGAGAACTACGGCGTGGAGCCGGTGGAGACCAGCTTCTAATCTTCAATTTATGGTAAAAGCACTGGCTGTTTTTGTTCAGCCAGTGCTTTTTTCAGTGTGCCGTGTTGTCTTATTGAAACGCTCGCTTTTCCACATATGTCATCATGCGGTTCCTTTGTACGACCGGGAAAATAATCCCCACCATCAGCGCCGCATACTGCAAGCCATTGTCCAGAACGAATCCCGTGACCATGACCGCAAGGATGGCCAGAATTTCACAGAACAGCTCAAACAGATGCTCTCGCCTCCATTTGCGTTTGAAGAAGGCGATCCTGTCCTTCAGTTCAAAGGCGCTGCTCTCCAGCGTCTCTTTTAGATTTTCCTCAGCAGCCGCCTTGTACTCCGCCTCCTCCAACTTTTGTCCGCTCAGTATCTCGTTGATGGTGACACCGTATAAGTCGCTGAGCTGCTGCAATGCGTCAACAGTGGGCAGGTAGTTACCGTTCTCCCAGCGAGAGACGGTCTTATTTGTCACGCCCAGCTTTTCGCCCAGTGCCTCCTGCGTCAGGTCTTGATTGTGCCGCAGCTGGGCCAGATATTTGCCGATTTTAATGGTATCCATAGCGCTCTCTCCTCTGTTTTCTGCCTCTATTCTAACATATCTTCCCTAAAATGTATTCCCCATAAACAGCGAATCGGCTGAGAACCACAGAAAACAGGGCTGCCCACAAGGAGCGGCCCTGTTTTTTAGCGGTAATGTCTTACTTACAGATGCACCCGATGGTAAACTTTCTTGCCCTTCTTGAGCACAAGTCCCTCGCCGGCAAGCTGCTCGGCTGTATAGGCAGCGTTTGCATCCAGCACCTTCTCGTCATTGACGCTGATGCACTTGTCCTTGGTGATCTGGCGGCGGGCATCTCCGTTGGAGGAGGCAATCCCGGAGAGCACCAGCAGCTTGATGAGCCCGATGGACCCGTCTGCAAACTCGTCCGCACTGACAACAGTCTCCGGCATGTTGGCAACAGCCCCACCGCCGCCAAACAGGCTCCGAGCAGTCTCCTGGGCCTTGTTGGCCTCATCTTCCCCATGGACCAGCTTGGTCAGCTCAAAGGCCAAAATCTCCTTTGCCTTATTCAGCTGGCTGTCCTTCCAGGTCTCCATCTCAGCAATCTCCTCCAGGGAGACATCAGTGAGCATTTTCAGGCACTTGATGACATCTGAGTCATCCACGTTGCGCCAGTACTGGTAGAAGTCGTAGGGAGAGGTCTTGTTGGGGTCCAGCCAGACGGCGCCGCCCACCGTCTTGCCCATCTTCTGGCCCTGACTGTTCAGCAGGAGCGTGATTGTCATGGACTCCGCCTTGTCCTCCGTGTCGCCGCCGATCTTTTTGCGGATCAGTTCCCGGCCGGCCAGCATATTCGACCACTGGTCGTCGCCGCCGAACTGGAAGTTGCAGCCGTAGCGCTGGTACAGGGTGTAGAAGTCATATGCCTGCATGATCATGTAGTTAAACTCCAAAAAGCTCAGGCCGTTGGCCATCCGCTGCTTGTAGCACTCGGCGCGGAGCATATTGTTCACGGAGAAGCAGGCGCCCACCTCCCGCAGCAGTTCCACATAGTTCAAATTCAGGAGCCAGTCGGCGTTATTTACCATCAGCGCCTTGTCCTCGCCGAACTCGATGAAGCGGCTCATCTGCTTTTTGAAGCACTCGATGTTGTGCTCGATCGTCTCTTTCGTCAGCACCTTTCTCATCTCGCTCTTGCCGGAAGGGTCGCCGATCATGCCGGTTCCGCCGCCCAGAAGGGCGATAGGACGGTTGCCCGCCTTTTGCAGTCTGCGCATGAGACACAGCGCCATAAAATGGCCGACGTGCAGGGAGTCCGCCGTGGGGTCAAAGCCGATATAGAAGGTAGCCTTGCCGTTGTTAAGCATCTCCCGCACTTTTTCCTCGTTGGTGACCTGTGCCACGAGGCCACGGGCCTGCAGTTCTTCATAGATTCCCATCGTTTGTTTTCTCCTTTTCATCTGATTTTTGACAGGAGGTATAAAAACTGCCCCCTGTCCGCATGGGACAGAGGGCGTATAATACGCGGTACCACCTCTGGTTCGCTCTGCGCTCACACGTAGAGCCTCAGGGAGTTCCAACAAACTCCTGCGCGGTAACGGGCGCACCCGACCTCACCCTACTGGAAACTCATCGTTCAGGCGGCTGCTCAGAGGGGTATTCTCACAGCGCTCTCTCCTCCCTTTCACCAGCCGGGAGGCTCTCTGAACAGAGGATACTGTGATACTCTTCCTCATCATCGCTTTACTGGCGGGAATTATAGCACGAATATGACATACTGTCAAGAGATAAGTTCACTTATCGCAGGACAATCATAAGCGCTGCCATCAAAATTAAAATCACGGAAAGCTCCATCTGCCTCCGCCTCCTTTGTCTGCAACTGAGTAACCCTGCTTCCCTGTGTACAGTATAGCAGCCTGCAATTCATTCTTTCTAATCAAGAAATTAAGTTTCCTGAACTTTCCAACGTTTTAATTCAGGCCCAGAGCGCCAAGGACGCCGGCAAGGATAAGGTCTCCCCTACTGCACAAAGCTTATCCGCAATGCAGACAAGGACACTCTCCGGATATTTGGGTGCTGCCAGATTCAGCGGAAACATATGCTTACGGATGATGTCGCGCTCAATCGGACCCAAGTCAAAATCACGGATAGCATTTTTCAACGCCCGCTTTGCATGGAGAAAGCCGTGCAGTCGATGCGCAGGATCCGGAACATGCCAGTCATAGAGGAAATAGTCATGGAGCAGTGCTCCCCGGACCAATGCCTTTTCATCAACCTGAATGTCAAATCGTCTGGCCAGATACAGACTGACATAGGCGACTGAGACGGAGTGGTGATAAACCGAGACTGCCCCATGCTGCATATATTCCTTCTCCCGCTCCATTCCGCCGGAGTGGAGAATATCATCTCCGTACTTCAACAGCATCATGCCGATCTCCCGGCGGTTGACACTCCTCATGGCATTTGCGCTCCCTTCTGCATTGGTCAAAAAATATACTCTCCTGCCCGTCTGCAAGAGAGTATATCAGAATCCAATCAAGATTATTTGAATAGCAGCTAAATATTTTCTTAATTCTGATCACGTTTCCACTGCTCCGCCTGATCCAGCATCTCTCCGGTGCTGTGGAGCAATGCTTCCGTCACCCGTTCACCGCCGGCCAGACGGGCCAGCTCCTTCTGGCGCTGAGTGCGGTCCAACTGCTCAACTGCCGTATAGGTACGGCCGTCCCGCTCTCCCTTTTCCACAGAGAAGTGGATGTCCGCCATTGCGGCGATCTGGGGCAGATGGGTGACGCAGAGCACCTGCTTGTGCCGGGCCACGTCGGACATCTTTCGGACAACCTTCTGGGCTGCCCGGCCGGAGACACCGGTGTCCACCTCATCAAAATCGTCGCAATTTACAGCTTGGATTATAACATGAGGCTCTGATGCTGTCAAGTCCGAGCTTGCTCCCATTCCGCAATCGTCTCCGCAATGGACTCGTCCGGCTGAAAGGGATGCTCCTTGTCCTCGTAGCGCAGAGCGCCGTCAAAATCTCCACCATCCCCTCCGTACCACACGGTTCCGTTGTCCAAATCGAAGAGCAGGTGGGACACCCCGTCCAGCACCAATTCATGGTTATTGTAGAAGGTGTAGCGCTGGGGGCTGGCAAAAAACACCTCAAAGAGGCGGTCGTACTCCAGAATCTCTGCCGCCGTCTGAACATAATGTCCAGCGGCGTTTCCAAAGTCCAGACCGGCACAGCTGTAGCAGCAGCTGTAGATACCCTCATCCGCAATTTTCATGCGTCCCTCTGGTGTGTAGAGATAAGCCTCCACAATGGCGTTCAGCTCCTCGTCCCTGTGCCCCATCTCGGTATACAGGGCATCCTCCGCCGCCTGAATTTGGTCTCCGTTTGCGAGAAAGGACAGGCCGAAGAGCACAAGCGCTGCACTCAGCACCGTCGCCGTACCCGCCAGCAGCGCCCGGCTGCGGTTACCGCCGTGGAGGATCCTGTGGCACGCCCGCCAGAGCAGAAAGCCGGTCAACGTCCCCAATGTATTGATGATGAGATCGTCGATCTCGCTCAGCCGCCCGCCGAAGAGCTGGAGGGTCTCAATGACAAGGGATGTGCCAAAGCCCGCCAACAGCGCCCATCTCCAGTTCCACCTCTCCCACCGGATCGCCATGGGCAGCAGAAAGCCGAAGGGTACAAACAGCAGCAGATTCAGCGTGATCATCAGCATGGAGCCACCCGCAAAGGGAACAGTCAGCCGGAAAGCCCGGACGGCGTTCCGCGCCCAGTCCAGCCGGAAGGCCATGCCGATGATGCCGGTGATCTTCAAAATGGCGACCGTATACCAGATGAACAGCAATTCAGCGCCCAGCTGCCCCGCAAATTTTGCAGAACTGACTGCCCGATGTGTGCGGCAAAGCAGCGCCCGCTGCACACATGCCGCCATCAGCCAGACGACAACAGCCGGAATAAGGGTCTGCTCCAGATAGCCGAAGCCGATACTAAAATACATTTCCATAAACTCTCTTCCTCACTTTTCTCTCATTTAGTATTATCTTGCAAACAGCACAAACAGTGCCAGCCCGATCAGGATCATTGTTAATTTCATAAAAATCACCCCATCTGTCTGCAAAGCATAACAGATGGGGTTTGGAATTCCATAAATGCCAGATTAACTTTTCCTTAAGTTCGGGTCTGTTTCCACTGCTCCGCCTGATCCAGCATCTCTCCGGTGCTGTGGAGCAATGCTTCCGTCACCCGTTCACCGCTGGCCAGACGGGCCAGCTCCTTCTGGCGCTGGTTGCGGTCCAGCTGCTCAACTGCCGTATAGGTACGTCCGTCCCGCTCTCCCTTCTCTACAGAGAAGTGGACGTCCGCCATGGCGGCGATTTGGGGCAAGTGGGTGACACAGAGCACCTGCTTGTGCCGGGCCACGTCGGACATCTTTCGGGCCACCTTCTGGGCTGCCCGGCCGGAGACACCGGTGTCCACCTCATCAAAAACCAGGGTGGCAATGTCCTCGTTTTCTGCCAGTACATTTTTCAGTGCCAGCATAATGCGGGCCAACTCACCGCCGGAGGCAATTTTGTGAATGGGCTTCAAGTCCTCTCCCACATTGGCGGACATGAGGAACTGCACCTCGTCCATACCCGTCTCATCCATGTGATATTTGCCCTCTTTGGGAGCAAAATCCACCTCAAATCGGACTTTTGGCATGTCCAGATCCGCAAGTTCCGTCTGTACCCGCTGCTGCATGCGAAGGGCAGCCGCCTTGCGGGCGGCAGTCAGCGCCTCGCCCCGCACTTTGGTCTGCTCCACTGCCGTTTTCAACTGCTTTTCCAGCTTGACGATCTGATCGTCGGCGTACTGGATCTGTTCCCGCTCCTGCTTGCAGCGCTCCAGATATTGCAGCATCTCTTCTACTGTATTGCCATACTTTTTCCGCAGGCGGTATATGACATCCAGTCTGCCTTCCAACTGATCCAGCTCTCCGGGCGAGACCTCCAGCCCATCCCGCTCCTGGGCCACCAGTTCTGCCACGTCCGCCAATTCATATCGGCTTTCCAGCAACCGGTCCGCCAGCTGAGCAAGGGGCTCTGAATATCGCCCCAGACTGCGCAGTGCGCTCTCCGCCCGGTCCAGCATGGTAAGCGCGCCATCTGACTCGTCCCCGCCAAAGAGGGCGTAATGCGCTACTTCCAGACCGTCCATCAGCTTGCCTGCGTTGCGGAGGATCTGCCGCCGCTGGGCAAGTTCCTCGTCTTCCCCGCGCTTCAGCTCAGCCCGCTCCAGCTCCCGAATCTGGTAGTCCAGCGAGTCCATGCGGCGGGCCTTCTCCGCCTCGTCCATCTGAAGCTGTCCGATTTGGCGGGTCAGCTGTGCTACCCGCTGATAGCTGGACTGAAAATCATGAAGCAGCGGTGCTGTCTCTCCGAAGCTGTCCAGATAGGAGAGATGGCTCTCCGGATCCAGCAGCTGCTGCCCGTCGTGCTGGCCGTGGATATTGATGAGCTGACGGCCCAGCTCTTGCATCTGGGCAACAGAGATAGGCTTTCCGTTGAGGCGGCAGATGTTCCGTCCGCCCTGTTGGATTTGCCTCTGGAGGACTAAGTCGCCTCCCGCCTGCTCAAAGCCGTTTTCCTTCAGCCATGGCAGGTCAGCCACCTGTGTAAACTGCGCACTGACCAGAGCGGCTTTTGCTCCGGTACGGATCAGGTCCCGACTGGTCCGTCCGCCCAAAATGGCGTCAATAGAGTCCACCACAATGGACTTGCCTGCGCCGGTCTCACCGGTCAGCACATTGAACCCGGCATCAAACTGAATGTCGGCCGATTGGATTACTGCGATATTTTCGATATGAAGCAAGGACAGCAACGCAGCTCCCTCCTCTCCGGTAGTGTCTTGATTAAATCAACGCAGCATGTCCCGAATCTCGTCACAGAAGGCTTCCGCCGCCTGATTGCTGCCCATAATCAGCAGGGCCGTGTCATCTCCGGCGAGGGTACCCACCAAGTGGTCAATATTCATCCGGTCCAGAGCCGCAGCCGCAGCATTTGCAAGGCCGGGCATGGTCTTTACCACGATCAGATTTTGGGCTGCAGCAGCACTGATCACGCCCTCTCGGAAGATATTGCGCAGCCGCTCATCATGCTCTCCATTCCCCTTGCGCACAGAGAGTACATAGCGATAGCTCCCCTTCTGATTCAGCTCCTTGACCAACTGCAGTTCTTTAATATCACGGGAGATGGTGGCCTGCGTACACCGAAAGCCTCTGGCGCGCAGAGCAATCAAAAGCTGCTCCTGGGTCTCAACATCCTGCTGCGTAATAATGTCCAGAATGGCCTGTTGGCGACTTTCTTTCATGCTTTTCCCCTCAATTTCTTCCCAGTTTTTGACTGACGATCTCGTAAAAGTTCCGCCCGCTGAGACGAACCAATTCAATATGACGCTTTGAGTTGCACATCTCCACCACGTCGCCGCCATTGAGCCGAAATGCCCGGCCGCCATCCGAGGAAAGATAAGCTGTCTTACGGCTCTGACGGCTGGTGCGAACTGCCACAATTCTCTCCGGCCCCAGGACAAAGCTTTTGGCCTGAAGTGCGTGGGCGCATATGGGTGTAATGATTAGATTTTCAGCAGTTGGCTCTACGATAGGGCCGCCTGCGGCCATAGAGTAAGCCGTGGAGCCGGTGGGCGTGGCCACAATAACGCCGTCTCCGGTACACTCCATGATTTTGACCCGGTCTCCGTAGACCGCCAGGTCCACCACCCGGCCGATGGCGCCTCGTGTAATGGTGACGTCGTTCAGCGCCGTATCCTGATAGATCACCCGCTTGTCCCGCAGAACCTTCACATCCATCAGCATCCGCTTTTCACAGGTGTACTGCCCTTCTACCAGACGGTGGAGCAGCTTCAACTCGCTGTGCTCCAGTTCGGCCATAAAACCGACACTGCCCATATTGACGCCTAAGATGGGGATATGATACTCTGCCGCCAGTTTTGCGGAATGGAGAATGGTACCGTCTCCCCCAAAACAGATCAGAAGATTGGCGCTCTCGGCAGCCTGCCGGATGTTTTCCAAACGAATGTCTTCCGGGATCTCATAGCCGATCTCCGGCTGAAACGGAAGGCAGATACTGGTCTGAACGCCGTCCTGCTCCAGAAGATGCCTAGCCTCCCGGACTGCCTTGAGCCCTTTGTCACGATATGGATTTGGACTTAAAATGACTTTCATACCGTCTTCTCCAAGGTTTCATGGGACTGACGCACCAACTCAGCAAGGTCAGGAATTTGCTCCTCTCCTCCGCCGGCCTCCAGCCAGCCCAGATATTCGATATTGCCCTCGGGGCCACGAATGGGGGAATAGGTCAGGCCCCGCACCGTCAGGTTGTTTTGTGCGGCATGGATCAGAAATTGCTCCAGCACTTCCTGATGCACCGCCGGGTCCCGGACAACGCCCTTTTTCCCCACTTTTTCCCGGCCGGCTTCAAACTGCGGCTTCACAAGGCAAACCATCTGGCCGCACTCTCTCAGCAGTGGCTGAAGAGCGGGCAGAATCAGGCCGAGAGAGATAAAGGAGACATCCACAGAGATAAAGTCAAGTTTGTCGGGAATCTGCTCCACCGTCAGATACCGGGCGTTGGTACGCTCCATATTGATAACGCGGGGATCTGTCCGCAGCTTCCAGTCCAGCTGGCCATAGCCCACGTCCACAGAATAGACCTTGGATGCGCCGTTTTGCAGCATACAGTCGGTAAATCCGCCGGTAGATGCCCCGCAGTCCATGCAGACGGCAGCTTCCAGCGTAATGGGCCAGGTTTGCATCGCTTTTTCCAGCTTCAGTCCGCCCCGGCTCACATAGCGCAGAGTATTACCCCGAACTTCGATCTCCGCCTCTGCCGGAATGGCAAAGCCGCACTTGTCGATCCGCTTGCCGGATACAAAGACCTGGCCGCTCATAATAATGGCCTGAGCCTTCTGCCGGGTGGGCGCATAGCCCTGCTGGACCAGTGCCTGATCCAATCGAATCTTACTCACAAAACTGCCTCCTCAATGGCGGATGCGATATGATCTGCGTCAATGCCAAGCATTGCCCACAGCTGGCTGACGCTGCCGTGCGTGACCAGACCATCGCCTGCGTTGAGCAGAATCACCCGCTCCAGCCACACGTTCAAGGCGGCCAACTGGGTCGCCAAGTCCCGGCCGACAGAGCCACGAGACGCCACTTCCTCCACCACGGTAAGACGGTGAGTCTTCTTTACGCTGTCCAACACCGGACCGCTGTCCAGCGGGAAGATGCGGCCCAGCTTGACGACCTCACACCGAATCCCCCTTTGCTCCAGCTGCTCTGCGGCACGAAGGGCCTCTCCCACCAAGGTGCCGTAGGTGACCAGGGTCATGTCTGTCCCTTCCCGGAGGATGACGGTAGGCTTATCGGAGTGATTTTCATGGTAGCCGTTTTCTCCGCCTCTGGGATAGCGTACCGCAACGGGGCCGACCGCCTCGTTTACCGCCCACGTGACCATCTCCTCCAGCTCCGCAAAGCTGGCAGGGGCCAAAATCTGCATATAGGGCACCACAGCCAGCATGGAAACGTCATAGGTTCCCTGATGTGTCTCTCCGTCTGCTCCCACCAGGCCTGCCCGGTCCACACAGAGGACCACATGGAGCTTTTGGATCGCCACATCGTGAATGAGCATATCATAGGCTCTCTGAAGGAACGTAGAATAGACGGCAAAGACAGGGACAATGCCCTGCTTTGCCATTCCGCCGCACATGGCAACTGCATGTCCTTCGGCAATACCCACATCAAAAAAGCGCTCCGGAAAACGCTCCGCAAAGCCAGAGAGTCCCGTTCCGCTCTCCATGGCAGCCGTGACCGCGCATACATTCGGATTCTCTTCCGCCAGACGGCACAGTGTACGGCCAAACACAGCCGAGAAATTTTCTCCGGACGCTTTCAGCGGCAATCCCGTCTCAGGGCGGAAGGGGTTGACCCCGTGGAAGCTGGCAGGCGTCTGCTCCGCAGGCGGATAGCCCTTGCCCTTGATCGTGCGGACATGGAGCAGCGTAGGGCCGTCCAACTGCTTTGCGTAGCGGAGCAGACGGGTCAGCTCGCTGAGATTGTGTCCGTCCACCGGACCGATATAGGTAAAGCCCATATCTTCAAACATACTGCACGGAAGCAGCGTACCCTTGATGGCTTTTTTGATCTTGTGGATCCCGGCATAGAGCTTTTTCCCGCCAGGCAGCTTGCGGGTAAAGGTCCGATAGGCCCGCTTAAACCCAAGGTAGGTGGGCCTCAAATGATGACGGCGCAGAAGAGACGCCATTCCGCCCACGTTCTTCTTGATGCTCATGCCGTTGTCGTTGACAACGACCACCATGCGCTCGCCGCTGCCGCCGGCGTCAGACAGGCCCTCATAGGCAAGGCCGCCGGTCAGCGCGCCATCGCCGATGAGCGCAAGGACATCATAGTCCTCTCCCCGGATGGTCCTGGCACGGGCCATGCCCACCGCAACGGAGACAGAGTTGGAGGCGTGGCCCGCAATAAAGGCATCATGTACGCTCTCCGTCGGCTTTGGGAAGCCGGCAAGACCGCCATACTGCCGCAGAGTGCTCATCTGCTCGGCCCGGCCGGTGAGAATTTTATGAATATAGCACTGGTGGCCCACGTCAAAGACCACCCTGTCCCGACTGGTGTCATAGGCACGGTGGATTGCAACCGTCAGTTCCACAGCGCCCAGATTGGACGCCAGATGGCCTCCGGTCTGAGCCACAGATCGAACCAGATCATGCCGCAGCGCTTTACACAACTCCACGCCCTGATCATCCGTGAGATCAATCATAGGCAGCGAAAGATTTGATATACTCTCCCACATATCAGGCATCTCCTCGGAAATACGCACTCAACTCAAGTAAAAAGCCAAAGACCCGCCAGAGCAACTGTCAGTCCCAGAAGGGCGCCGAAAAAGACCTGCAGTGTTGTATGTCCCAAAACGACCTTCAGTTCCTGTTCTGTAGGCTGTTCGCCCTGATGCTCGGAGAGATAACGCAGCAGATCATTGAGCAGCAGTGCCTGCTCACCGGAAGATTTGCGGACATGGCAGGCGTCATACATCACAACAATGGCAAAGAGCAGGGCCAGCGCAAAGAGACCGGAGTCAAAGCCATAATACGCCCCAATGCTGATGGCACAGCAGGTCACCAGCGCAGAGTGAGAACTGGGCATACCGCCGCTGGCCAGAAATTGCTCCAGAGAGAACGACCCGTTGACAATGCGTTGGATGATTCCCTTGACCAGCTGCGCAAAAAACCAGGACAGACCGGACAGGATCAAAACCATATTTGCGGATGGAATGTCAAATTTCATCTCTCTTCTTCCTCTCTCTTTGTCAGTAACTGCGCCCGGCCAGATAATCTGCCAGTGCACAGAAAAATTCCGTCTCCATACCAGTCTGCCGCAAAGCAGACTTTGCAAGCTCGGTCTGCTCTGCCACAATCTTTTCGCAGGCCTCCAGCCCCAGCAGAGAGACAAAGGTGGACTTGTTTTGTGCCTGATCCTTGCCCACCGTCTTGCCCATCTCTTCGGATGTGGAGATTGCATCCAGCATATCGTCACGCACTTGGAAAGCAAGACCGATGGCGGCGGCATAGGCTTTTGCCGCTTGCTTCCGCTCTTCGCTGCCGCCCCCCGCAATCACGCCCATCAGGCAGGCAGCCTCCAGCAGGCAGCCGGTTTTCAGTGCGTTCATATGGGCGATCTCATCCAGTGAAAGAGATTTCTGCTCCCCCTCCATGTCCAGCACCTGGCCGGCCACCATGCCGTCTTCTCCTGCGGCACGGGCCAGCACCAGTGCGGCCTCCGCTCTCGTCTCCGGGGAAAAATCAGCGGACAGAACGGCGGAAAATGCGGCGGACTGCAGGGCGTCACCTGCCAGAATCGCCATACACTCTCCATAGACCTTGTGATTGGTCGGTCTGCCCCGGCGCAGATCGTCATTGTCCATGCTGGGCAGATCGTCGTGAATCAAAGAGTAGGTGTGGATCATCTCAATGGCAGCCGCCAAGGGCAGTGCCTTGTCTTCCTCCGCCCCCAGCGCCCTGCAGAACTCCAGCACCAGCACCGGCCGGATCCGCTTGCCGCCGGCCAGCAGGCTGTAACGCATGGCCTCATAGAGTGCGGCATGTCGGGGCTCACCGGCAAAGCACCCGGCCAGATACCCCTCTATCTTTGCCTGAGCTCTGCCCAGTTCCTGCACAAAATCCATAGCCTATTCCTCGCCGTCCGCAAAAAGTTCGCCTACAGGCTCTCCATCCGGGCCTTTGGAGAGCTTGAGCACCTTCTGTTCCGCACTGTCCAACAGTTTGCTGCAGCTTTGAATGAGCCGGGTCCCCTCTTCAAACAGTGCGACAGACTGCTCCAGCGGAGCCTCTCCCCGCTCCAGTTGGGAGACGATCTCCTCCAGGCGGGTCATGGATTCCTCAAAGTTTTTCTTTTTCGGGGGCACGGTCTGCCACATCCTTTCGTTTCTTCATCGCAACACAGTCCACGCTGCCGTCTGACAGGCGGAGCCGGAGTTTTTGTCCCGGCTCCACCTGATCGACAGATTTAAGCAGGTGATCGTCCTCATCCGCAGCCAGGCTATATCCTCGTGCCAACACCTTCAAGGGGCTCATAGCGTCCAATCCTGCGGCAAGGCCCGCCAGTCTGCTGCGCCAGGTCTGGGTGAGTGCCTGCATTTGGCTAATTAGCCGCTCCCGCTGCCAGTCCAGCAGCAGGCGCTTGTCACGGATCGGCGTCATGGGATCGGTCATCACACGGCTTCCCGACAGGCGGTGCAGCTGTCCTCTCTCCTCCTCCAGACGGGCGATGATGGCCGAACGCAGCCGGGCAGAAAACTGGTCCAGCTGCTGAGACATCTCCCGCCAGTCGGGAACAGCCAGCTCAGCGGCATTGGAGGGCGTTGCCGCCCGAAGATCTGCCACAAAGTCGGAGATGGTCACATCCGGTTCATGCCCCACGGCGGAGATGACCGGAATTTCTGAATCATAGATCGCCCGTGCCAGCCGCTCGTCGTTAAAGGCCCACAGATCCTCCATTGAGCCGCCGCCCCGACCGATAATAATGACATCCGCCAGCCGGTGGGCATTGGCATAGCGCAGCGCACCGGCCAACTCGGCAGGAGCCTGCGTTCCCTGCACCCGTACCGGCAGAAGCCGTACTTCCGCTATCGGCCAGCGGGCTCTCAGAATCCGTATCATATCGTGTACCGCAGCGCCGGCGGCAGAGGTAATGAGCGCTATCGTCCCCGGATAGGCGGGGATAGGCTTTTTGTGCCCCTCGTCAAACAGGCCCTCCTCCAGCAGCCGGGCCTTGGTCTGTTCAAAGGCGACATACAGCTCGCCCACACCGTCCGGAATCAGGCCGTCGGCGTAGAGCTGATACTGGCCGTCTCTGGGAAAGACGGTGATCCGCCCACGGGCGATGACGTTCATGCCGTTTTCCGGCCGAAATCGCAGCCGCTGGGCAGACGAGCGGAACAGGACACATTTCAGCGCTCCCTCACTGTCCTTGAGTGAGAAATAATGATGTCCGGATGGATAGCATTTGTAATTGGAGATCTCTCCCCGCACAGCAATGGCGGAGAGTACCCGGTCTCCGTCCAACTTGGCCTTCAAATACTGGTTGACCTGGCCGACAGAGAAAACAGACTGCTGCACCATCGTCAGCTCTCCTGACGCAGGCGGCGCATGGTGAGTACGGCGATACCCATAGCATTGTCTGTGGAAAAGGCAGGCTCAGCAAAGGTGACGCCGGAGAGTTTCTGCCGCAGCAGCGTGTTGGAGGCAACACCGCCGGAGCAGATGACCGGCAGGCCGGGATACTGACGGCGGGCAGCCTGGGTAGCGCGCTCCACAGCGGAAGCTATGGTCAAAAGCGCAAACCGGGCAATATCAGAGGGCAGACGGTGATCTGCCACCATGTCTTTCACTTTATTCTCTATGCCGGAAAGGGAGAATTCCAGCCCCTGCAGGCGGACCTTGAAGCAGTCCTTTCTGTCAGAAAACTGGGCCGACCGGTCCAGACTTTTCCCCGATGGGAACGGCACATGCAGCATCTGGCCTGTCCGGTCAATGAGCTGGCCGGCAGAGATGTCCGTAGTCCCGCCGATGCGGGCGCAGCGTACATTGCTCCCCTCCGGAACAACCAGCAGCAGTTCTGTGGTGCCGCCGGAGAGGTGCCAGGCCAGCATGGGTTGATCCAGCAGGTCCAGACGCCCCGCCGACCAGCAGACAGCGGCCACATGGCCCTGCTGATGGGAAAAGCCATAGCACGGAACGCCAAGCGTAGTGGCAAGCGTCTGCCCTTGAGAGGCGCCGGCCAGGAAACAGGGCATATAGGATCCCTCCACCGCTCGAGGCTGGGTGGATGCGCCCACGGCCTTGATGTCCCGCAGCAGTCCCTTCTCCTCCAGCTCATAAAAGCGCTCGGGCAGCGCCTTGACATGCTGAAACAGGGCATCGCTTTGACGAAGGCCCAGCTCTCCCTTTTTGACTTCCAGCAGCTTCCCGGCATTCACACCGGTATGATCGTCCCTAAGAACAGCGGCAGAGGTCGTATAGTTACTGGTGTCGATCCCCAGAACAGCGCCCATCAGTCGTCTGCCTCCTCAGGCAGCTCGGTGCGGAGGAACTTGCCCAGAATGCCGTTGATAAAAGAGACAACCTTTTCGTCCTCATAGTGCTCCGCAATGCGGACAGCGGCGTGGATGACTGTGCGTCGTGGAATATCCGGCATATACAGCAGCTCATACATGGCGACCCGCATAATGGCGGCCGCCACACGGGGGATCCGCTCAAACTGCCAGCCGATGGCATACTTCTCGATGTAACCGTCCAGCTCTGCCCCATGGGCGCCAACGCCTGACACCAGTCTGCGGATATATGCCTCCTCCCCCTGGCCGGGATAATCGGCATACAGGTCATCCTCCTGTGCAAGGGTCATAAAGTGCTCCGGGGCCAGAAAGCGGTCCAGCATCTGCTCAGCGCTCTCATTGGTATAGCCCAACTCATAGGCCAGGCGAACTGCAATCTCACGGGCAGCGGTTCTTGTCATTTCCCGTTCCTCCATCTTCTCTTTCTCAGGTCACTACATAATGACCCAATATACAGTTTTTCACTCATTATACACCGAAATATACAGATTGAAAACCCTTTTTCCGGAAAAAAGAAATGAGAAAAAATGAGGACAGGTCTCCCCATCCTCAAAGTTGCTTATTCCATGATATTCTCCGTCTCTTCGGCCATGGCAGGCTCTGTCAGGGTGGGCTCTTCCACCGGCTGTTCCGCCACCGTTTCCTCTGTCTCACTCTGCTCCATCATTGTGGACTGAGCGGCTTCTCCCTCTGCCAGTACAACCTTGACGGAATTTGCCGAATAGCTGGTCTCTCCCAGGACAATGTCCGTGATTTTGGCCACGTCAGCCGCCTCCAGAGTGCCGGTAGGCGTTGCCACTACCACGCTGACGCTGTTCTCTCCGATAAAGGCCACGCACTCGGTATAGCCCTTGGCTGTCACCAGGCTCTCAATTTGAGATTCCGCAAGCGTGGCAGAGGCCATGGCGGTGATGCTGTCCGCTGCTGCGTTGATCACAGCCTCGCTGGCCTCAGGGTCATCCACCGTCTCCTGCAAGATAGCAAGTGCGCTGGCTCTGGCCTCCTCACGGCTGAGCCGGGCATTTGCAAAATAGCTGTCCACGCCGCTCTGGGTGTCTCCGCTGACCTCCTGTACATCCCAGCTGTCCAGAATCACCTCTTCCGTTCCGTCGGAGTTCAGGCTGTCCGTGCTGACCAGCGCCGCCTCGCCCAGTGTCTTGGTATTTCCTCCCTCGTTGGAAATGTTAGTGGGAGCTGCGTTGCTGCCGTTCACGGCCTCCTGCTGGCCGTAGGACCAGTTGAGATAGACCGCCACACAGACGAACAGTACGATGGCCGCTACGACCGCATTTCGTTTCCACAATTTCATTTTGCATTGCCTCCTGTCCCTTGACAAATAGATATTTGGTTGGCCCGCAGCCCGGTAAGCGCCTCTACCGCCTGCAGGATATTCAGCCGGACTTTGGGATCCCCGCCGCCCGGACAGATAATGAGTGCGCCTTGCAGCCGGGGCGCCAATTCCTGAACGGTCACCGTCTCCTGCTGTCCTGTTCCGGCAGAGATGACCACCGTCTCCAGCCCTTCCCCGTTCTGATCATAGGCCAGGACCCGGCGGGTCCCGCTCTCCAGTGTAAGTACCACAGTGGCCTCGCCCACCCCCTCCATCTGAGAAAGCGCCGTCTCCAGCCGCCGTTCCAGGTCTGCTATATAGGCATCGCTGTCCATAATGGCCCGCTGTTCTTCCGACGCTGCGAAATCCCCCTCTTTGCCCGTTCCGGCCGGCCAGAGCAGCAGTCCCAGGCCGACTACCAGCACCAACAGCACCGCCTGATACCGTTTCAGCAGCTCTCCCCACTTTTTCATATCCCATGGCAGCTTCATGGCTCCTCCTCATCTGCATAGACGATCTGTTCCGGAGACAGGCCCAGATCCTGCGTCAGGCTGTCCGTCAGAAGAGATCGCTCCCCCTCCGTCAGTGTTCCCGTCACAGTTACCCGAGTTGGTACAGGGAGTCCCTCCTCCGACCAGGTCCAGGCCACTTCCGCCCTGCAATCCAGTCCCAGTGTTTCCGTCTTGTCCTGAATATATGCCGCCGTCTCCTGGGCTATGATGGATTCGGTCAAGCTATTTTTTGTCTCTGTCAGTTCTGCCTCTGTCAGCTGTGTCTGCTGGGCGTAGCTGCGGATGACCGAAGATAATCGGGTATAGTCAATGCCCAGCACCGGCCGGGCGACCGCCAGAAATACCAGCAGGCCGCAGGCAAACCGCCCTACCGCTTTGACGCTCCCCTCCGGCATGACCGCCTGAGCAATGGCGGCGAGCAGCGATACTGCCAGCACTGCCAGCAGCCAATCCTTCAGCGCCTCCATCTCAGGTCACCGCCACCGCTACGGTGGTGATAATGGAGATCAGCGTCAGCAGTGCCGCCGTCCCCGTCATGGCAAGAATGAGTCCAAATGCCTTGCTGATGTCTGTAATCAACCTGGAGATGGGACTGTTGGTCACCGCCGCAGTCAGGACGGCAGCCAGCTTGTAAAGCAAATATTGCACGCCCAGATGCAGAAAAGGTATCAGGCAAAAGGCCATTACCGCAATCGTCCCAAAAATCCCTATGGCGTTTCGGAGAATGCCTGCCCCTGCCAGCACCGACTCTGTGGCATCAGAAAGGATGCTGCCCACCACCGGGACCATTCCGGAGATGGCAAACCGGGTCAGCTTGACTGCCGCCCGGTCTGCCGTGCCTGCAATGACTCCGCTGAGACTGATGTAGCCCGTAAAAATCAGCAGCAGCCACTTGAGGATGGTCTGTACTGCCCAGCTGACAAAGTCCGCAATGGCCCGTATGCCCTGGTTTTCCGTGGCAAGGGCACCGGCTGAGGCGGCGACAAAGAGATAGGTCATGGGGATCAGCACTCCTTCCATGAGACTGAGCAGCAGATTGGAGCAGAACAGCGTGATCATCTGCCGGGCTGCCGCCCCGGTAAAGGAGCCGCTGGCCACAGCGGCAGTTGTGATGGCGGGAATGAGGAGCTTATTAAACTCCGCAAGGCGCACGACGGTGTCTTTTCCTGCCCCCAAAAGAGAGCTGAGATCTCCCATTGCCACCGCAGTCAGCGCAAGGGTCCCCACGATGCGGGGCAGCCCTTTTTCAACTACACCTGTGTTTGCGCATACTGTCTCTGTCAGTGCGCAGAACAGTGCGATCATCAGGATCAGGCCTCCGCTGCGGGTGGCCCGCACCAGGATGGAGTCCAGCTGTTCCAACGCAGTTGCTCCCAGGGCAGAGAGTCCGGTATCCAGGTCAATGTCCGGTGTCAGTTCAATGTCGATATAGTCATCCGCCTGACGCTGAAGTCCCTCAGTGTCAACGCTGTCCCATACCTCTGTCTCCACTGCTCCCGCCGGGACCAGGAGCAGCAGCAGGATGCCCATCACAGCAATCAGTCTTCTCACAGCAGCGACCCCACTAACTCCAAAACGGCCCACAGCAGGGGCATCACGGTTACCAGCGCTGCCAGACTGCCGGCCAGCTCCAGTGCTGCGGCAATGCTCCCCATGCCGCCGTCCCGGCAGATCTGCGCAGCAATGCGGACGAGAATGGAAATGCCCACTGTCTTGATCAGGGGGGTAACGATCTCCTCGGAGAGTCCCGCCAATTCCGCCAGCCTGTCCAAAAGCTGCAGCACTGACGCCAGCCACTCCCGGCACTGCCACAGGAGCAGGCACCCGGCCACCAGGGCCAGCAGCAGCGCCAGCTCCGGTGTCTGTTTGCGCAGCACCAGGGCGCAAAAGGTCCCTGTCACAGCGATGGCGCCCAGAGCCAGCACCGCCGTACCGTTCACAGCCCAAAGAGATTCTTGACCAGGTCAAAAAGAGCGCTGATCTGTCGCACGACCATCATCAGCACTACCACCAGACCTGCCAATGTCACCATGGTCGCCTGTTCCTCCCGGCCGGAGCGGGCCAGCACCTGATTCAGCACCGACACCAGAATTCCCACCGCTGCGATGCGGAAAATCAGATCAATATCCATTGTACAGTCTCCTTTGTTCCTCAGTTCAGCATCAATACCGTAATCAATCCTGCCGTCAATCCCAGCAGAACCGCCGTTTTCCCCTCTCGCCGCTCCTCTTCTCTTGCTGTCTCCAGACAACGCTCCATATCCCGCCGAAGCTGTGCCAGAAGCATGGCCTGGGCCCGTCCGTCATAGCGGCCCAGCAGCCGTCCGCCCCGCTCCAGCAGGCTTCGCTCGTCTGCTTTCAGCGGCAGGTCACAGGCCTCTGCCGCCTCAGACCAGATCTTACACAGCGGCGTGTAGTCCCTCTGCTCCAAGCCTGCCACGCAGCGTCGGAAAAAGGGCTCGGCTCGGCCTGTCCCGGAGGACATGAGGGCAAGCAGGTCCGCCGTATCCGTCTCGTGCTCAGACAACTCTGTCTCCATTCGGGCAAGGGCGTGGCAAAAGTCAGACAGAGTCTGGCGCCTGCGGCGGAGCCACTGCCGTCTGCTCCAACCCGCCCAGAGGCAGACGCCTGTCACCAGTAAGCTGCCAATCAGATGTATCATGAAATCCGCTCCACCCGATACGTACGCTGCCGCCCTTCTCTTTGGATGGTGATCAATCGGGAAAAGACGTTCTGCTCCAGAAGCGGCTTGCAGACACTGCGGCTCTTCAGTTCCTCCAGTGATCCGCCGTGCGCCGTGGCCAGCACCGCCGTTCCGCAGTTTGCCCCCTGGCAGAGGGCTGAGACATCGCTGGGGTGGGTGATCTCATCCACCGCCAGCACCCGAGGACTCATGCCCCGGAGCAGCAGCATCAGCCCCTCTCCCTTGGGACAGCCGTCTGCCACATCGGCCAACGGACCAACATCCAGCTGCGGCTCCCCCTGATACAGCGCCGCAACCTCCCCCCGCTCATCAGCAAGTCCGGTGCGGATGCCCCGTTCCCCCAGCAAACGGATCAAGTCACGAAGCAACGTGGTCTTGCCCTCTCCGGGCGGAGCCAGAATGAGGGTGCTGCAAAAGTGTCCGTCCTCCAGCAGCTGGGGCAGGACCTCTTCGCCAATGCCGGTCACAGGACAGGCAATGCGCAGATTCAGGGAGGAGATAGACCGAAAATGGAGGATCCTTCCCTCCCGGATGGCTGTCGTCCCGCAGATGCCCAGCCGATGGCCGCCCCTGAGGGGCAGAAAGCCCGCTGACAGCTTTTCCGAGACGCTCTGCAGGGAGGCTCTGGTGGCAAGCTCCACCGTCAGGCGAAGGTCCTCCGCCGTCACAGGGCGATAGATCGTTTTTTCCCGGCCGCTTCCGTCTACGCAGCTCATGCCCCGCCCTGCCCGCAGGCGAATTTCCTCCCAGTCGCCCTGCCGTTCGGCAGGCTGGGCCAGCAAGACAATCCGCAGTTCTCTGGGCAAAACGGTTGATGCCTCTCTCACTGCCTGAAGACGCTCCATGCTCGTCCCTCCTCTCTTATGCTCTGGTCAAGTGTATGAGCGCTTCTGTCTCTATATGACCGAACACGGGCAGCGCCTTATTTTTTCAGGTTGCAGATCCGTTTGCATAAAAAAGCCCTGTCCCGGCCTTTTTTGCCGAAACAGGGCTTTGAGTGAATGTGTCTATTTCCCGTCAAACGGGCATGCAGTACATCATGTTGACCCGCAGCAGCACATCTGCCACTTGGATCATGTCCCCCAGGTGCAGCGCTGTCGGTCTTTCCAGCAGTTGCTCGTTCAGGCGGGTACAGTTCACCTGACTCAGATTTTGCAGATAAATCTGACCGTTTGTCTCGAACATCCGGCACTGACGTTTTGAGATGGCAGTGGACTGTCCTATGCCAACATCGTTAAACGTATGGTAGTTTGGAATGCTGCGGCCGATCACGATGGGCCGGTCCAGGACAATGCGGTATCGCTGACCGCTCTGCAAATTCAGCAGTTCCAACTGCCATTGAGCCATTTTTTGCTCACTGTACGCATCTCTCTGGCCCGCATAGACTGTTTTATTCCATCTGGAATGCTGCTGTTCCGGCGCCGCATTGTCCCCTCGGATCAGGAGAATGACCAATGCCCCCACCACAGCAAGAAGCCCGAGAATGACGATGCAAAGAGCAAGGATGATATACAACTCTGTCATGGCCTATCAGCCTATACTTTCCGCCGGCTGATTGATGATTTCCACCTGACCGTTTACGATCCGGCACACATCCCAGACATTTTCCGCCGCAGGGTTCACATCGATTACGATGGGGTTGCTGCTGTCCGGCAGATAGATCTTGACCTGAGCCCCAGATGCGCCTAGCAGCCCGGAGTAGTAATAGTCCTCGACCATAAAATGGTAGGTTTGACTGCTGTCGTAAATTGTGGTGGTCTCCGGTCCGTAGCCGTCTTGGTCATCCACATCCAGTTCGGCAATCACGCTGCTGCCGAATGAGATAACGGGATTTGCAAAAAACATGTGCTGACTGTTGGTAAACAGATGGGAGTCCAGATCCGCAGGCATCTGACCCCAAGTCAGAACAATACGGATCTGGCCTGCGCTCAGAATGGGCGACATAGAGATGTCCTTTTCAATTTCCCGGCTCCACTTATCGACATAGAGATCTACCGTCTCGGTCACATAGCCGGCTGCCTCAAGTTCGGCAGTATAGTAACCGGGCTCCAGATCCTCGATCCGGTAGGCGCCGTCCCGCTCGTTGACACATTCTGCCACCTTTGCGTTGTACTGGTTGTAAACAGTGATCTGGACCGCGTCAATAGGCCGGCCCGTGGTTGCGCTTCGGATTGTACCGAAGACATCATGAGTCCCTCCGCTCGCATCCTGATCAATCAAGTCCTCAACAGTGGGGATGATGCAGTTCCATACATTGCGCCCTGTAATGGTACCGTTGTCATCACAGGCGACCCAGACGATGCAGTCATACAGTTCGAATGTCACAAGCGTTCCAAAACTGCCATATACCTTTTTCTCCAGCGTTCTCAGCCCCAGCGCTCTCAGTTCCTCAAAAGTGAGACTGTCCTCCATACCGTTAAACAGCATGTTCAGGTCATCCAGGTGGATCTCCACAGGCTG
>OMVL01000011.1 GCA_900314485.1 uncultured Eubacteriales bacterium
GCTTGCTTTTCCCGGACAAAGAGTATAAAATAGACACATTCACTTTGACAGACAGAGGTGTACCCTATGAGCGAATACAAAATTGCCCTGATCCGGGGCGACGGCATCGGCCCTGAGATCGTGAATGAGGCGGTAAAGGTCATGGAGACGGCGGGAGACAAGTTCGGCCATCAGTTCTCCTTCGTGGACGTCCTGATGGGCGGCTGCGCCACTGACGCTGTGGGCGTCAGCTATCCCGCCGGCACGGCAGAGACCTGCAAGAGCTGTGACGCCGTCCTCCTCGGCGCTGTGGGCGGCCCGAAATGGGGCAGCGACAAACCCGCCGAGCAGCGGCCTGAGACCGCCCTCCTTGCCATCCGAAAGGACCTGGGTCTCTTCACGAATCTCCGCCCCGCCGCCATGCGCAAGGGCATGGCAGACGCCTCTCCCCTGAAAAAGGAGACCGCCGAGCAGGGCTTTGACATCATGATGGTCCGGGAGCTGACCGGCGGAATCTACTTCGGTAAGCGCAACCGCTATGAGACTGAGGACCGGGGCATTGAGGCCTCCGATCTTATGACCTACTCCGAGCTGGAGATCGAACGCATCGGCCGCAAGGCCTTTGAGCTGGCCCGTCTGCGCCGCAATAAGGTCACCTCAGTGGACAAGGCCAACGTCTTGGCATGTTCCCGGCTGTGGCGGGAGGTGATGCACCGTCTGGCAGAGGAGTATTCCGACGTGGAGTATGAGGACATGCTGGTGGATAACTGCGCCATGCAGATCGTCCGCAACCCCGGCCAGTTTGACGTGGTGGTGACGGAAAATATGTTCGGCGACATCCTCTCTGACGAGGCATCTCAGGTCACCGGCTCCATCGGCCTTCTGCCCTCCGCCTCTCTGGGCGCCTCTGCCCCCGGCCTTTACGAGCCGATCCACGGCTCCGCCCCCGACATCGCCGGGCAGAACAAGGCAAATCCCATCGCCACGATTCTCTCTGTGGCCATGATGTTCCGCTACTCCTTCGGGCTCTCTGCCGAGGCCCAGGCCATTGAAGATGCTGTGGACAAGGTGCTGGCAGATGGCTGGCACACCGCCGACATCGCCGGCAGCGACGAGCAGTTGGTGGGTACTGACAAGATGGGCGAGCTCATCTGCAAGGCCATTTAAGTAAAATAGTCATTCCCTGCGCCGCAAGCCGGAAGCTGGTTTGCGGCGCAGACTGTCCTATCAGGAGGTGAACCCATGAAACATCTGACCCTGGGCGTCCTGGCTCATGTGGACGCCGGCAAGACCACCCTCTCCGAGGGTATCTTATACCGCACCGGACAGCTGAAAAAGCTGGGCAGGGTAGACCACATGGACGCCTTTCTGGACACAGACAACTTAGAGCGGGAGCGGGGCATCACCATCTTCTCCAAACAGGCCGTCTTTCCCCTTGGAGAGACGGAGGTCACGCTGCTGGACACTCCGGGTCATGTGGATTTCTCCACCGAGATGGAGCGGACCTTACAGGTGCTGGACTGCGCCGTTCTGGTCGTCAGCGGCACTGACGGCGTGCAGGGCCATACCGAGACTCTCTGGCGGCTATTGGAGCGCTATCACGTCCCCGCTTTTCTCTTTGTCAACAAGATGGACCTGGCCGGGGCTGACCGGGACACTGTCCTGGGGCAGCTGAAAGCACGCTTTGGAGACGGTTGTGTTGATTTTACCCAGCCTTTGGGAGAGGATGCTGCTGTCTGCGACGAGATCCTCCTGGAGCAGTATTTGGAGACAGAACAGCTGGGACGGGAGGACATCGCTCGTGCCATCCGCAGCCGCAAGCTGTTCCCCTGCTATTTCGGCTCCGCCCTCAAGCTGGAGGGGGTGGATGCCCTGTTGCAGGGCTTGACGGACTACGCCCCGATACCTGCCTACGGCCCGAACTTTGGGGCCAAGGTGTTCAAAATTTCTCGTGACAGTCAGGGGACCCGCCTGACTTGGATGAAGATCACCGGCGGCAGCCTGAAGGCGAAAACGCCCCTGACCTTTGCCGAAAAAGGGGAGAGCTGCACAGAGAAGGCAGACCAGCTCCGCCATTACTCCGGAGCCAAATACAAACCCATTGACACGGCCGACGCGGGGACGGTCTGCGCTGTTACCGGCCTGACCAAAACCTGGTCCGGTCAGGGACTGGGGGCAGAGCCTGACTCCGAAAGGCCGGCGCTGGAGCCCGTCCTGACCTATCAGTTGCTGCTCCCTGAGGGCACAGACGTCCACACCGCCCTGCAAAAGCTGCGGGAGCTGGAGGAAGAGGATCCCCAGCTCCACATCCTCTGGAAGGAGCAACTGCGGGAGATCCACGTCCAGCTCATGGGTCAGGTGCAGACTGAGATTTTGACGAAACGCATCCAAGAGCGCTTCGGGCTGGCGGTCTCCTTTGGCCCCGGCCGCATTGTCTACCGGGAGACCATTGCAGCCCCGGTCATCGGCGTGGGTCACTTTGAGCCGCTCCGCCATTATGCGGAAGTTCATCTCCTCTTAGAGCCGGCCCAACGGGGGAGCGGCCTGACCGTTCGATCGGCGGTGAACGAGAATCAACTGGACCTGAACTGGCAGCGGCTCATTCTCACCCACCTCATGGAAAAGCCCCATCTGGGTGTGCTGACCGGCTCGCCCATTACGGATATGACCATCACGCTCATTGCGGGGCGGGCCCATCTGAAGCATACCGAGGGCGGTGACTTCCGGCAGGCCACCTATCGGGCCGTCCGTCAGGGCCTGCGGCAGGGGGCGCCCGTCCTTTTGGAGCCGTGGTACGACATTGAGCTGGACCTGCCCGCCGAACACCTGGGACGGGCCATGAGCGACCTTCAGCAGCGCTCCGGCAGCTTTGAGCCGCCGGAGCAGACCGGGGACAGAGCCATTCTCCGGGGCAGCGCTCCCGTCTCCGAACTGGGGGACTACGCCAGTGAGGTCAACGCCTACACTAAGGGCAGAGGAAACCTGGCCCTCCGTATGAAGGGCTACTTCCCCTGCCATAACACAAAAGCGGCAGTCGCTGCCATCGGGTACGACCCGGACAGCGATGCGGAAAACACGGCGGATTCCGTCTTTTGCAGCCACGGTTCCGGGATCATCGTCCCGTGGAACGAGGTCAGCCGCTATCAGCATCTGGAAACGCCGGTCAACCTGAATGCCCAGGAGGAAGCAGCGCCTCAGCCCGCCCGGCGGCAGACCTCCTCCTATGCCGCCGCCGCTGCCGCGGACAAGGAACTGCAGGCCATCTTTGAGCAGACCTACGGCCCGATAAAGCGGAAGCAGGCCTTTGCGTCTCCGGCAAAAGACGCCAGGCTGGCGGATCAAGTCACCATCAAGGACTGTGAGCCGTTGGAAGAATACCTGCTGGTGGACGGCTATAATATCATCTTCTCCTGGGAGGAGCTGCGAAGGCTGTCCCAAAGCAGCATGGACCGGGCGCGACAGGCGCTGATGAACGACCTCTGCGAATATCAGGCCCATAAAAAGTGCCATGTCATCCTCGTCTTTGACGCCTACCGGGTGAAGGGCGGTGTCCGACGGATGGAGCAGTACCACAACATTCATGTGGTCTACACCCGGGAGGCGGAGACGGCGGACTCCTACATTGAACAGGCGTCCTACAAGCTGGGCAAGCGTTGCCGGGTGCGGGTGGCCACCTCAGACGGACTGGAGCAGATCATTGTTCTGGGACATGGCTGTCTGCGTATCTCTGCCCGCTCCTTTGAGGAGGAGATGCGGATGGTCAAGGCGGACATCCGCCGGCTTCCAGCGGACAGGCGTTTTCCACACGGCTTTTTATCCAAGAAGATCTCGTGTCCCTTTTTTATGGAGATGTGCAGTGCTGCCTTATAAAAGGACATCAGAAAACTATCGCATTTTCTCTGGAAATGTGGTATCTTGATAAGAACTAGACAATAGGCGAGGTGAACTAGGCGAGGTGAGCCGCTGGATCAGATGGCGCCGGAGGACGGGTCTTGGAATTTTTTAAAAGATCATAGCGTGATTGCGGAGATGAGGGGGCGATCCGGCTGTATCTAAGCTGGGCTATCACTGCCTCGATACGGTCACGATATGAAAAGACTTTCCTGAGAGAGAATATAACGTAGTTTGCACAGAACGGATACAAGATCGAACCTTTATCAGTACACCAAAGAAAGGCAGACAGACAGATGAGTTTTTTTAATCTACTGACCCTCTTCGGAGGCCTGGCCATGTTCCTATACGGTATGCGCCTTATGGGAAACTCTCTGAAAGAGAGCTCCTCCGGTACGTTGAAAGTAGCCATGGAGCACGTGACCAACAACCCCATCAAGGCCTTCCTGCTGGGCGTGGCTATCACTGCCCTCATCCAGTCCTCCACCGCCACCATCGTCATCACCTCCGGCCTGGTGGGCGCAGGCATCCTGTCCCTCCATCAGGCACTTGGTATTATTATCGGCGCAAACGTGGGCACAACGGTCACCGGACAGATCATCCGGCTGTTAGATGTGGACGCCTCCTCTGGCTCATGGCTTCGGATCTTCCAGCCATCCTCTCTTGCCCCAATCGCCCTTATCGTGGGCATCATCCTCATTATGGGCGTGAAATTTAAGAACTCCAAGGCCATCGGCAACATCGCCGTCGGCTTTGGCATCCTCTTCTCCGGCCTTTTGAACATGACCGGGGCTGTGAACTCCCTCTCTGAGTCCGGCATTGTGGAGACCCTCTTTACCGGCCTGGGGGACAACCCTTTCTTGGGCTACGTCACCGGCGCAGGCGTGGCCTTTGTGCTGCAAAGCTCCTCCGCCACCATCGGTATTTTACAGGCATTTTCCTCCTCAGGCGTGCTGACCTTTAAGGCCATCTATGCCGTCATCGTGGGCATTTATCTGGGAGACTGCATCACCACCGCCATCGTTTGCTCCATCGGCGCTGACGCAGAGAGCAGGCGGGTGGGTGTAGTGAACATCCTCTTTAACCTGAGCAAGACTGTTCTGGTACTGGTTGGTGTGACGGTAGCCCAGTCTCTGGGCCAGCTGAATGGCCTGTGGGATCTGCCTGTCACCTCTGGTATTATTGCAAACACCAATACGGTCTTTAACCTCTCCTGCGCCATTTTGCTCCTCCCCTTGCTGGGCGTCTATGAAAAGCTGGCCCGCAGGATCATCAAGGACGAGCCGGAGAGCGAGGACAAGTACAAAGAGAAACTGGACTCCCTCAGCCCTGCTTTCTTCACCACCCCGGCACTGGCTCTGCGCAGCTGCTATGACGTGCTGATGACCATTTTCCGTGCCTCCCGCAGCAATCTGGAAAAGTCCCTGGCTCTTCTGGAAAAGTACGACGAGAGCGTCTACAAGGAGATCATGGAGGAAGAGGACAACATTGACCGCCTGACGGACCGGCTCAGCCGCTACATTGTGGAGCTGCTCCCCCACCTGCAGGAGGAGTACCATGTAGGCATCCTGGACCAGTACTACAAGGTGACCAAGGAGTTCGAGCGTCTGGGCGATCACGCCGTCAGTATTGCGGAAAACGCCGCCAATCTGGCGAAGAACGACACTGCCTATTCTGCCTACGCCATCTCTGAGCTGCAGATTTTGGAGGATGCGCTCAGTCAGATTTTGGACAATGCCGAGCTTGCCTTCCAGCGCCGCAATGTGCAAGCTGCCTACCGCATTGAGCCCCTGACCCAGGTGATGAACGATATGGTCAACATCCTCAAGGGCAATCATTTAAAACGGATGAGCAGCGGGGTGTGCAATATCTACGCCGACGCCAGCTTCACCAACCTGCTGGCTGAGATGAAGCGGATCGCCGACCTCTGCTCCAACGTGGGCATGGCCGTGGTCATCCGTGTCCGTCCGGAGCTGGCCGACCAGGAGCATATGTACTCCTCCTACCTCCGCTCCGGCAACGACGAGGAATTTAACCGTGACTACAACAAGGCCCATGACGAGTATTTTGCCCGGCTTCACGAGGCGGAGATGTCGGGAGAGGCGTGAGCAGAGAGGGATGCTCAAACCGGAATACCTGAGATGCGGCGGCAAGGCACTGAACCTGCTGGAGCCTGCCGCAGCATAATAGGGCAGCTGACCGGGGGAGTGTTGGCCCCTGCAGCCGAGAACGCACATTCTGCCCATTGAAGATGTGCTGTTTGCCGTATTGACGAAAAAAAGGGAAAAGGGTATAATCAAAAGGAAAAAACGGCATTATTTCCCGCCTGACTGAGGGGCGGAAAAGGAGGTATATTAAGATGTTTTGTGAACACTGCGGTGCAGAATTGCCTGAGGGCACCGAGGTCTGCACCGAATGCGGCAAGCCCACGAGAGAGCCTGATCTTTCCGAGGAGGTGTCTGCTCCGTCCCGCAGAAAGTCCGCCCGAGCCAAGAAGAAAAAGACGCCCATTACCCGTAAGCAGCTGATTCTGATCGGCAGCGGCGCAGCAGCGCTGGTCCTGGCCGTCGTCATCATAATTGTCATTGCCCTTGGCGGGTATAAGCGGCCGGTCAGAAACTTTTTCGCCGCCCTGAACGACAGCGACGCCCAAAAGCTTTCCGCCGCCGTCTATAGCGGCACCGAAAACTACGACAGCTATGTACAGGAGCGGGACGAGGCCTATTGGGAGAGCGCCGATGCCGGCATGGAGCAGACGCTCCAGATGCTGGCCGACCGGTTCTCCGAGCTAAGCGGCGAGGAGATTGCGGCAAAGGACATTCACTTTGGCTACAAGATCACCGAAGCCGTCAAGCTGACAGGCGATGAGCTGAGCCAGGCGATCTCCGACCTGTATTATCAGGGCTACAACACCGCCAAGGTGACGCAGGTCTATCGCCTGACCGTGAAAGTTACCTTTGAGGCCGGTACCAACCGCCTCACTGTCCAAATGAAGGACCTCTATGCCGTCAAGTGTAACGGAAAGTGGAGCTTCTGTATGGACGCAGACTTTTTAGTGAACACATTTTCCATTTACTGATTCAGAAGGGCATCTCCGTCGAGATGCCTTTTTGCCATAGTTTTACAATTTAGGAAAATAAGGAATGATTTGTTTGCGCGGTGTTTGCCTGTATGATAAACTAAAACAGATTATATCCCTGCGCAACAGAAGGCGAAAGCGAAAAATGGGAGGGCACCACATGAACAAGAGAAGACAGACCAGACGGACCGCTCTGCTGTTAGCCCTGCTTGTGCTGCTCCAGCTGACGGGCTGCGGGAGAGGAGAGGAAATCACTCGAGGCAGCTTTGGCGGCCCTGCCCAGTTTGCCCAGGAGCATCAGCAGAGTCAGTCAGAGGATGCAGAGGAAGGGCCGAAGGAAGAGGAATTTCATTCCGGCCAGCCATTTGGAGGCAGCCCCTTTCAACCCTCCACGGGAAGTCACGACAGTGCCTCCACCACCGTTATGATCTATATGGTGGGCTCCAATCTGGAAAGTGAGGCAGGCGCTGCCTCCTATGACATTATGGAGATGATGGAGAGCGGAGTAGATGTTGCGAAAAATAACGTCATCATCTATACCGGCGGAAGTGCCTACTGGACGCTGGACATCTCCTCTGACTATAACTCTGCCATTGAGCTTCAGCCTGATGAGGACGGAGACGGTGCGCTGGAAGGCAATCTGGTGGGCAGCACCGACGAGCCTCTGAACATGGGCGATTCTGCCACCCTCACCGAGTTCCTGGACTATACCTACAAAGAGTATCCTGCCGACCAGTACGTCCTCATCTGCTGGGATCACGGCGGCGGCCCCATCTTCGGCTTTGGCGCGGATGAGATATTCGACTATGACAGCCTAACGCTGGAGGAGTTTGAGACGGCACTCAAAAACTCTCCCTTTGGAAGGAACAACAAGTTGGCCTGGATCGGCTTTGACGCCTGCCTCATGTCCTCCATTGAGACTGCCTCCATACTCAGCCCCTATGCGGATTATCTGGTGGCCTCACAGGAGAACGAGCCGGGCTGCGGCTGGGATTACAGCTTCCTCAAGACGCTCAACCAAACCAATGATGCGGAGATGCTGGCCCGGTCGGCCATCGACAGCTATGTTCGTACCGTCCGGGAGATGCGGACCTTTTCCTTCGACCCGGATGTCACCCTGGCCTGCCTGGACCTCGGCAAGGTGGAAAAGGTTTCTGCTGCCATGGATGAGCTTTTCGGCGTAATGAGCGGCGATCTTGGGGAAGGCAGATATTCCCGACTCGCCAGAATTCGGGACAATACCAAGCGCTACGGCATGTCCGGCGTTACCAGCAAGGGTGACAGTCTGGACCTGGTGGACCTGGCGGGCATTGCCAGGGGCGTGTCTCAGCTTCACGAAAGAGAGGCGCAGGCTCTGCTGGATGCCATTGAGGAGATGGTGGTCTATAAGGACGGCAATGTAAGCGATGCCTGCGGCGTCTCTGTCTACTATCCCTATGACAACCAGCGCTACTTCCTGCGTGCCGGCAAATATGTCTATGAAACCATCACTTCTTCGGAAGGGTACCGCACCTATGTGGCCGACTTTACCGACATCTGGCTGAGCGGCAGCGCCAAAGAGCGGGTCAAGCTTCCCGGCCTGAGTGAGGGTGGGGAGGAGCTGACCCTGACTCTGACCGAGGAACAGCTGGAGCATCTCTCCTCCGCCCAGTACACCATTTTAATGGAATTTGAGAACGGCGACGGGACCAAGGCCTATGCTCCCATCATCAGCGAATGTCGGGTGGAGCCGGATGAAAACGGCGTCATTCGAGTGGATCTGGACCAGAAGCTGCTGGTAGCGGAGAGCGGGGGAGAACAGCTGCTTCTCTGCGTGACCCAGAGCGCTGCGGACGAGGAGAGCGTCACCTATTACGGCGGCGTCCGCCTGTTCCAAAACGCCACCATGCGCCTGAACATCAACGCCCTGCGAAAGGACGTGGGCATCTCCTACGGCGTAAAGCGGGCCACGGATGAGGTGTCCATCAAGACCGTCTTTACCTCTGATGAGAATTTGCCCTATAACGGCAAGTCGGACATCTCCATTGAGAATTGGCACTACTTCGGCTACCCGCTGGCGGCGCTGACCCCCGCCTATGAGGACGGCGCACTCCTGCCCTACTCCGAGTGGGAGGAGGCGTGGCTCAGCCTTTGCTACATCTACTTCGAGGACGAGATCTCCTTCTCCATGCTGCCGGCCTCTCAGCTGGCTCCGGAGGGGGAACGACTGGTCTGCCAGATCGTGGTGACGGATACCTACGGCAACCGCTATGCTTCCGACCTGAAGGAACTGGAGACAGCAGAGAGCAACTACTACACGGAAAAGACCCAGCAGGGCGAGCTCACCTATCAGATCTACGAGGATCACGCTGTGCTCACCTACTACAAGGGCAATGACACTCAGCTGATCCTTCCCGACCGGGTGCAGGGTGTTCCTGTGACCGAGATCAAGTATTTCCCCTTTGTCTACAACAGCACCCTGAGAGAGATCCGGCTGCCCGGCCAGCTGGAGGCAATCATGGGCAATCCCTTTGCCGGGATCGACGATCTGACCGTCACACTGCCGGAGGAGAATCGGAATTTTGTCATCCAGGACGGCATGCTCTTGAATGGCGACAAGACCGTGCTGCTGTCTGTATTGGATCGGAGCAGGACCAGCCTGACCATTCCGGAGGGCGTGGCCCGGGTAGGGGACTATGCGGCCTATGACATGAATCATCTCCAGACCGTAAAGCTGCCTTCCACTCTCAGCCTGATCGGCGACTATGCGTTTTCCAACTGTCCGCTGAAACAGCTGGAACTGCCGGAGGGACTGGAGAAGATCGGCTTCGGCGCCTTCTGTCTGGACCTGTGGGACTACGAGATGGAGAGCAACGAGGCTGCCTGCACCCTGTCCGAGGTGCAAGTACCTGCCTCTGTCATCTGGATCGGCGAATATGCCTTTGCCGGTCTGCCCATCACCAAATTTGCGGTTGCTGACGGCAGCGAGCACTTTGCTGCCCGGGACGCCTTCCTCACTGATGTCACCGGCACTGAGGTGCTGGCGGTGGGCGGCGGGCTCAGCGGTACCGTTATCATCCCCGAGGGCATCCAGAAGCTGAATGCCGATGCACTGGACTGCTGCAACCGCCCTGGAGAGAGTGAGGAAACACTGATCACCGAGTTGATCCTCCCCGACAGTCTCCAGTCCATCAAGGGAGCGTTCCCCAGTCAGCTCACCGGTACACTAAAGCGGCTGCACATCGGCAAAAACCTCTCTAACTGGACGGGACTTGCCCAGCAGAAGGAGATCGAAGAGATCGACATCTCCCCGGAAAACGCATTCTTTACTGCCGTAGGCCACTGGGTGGTCAAGCTGGCCGGAAATGACACCGGTGAGTGGGCAGTTCGCTATGCCGAGCATACGGAAAACGGCGTTCTTTCCTACCTGATCTATAACGATCACGCCGTTCTGGAGAGCTACGAGGGCACAGACACTGTTTTGGAACTGCCGGACGAGGTCGAAAATGTCCCTGTCACCGAGATCAGCAGCTATCCCTTTGACGAGGAAGGCAGGCTGAGCAGGCTCAAGCTGCCCGCCGGGCTGGAGACGATCAGATTCTCCCCCTACGATCAGCGGAGCAATGTGACCGTCACGCTGGACAGCAGTAACCCTCACTTCACGGTGCAAGACGGGATGCTGCTCACCAAGGACGGTAAAAAGCTGGTGGCAGTATTTGGCGTGACGAACGAGACTTTGACTATCCCGGACACGGTGGAGACAGTGGGCGAACGGGCCGCCGCTCAGCTAAGTGACCTGAAAACCGTCCAATTCTCCCAGAACCTGCACATCATTGACGACGGCGCCTTTGCCGGCACGGGCATTTCTACGCTGTCCCTTCCCGCCTCTCTCCGGACGCTGGGCAGTTATGCCTTTGAAGGCTGCCCCATCCAGTCTGTCGCGCTCCCGGAGGGACTGGAGACCATCGGCAGCAGAGCGTTTAACAATTACAGTATGCAAGGCGGAGAATTCCAGAGCAGCCCCGGCACCCTGACCATTCCCGCCAGCGTGCGTGAGATCGGCTGGTCTGCCTTTGCGGGGCTGAATATTGACAAGTTTACCGTGGCCGGTGGCAATCCGTTCTTCTCGGCAGAGGGCGGCTTTCTCGTCCGGACCGGGGATCAGGCCCTTGCGGCGGTGGCACCCGGTTTGACCGGCAGTGTCGCCGTCCCGGAGGGAGTGTTCTCCATCCCCCGCGGCACGATCAGCCATTGCGAAGGCATTACCGAGCTTACCCTGCCGGACAGTCTTGTGACCCTGAGCGACACCATGCCCTGGACCTTGCAGCGCCTTGTGGTGGGCAAGGGCCTGGCGGAATGGAGCGAGCGGGGCTATCTTTCCTCCAACGTGGAGGTTGTCATCTCGGCGGACAATCCTAATTTTGAGGTGAAGGACGGCCAGGTCGTTCACCGCTGAGCCGGTCCAACCGACGCAATAGAAGAGCTGCGCATGCACGAATAAAAGGAGACCTGTCATTAGACAGGCCTCCTTTTCAGCTGCCGCAGGTAAGCCGCTGGCTCTGCCAGTGGTAACAAAAAGCTTTAGCTATGGACAGAAAAAAGACTCCTTGTTAGAGTAGAGTTGGGTTTGCCGATCAACAAAACAATAACAAGGAGGCCTTTCAAATGGAGAAAGACATAAATAGTTTAGAACATACACGGCGGAGATGTCAATATCACTGCTCTACGAAATCTCAGCTGACGGCCTCCGGCTCCAGGTAACGGGCGAAATGGGGCGACCGCAGGGACGGCCACTGGGTCAAGACGCCGGGCTTGCGGACCATTATGGCCCACCTCATGCCCAACCGGAGCTGCTGGAGCGGCCCCTGGGAGAGACGAGCGGGTTGACTTCCGGGATGCATAACACATCTTCATTCCGGTTTAGTGAGCTTTTGCCTGACTGTAATCATTTCGTCTGCCCGCTATAGCCCAAATAATACCCGTACGTCTCTTTGCTGTACTTTGTGATATATCTGACATTGGCATTATATCTCGTAAATGTTCGCTTGATCTCTTCCTCCGAGTACCGATCAAAATCAATGTGACCGTTCATTTCCTCCGCAGCGGAGATCAGGTTGAGGGACGCAAGGGCGATATTGGCTTTCCTGTCTTTGGAGAGCAGACTCCACATCATGTAAAGGTCATCCGAATTTTCTCCGCTCAGCCTGTGATCGGAGCATATGCCGAGGGAATTATAGGTTGCAATGCCTCTGTCCGCTCCGAAATTAGCCGCATTGATCGCCACATATGCGAAAATCTGAGCATATCCTGTAGAACTGTCCTTCTTGCCCAGAATTCCGTGCCGGAATCTCGGCTCTGCTCGCTTTACGAATCCTTTTTGGTACAGCCGTTTACGCAGCCCGTATCTGACCCAGTAGGTTTTGACCGCAAAATCTGCCAGCGGATCCAAAAGATTAATTTCAATGATCTCCTTGTAGAGAATGGCCTTGATATACGCCTCCGGAACCGAGTACGTCTCGGACACATGAGTGATCCAGCCGCCGTATGTCTCAATGATTTGCTTCGCTTTTTTCTTACTGTAAAGTTTGAACATAGAAATCTTCCTTCATCTTTTCTGCCGGAATTCGACATATTGTGCAGAGCGCCGCAGTTCAGTATTTATCTATCATTCCGTGTCCTCTGGCAGCAGCCGTAGGGTTCAATGGTGTTTCCGTTCCAGTGCTGCAAAAAACATCACGTCAAATCCATTACCCAAGAAATTTCCTCGTAATATACCCGCTCCAGTGTCAGCCCGCGGGCGGGCAGAGCGCCTGCGGCAGCGGCCCGGTCTCTCGCCTCCAGAACAGAACGCATCTCCTCCGGCCTGCGCAGCCCCAGCCCTACCTCCACCAACGTACCGGACAGAATACGCACCATACGGTTGAGAAAACCGTCCCCGGTAAAGCGGAGGGAGACAATGCTGTCTGCCCGTTCCACGGCGATGGCATAGACCGTCCGCACAGTGGATTTTTTAAACCGGGTCAGGCCGCAGAAGGAACGGAAATCATGAGTGCCCTCTAAGAGACAGGCGGACTGTCTCATGGTGTCCAGATCCAGCGGCTGAGGGAGGGGATAGCGATATTTTCGCCCAAAAACGTCCGGAAGGGGGCTGTTCCAGATGCGGTAGACATACGTCTTGCCGGTTGCCGACAGCCTTGCGTGGAACCGTGGCGGGACAAATTCCAGCGCCAGCACGCCGATGTCCTCCGGCAGAAAGCGGTTCAGATCCGCCATCAGCTCTGCGCAGGGGAGCGTTTTCTCCAGTTGGAAGGAGACCGTCTGACCTTCTGCGTGGACGCCGGCATCTGTCCGGCCGGATGCGTGTACCGTCACCGGGCTGCCCGTCAGACGGCTCAAAGCTGTCTCCAGCTTTGTCTCGATGGTATTTGCGGTATTGCCTTGGCTCTGCCAGCCCTGATAACGGCTTCCGTCATAGGCAAGGGTCATTTTGTAGTTCTGCATATGCTGCCTCTCACTTCTCAAAGACCGCTTCCTTAAAGGATTCCCATTCGTCCTCGTGCTCTACAAAATACAAGGGACAAAGCTTTCCGGTCACATCGTAGTGGCGGATCACCCCATCGCTGTCAAGGCCGTATCCCTCTGCCAGATACCGAGTCAGCCAGATGAGCGACTGCATCGTTGCGTCGGTAAAGGCGCCTGACGCATCCGGATGACAGCACTCGATGGAGATGGTGTCGCTGTTTCGGTTGTTAGAGCAATAGGATTTCTCATCCAGCGGGACACACTGAATGATCTCACCCTCCAGCCCGATGACAAAGTGACTGCTCGCCGAAGTCTCTCCCGAATCGGCAAGAGACGCAAAATAATTGCGGTTTTGCTGGGCGGTGGAGCCGGGATTTGCGGTGTAATGAATGACGATGGCATTGACGCCCTCCAGCGGTACGCCGGGCCGGGAGTACTCGTTCAGGGGAATCAGATCAACGGTGATACCCTCCACGTCCTCCAATACGCTGGGAAGTTGGGAATGATCCGCTGCCTGTGCAATGGCTCTGGCCTCAGCGTCGGCAAAGATACTGTCAAATCCGTCGTCGGTCATCCCGTTGTCCGCAGCAGCTGATTCGGGACCCGACAGGGCAGTGCCGGAGCGCACCAGCCAGCCGGCAATGATAATGAAAGCGATGAGCACAATTGCGGCGACAATGATAAATGCCGGTGCCGGGCGAACGCCTGTTGGCTGCTTCAGCCGTGCTCCTCCGGCTGCAGAACGCCTCATCCCATCACCCCATTTCCGTGGAAATAATCATAAGAATTATAGCATAAAGAATGTCGAAAAGGAAGAGAGAGGGAGTGAAAACCGGGGTCAGGGGGCAGAGAAATGGGGAGTAATTGGAAAAACTTTTGATACCCCCCTATGCAAAACCGAGAAAATGGATTAAAATATGAGAAATACACAGGCCATATCCTGTGTGCACTGTATGGAGTAAGGAGCGAATTGGAATATGGAGCAGCCAAAATATAAAAGAGTTCTGCTGAAGATCAGCGGCGAGGCCCTTGCGGGGGACAAGTCCCGGGGACTGGATTTTGGAGTGATCGGCAAAGTGTGTGACGCCATTAAGGAGTGCGTTGATATGGGCGTCCAGGTGGGCGTTGTGGTCGGCGGCGGAAACTTCTGGCGGGGCAAGAAGGACGGCGGTGAGGCCATGGTCCGGGTCCGGGCCGATCATATGGGCATGCTGGCGACCACCATCAACTGCCTGGCTGTGGCGGACGTGCTGGAGCAGAAGCAGGTCGATGTCCGGGTCCAGACAGCTATTGAGATGAAGCAGATCGCCGAGCCCTACATCCGCTCTCGTGCGATCCATCACCTGGAAAAGGGCAGAGTGGTCATCTTCGGCTGCGGCACCGGCAATCCTTTCTTTTCCACCGATACCGGCGCTGTCCTCCGCGCTGCGGAGATCGACGCGGACATCATTCTGCTTGCAAAGAACATCGACGGCGTGTACAATGCAGACCCCAATTTGGATCCCAATGCCGTGAAGTATGATGCCATCAGCTATGACGAGGTGCTGGCGCAGCGCCTGGGCGTCATGGACTTCACCGCAACCTCTCTCTCTATGGATAACAAGATCCCTGTCCTGCTCTTTGCCCTCAAGGATCCGGAGAACATCAAGCGGGCCGTCATGGGCGAGAAGATCGGCACCATCGTCAACTAACGAAAATATTAGGAGGAATCACAGATGAACGAACTGACTAAGGCAACTGAGGCACGCATGCAGAAAAGTGTCGCCGCTGTTCAGGCGGACTTCGCTTCCGTCCGGGCCGGCAGAGCCAACCCCCAGGTCCTGGACCGTCTCACCGTAGAGTATTACGGTGTCCCCACTCCTCTGAATCAGGTGGCGTCCATCAGCTCCCCCGATCCCCGTCAGCTGGTCATCCAGCCCTGGGACAGCTCTCTGCTCAGACCCATTGAGAAGGCCATCAATACCTCTGATCTGGGCATCAATCCCCAGAACGACGGTAAGGTGGTTCGCCTGACCTTCCCCCAGCTCACCGAGGAGCGCCGCCGTGACCTGGCCAAGCAGGTGAAAAAGTACAGTGAGGCCGGCAAGGTGGCTGTCCGCAATATTCGCCGTGACACCATGGACAAAATCAAGGCCATGAAGAAAAAGGCCGAGATCACCGAGGATGACGTGAAGGACCTGGAGAAGGACATCCAGAAGCTGACTGACGATTACTGCAAGAAGATCGACGTTCTTGCCGCCGAAAAGGAAAAGGAACTGATGAGCGTGTAACCTGCGCTTGTCGAAAATCAATAAACGATTGGATTGGACTATCATGCCACTGTTTCGCAAATCCGCCCCTCAGGAGCCGGAGGTAGACTTTACCGCTCTGCCCCGGCATATCGCAATCATTATGGACGGCAACGGACGCTGGGCCAAACGCCGGGGACTGCCTCGCACCGCAGGCCATGCTGCCGGAGCCGAGACCTTCCGTACCATTGCCACCTACTGCAAGGAGATCGGTCTGGACTATCTGACGGTCTATGCCTTTTCCACAGAGAACTGGAAGCGGCCGGCGGAAGAAGTTTCCGCCATTATGAAGCTGCTGAAAAAATACCTGCTGGAAGCCATTGACCAGATGGAACGTGACCGGGTCAAAATGGCATTTTTCGGCGACCTGACGCCGCTGACTCCGGAGCTGCGGGAGCTGTGCGAGCAGACGAAAGAGATATCTAGGCATTACGAGGGCTGCCAAGTGAATATCTGTCTCAACTACGGCGGCAGAGACGAGATCACCAGAGCGGTCCGGTTCCTGGCGGAGCAGTGCGCCCGGGAGGGGAGAGATCCCGCCTCCATCACGGAGCAGGACATCTCAGACCGTCTCTACTCCGCAGGTGTGCCGGATCCGGACCTGATCATCCGGCCCAGCGGCGAGATCCGCACCTCCAACTTCCTGCTGTGGCAGTCCGCCTATTCCGAGTACTATTTTACCGATGTGCTCTGGCCTGATTTTTCCAAAGAGGAGCTGCACAAGGCTATCGCATCCTATCAAAAGCGTTCCCGCAGATTCGGAGGGGTGTAAATGGCAAGCAGACTTTTGGTTGCGCTAATCGGCATTCCGCTGCTGCTCGGCGTTCTGATCTTCAGCCCGCCCATCGGCCTGGCAGTGGCCATCGGCGTGCTCTCCGCCATTGGTGTCTATGAACTGCTGTGGCAGACAGGATATGTGAAGCATTTTGTCCTGTTGTCAGTCTCTGCCTTGGTCGGTGCCGCGGTGCCGTTCTGGGTCTATTTCAACTGCAATATCATTGCGGCGGTGGCAGTTATGCTGCTTTACCTGATTGTCCTGTTCTCCGCTGCTTTTGCAAGCCATGAGACGGTAACGCTGGGGGAGATCGGCGCTTCCGTTTTTGCCGGCGTCGTCATTCCGGCTCTGTTCTCTACCATCTTGCTGCTGGCCGATCTGGACCATTACCGCTGCTTTACACTGCTGCCCTTTATCGCCGCCTTTGGCAGCGACAGCGCCGCTCTGTTTTTCGGAATGACTCTTGGTAAGCACAAGCTGGCTCCCGTCCTTTCCCCCCATAAGACGGTGGAGGGCGCCATTGGGGGAGTAGTAGGCGCTATGCTGTTCTGCGCCGTTTATGGCGTACTGCTCCGGGTATTTTTCCAGATTTCCACAAATTATGCCGTCCTGCTGGCCTTTGGCCTGCTGGGCAGTGTGGTCAGCCAGTTTGGCGATTTGACCTTCTCCTATATCAAGCGTCAGTTTGCACTGAAGGACTACGGCCATCTCTTTTTAAACCACGGCGGCGTGCTGGACCGGTTTGACAGCGTGATCTTCTGTGCGCCCCTGGCAGTGGTCATGGCCTATACCCTGACTTTTTTCCGTTTTTGAATTGATTGAAGGTGTGGAACGATGTCTACCATTTCGTTACTCGGCTCCACCGGCTCCATCGGGCGGCAGTCTCTGGATGTGATTGCCGCCTGTGGAATGTCTGTGTCAGCCATTACAGCCAACAAAAGTACAGCACTTCTGGAAGAGCAGGCCCGTCAATTCCGCCCCAAGCTGGTGGTTGCCTATGACCCGGAGGCTGCAAAAGACCTGCAGGTCCGCCTTGCTGACCTGCCTGTCCGCATCGCCTCCGGCATGGAGGGACTGGTAGAAGCCGCCACCATGGAGGAGGCGGATACCGTCCTCACATCCGTGGTGGGCATGATCGGTCTGAAGCCTACTCTTGCCGCTATCGGGGCAAAAAAGCGCATTGCCCTTGCCAATAAGGAGACGCTGGTCTGCGCCGGCGAGCTGGTCATGCGCTCTGCCGAAGAGACGGGGGCAGAGATCATTCCTGTAGACTCTGAGCACTCTGCACTGTTTCAGTGCCTGGAATGTAACCGGGACAGGGGAGAGGTGAAGCGGCTGATCCTGACCGCCTCCGGCGGCCCCTTCTTTGGTAAGACCCGGGAGCAGCTGGCCCACGTGGCCCGTGCGGATGCACTGAAACACCCAAATTGGTCTATGGGTGCAAAAATTACCACAGATTCGGCCACACTGATGAATAAGGGTCTGGAGTTTATCGAAGCGATGCGCCTTTACAGGATGCCGCCGGAAAAAATCGCCATCACTGTCCATCGGCAGAGCATTATCCACTCCATGGTGGAATATTGTGATAATGCCGTGCTGGCCCAGATGGGTGTGCCGGATATGCGCCTTCCCATCGAATACGCCCTTACCTATCCCAGACGGGCAAAGGCGGTGGCTGGAGAGCTTGACCTGCTCCGCTGCCCGCCTCTGACCTTTGAAGAGCCGGACTGCGATACCTTCCGATGCCTTGCCCTGGCATTGGAGGCGGCAAAACAGCCGGGCAACCCCTGCGCTGTCCTCAACGGCGCCAATGAGGCTGCCGTGGGCCTGTTCCTGGAGGACAAAATCTCCTTCCTTCAGATCGCGGATCTGGTGGCCTATGCACTGGAGCAGGTACCTAAGGGACCTGCCGACACGCTGGAACAGGTTCTGGCGGCAGATGCAGCTGCCCGAGAGGCGGTAAAGGAGGGCTTTGGCCGCCTGTGACACTATATTCCCTGCAATTTCCGCCCGGAGGACCCAATTCTATGAATATTCTCTATATTATCATCTGCATCATCCTCTTTGGACTGCTTATCGCTGTCCACGAGTTCGGCCATTTCATTGTGGCCAAGGCCTGCAATGTCAAGGTCAATGAGTTTTCCATCGGCATGGGTCCCCTGATTTTCCAAAAACAGAAGGGAGAGACCCAGTACAGTCTGCGCCTGCTGCCGGTGGGCGGCTTCTGCGCGATGGAGGGTGAGGACGGAGACAGCGATGACGACAGGGCCTTCAGCAAGGCCGCTGCCTGGAAACGGTTTCTCATTCTGGTTGCCGGCGCAGCGTTCAACTTCCTGACCGGCCTGATCATTATCCTCCTGCTGTATGCCTCCGCCCAGACCTATACGGCTCCGGTGCTCTCCGGTTTTATGGACGGCTTTCCCTTAGAGGGAGAGGAGTATCTGATGGCAGGAGACGAGATCGTGGCCATCAACGGCCGAAGAGTCCTCCTGACCGGTGACATCTCTACTCTGATGATGCTGGCAAACAGCGATACCGTGGACCTCACCATCCGCAGAGGCGGAGAGACCCGGATTTTGAAGAACCTGCCCCTGACCCTCCGGGACTACGAGGAGAACGGGCAGACTGTCCGCCGCTACGGACTCTATCTGACCACTAAAGAAGCAATGCCCCTTGACCGTCTCCGCATTGGGCTCTATACGGCGGCGGACTTTGTGCGCCAGGTGTTCTGGAGCCTTGAGATGCTGCTCAACGGTTCAGCGGGCTTCAATGACCTGTCCGGTCCTGTGGGCATCGTCCAGACCATGAGCGAGGTAGGAACGGCCTCACCCACAATATGGATTGCCCTGGAGAATATCTTCTACTTTACCGCCTTTATCGCCGTCAACCTCGCTGTGATGAATCTGCTGCCCATCCCGGCGCTGGACGGCGGCAGGATCTTCTTCCTGATCCTCAACACCCTGGCACTGGCGCTCTTTCGGCGGCAGATCCCGGAGCGGCTTGAGGGCGCCGTCCATTTTGTGGGCCTGGTGCTGCTGCTCGTCCTTATGGGAGCGGTGGCCATCAATGATGTGTATAAAATTGTTACCTGAACAGGAGAAAAAGATATGACAAAACAGATCATGGTAGGGAATGTTCCGGTGGGCGGCGGTGCTCCCGTCGCTATCCAGTCCATGTGCTCTACGCCCACTCACGATGTGGAAAAAACAGTGGCCCAGATCCACCGTCTGGAGGCAGCCGGATGCGAGATCATACGGGTGGCTGTCCCCGACCGGGCGGCAGCCAAAGCCATCGGAGCCATCCGGGAGCGGATCCGCATTCCCCTGGTGGTGGATATTCACTTTGATTATAAGCTGGCCCTGGAGTGCATCGCCGCCGGGGCGGATAAGGTCCGCATCAACCCGGGCAACATCGGCTCCGAGGACCGGGTCAAGGCTGTGGCGGACGCCTGCCGGCAGAAGAATATCCCTATCCGCATCGGCGTCAACGGCGGCAGCTTGGAAAAGGATCTGCTGGCTAAGTACGGCAAGGTCTGCCCCCAGGCGCTTGTAGACTCCGCATTCGGACACATCCGGCTGCTGAACAAGTTTGATTTTGACGATATTTGCGTCTCCCTCAAGTCCTCCAGCGTCCCCGTCACCATGGCTGCCTATCAGCTCATGAGCCAACAGAGCGACTATCCTCTCCACCTGGGCGTCACAGAGGCAGGTACCCCTACCATGGGTGTCATCAAGTCCGCCATGGGCATCGGCGGACTTCTGGCTTTGGGTATCGGAGATACCTTCCGTGTCACGCTGACCGCTGACCCCTGCGAGGAGATCGTGGCGGCCAAGCGTATTTTGCAGGCTGCGGGTCTCCGTCAGGATGGTCCCAACCTGATCTCCTGTCCCACTTGCGGACGCACCCGCATTGACCTGATCCCTCTGGCCAATCAAGTGGAAGAGCGGCTGAAAGAGGTACATAAGCCCATCACGGTGGCAGTCATGGGCTGCGTGGTCAACGGTCCCGGCGAGGCGTCTGCTGCCGACGTGGGCATTGCTGGCGGCAAGGGCATGGGCTTTATCTTCCGGCACGGGGAGATCATCAAAAAACAGGTTCCGGAGGATCAGCTGATTGATGAGCTGTTCCGGGTGATCGATCAGCTCTAACTGAATATGATTCCAACTAAAGCAGGGGAGCGCAGATTGGTGCGGTTGCCTGCTTTAGCGTCGTATGGGCCTTTCATGCTTGTACGGGCACAGGGTCTTGTGATATAATATCTGCAGATGCAGATGTTATATTGCGCATCGCCTCTCTGAGGCGATGCGCATAAAATCTGAGCCGTGCCGTCGGAGACGGCACATGGCGATATATCATGTCCGCAGGATGGGATATGATATGATAAATGATCAATAATGGCATTTTATGCGTAGGTGAATCCCCATGTCCTTAAAAGAACCGATCCCGTTGCTCCGGCTGTTTGGGCAGTGTAAGCCCACCGGCTACCTGTCGGAGCTGGCCGAAAACTGCATCGTACACGACGCTTGCCTCTGTCAAAAGGAGCGTACCGCCGATCTGCTGGTCGCTTTTGGAGACCGGCCTCCCAACCCGGCCAGCCGCCGGGCGCTGGAGACCGTTCTGGCCGGTTGCTACGGTATGAGCCGCGTCACACTGCGGCCGATGGAACCGGCGGAGCAGCTGACGGAAGCGCAGGAGGTGGCTTCTGTCCCCACCACGGAGGACGAGCGCCCGCCTATTCCCGAGGAGGAGCCGCCTGAGCCGGAAGCGCCCCCAACGGAGGAGGAAGACGTCTTCAGTCAGACGGCTGCGCTGCGGGAGGCTGCCATGAAAGAGGCCGTCCGCAACGTATCCTCTCAGCCCCGAAAGCAGCGTCCGGACCGTGCAGAGCCTGTTGCCTCCGGCAATATGATCTTCGGCAAGGGCATCCACCGTAAGGTCATCCCCATGAAGGACGTAACGCTGGATATGGGCATGGTGGCCGTCTGCGGTAAGGTGTTTCTGGTAGAGCACCGGGAACTGGCCAAGCGTAAGGCCTGGGTGGTCAACTTCTATATCACCGACTATACCAACTCCCTGGTAGTCTCTCGTTTTTTGGAAAACCGGCAGGCAAAACCTGTTTTGGAACAGATCAAAAAAGGGATGTACGTCGTGGTCGAGGGAAAACTTGGCATCAACGGCTACTCCAACGAGATGGAACTGAGTCCCACCGCCATCGCCCCGGCCAAGGCCCCCCCTGGCAGAGCAGATACCGCCAAGGAAAAGCGGGTGGAGCTCCACCTCCATACCCGCTTTTCCACCATGGATGCCCTCACCGAGGTCAAGGACGCCGTCAAGCGGGCTATCTCTTGGGGGCATCCCGCCATTGCCGTCACCGACCATGGCGTGGCCCAGGCATTTCCCGACGCATGGCACGCAGCGGGAGATAAGATCAAAGTCCTCTACGGCGTGGAGGCGTACTACATCAACGATGTGGATGACCGGGTGGTGGTCCACGGCGAGTCTGATGCCGGGCTGGACGACGAGATCGTCTGCTTTGACATTGAGACCACCGGCCTGAACCGGGAGACGGAGTACCTCACCGAAATTGGCGCTGTCGTGCTGAAAAACGGCGAGATCTGCGAGCGCTATAATACCTTTGTTCACCCTGAAAAGCCCATCCCCCGCGAGGTAGTGGAGCTGACAGGCATTACGGACGAGATGGTTGCCGACGCCCCCAGCCAGAGCGAAGCCTTGAATCATTTCCTGGACTGGGTAGGGGACCGACCTCTTGCCGCCCACAACGCCGATTTTGATATGAGCTTCCTCGCCATAGGCTGTGAGCGGATGGGGAGGCCCTTCTGCAATGCCTCTATCGACACTCTGATCCTGGCGCAAAACCTGCTGCCTGATCTGGGGAAATACAAGCTGGACATTGTGGCGAACCGACTGAATCTGCCCGAATTCAACCACCACCGGGCCAGCGACGACGCCGCCACCGTGGGTTATATGCTGATGCCTTTCCGCAAAATGCTCTCCGATATGGGGGTAGATCGCATTGACCAGATCAACCCCGCAATGCGTGGTCTGCGGAAAAACGGCAAGCGCCGCCAGAGACCCCAGCATCTCATCGTTCTGGCGAAAAATCAGACGGGCCTCCGCAATCTCTACAAGCTCATTTCCCTGGCCCATTTGGAGCATTTCAAACGCTATCCCATTATGCCGAAAAGCGAGATCATGGAGAATCGGGAGGGGCTGATCATCGGCTCGGCCTGCGAGGCGGGTGAGCTGTTTCAGGCCATTGTGGACCGCAAGAGCTATGGCGAACTGAAACGTATTGCCGGCTGGTATGACTATCTGGAGATTCAGCCCATTTGCAATAACCGCTTTCTCATCGGCGCCGGCAAGGCAAAGGACGACGAGGAACTGCGCAATTTCAACCGCACCGTCCTGCGTCTGGCCAAAGATCTGAACAAGCCCTGCTGTGCCACAGGCGACGTCCACTTTCTGGACCCGGAGGACGAGATCTACCGCCATGTCTTACAGGCAGCACAGGGTTTCGACGATGCGGACAAGAGTTTGCCCATCTACTTCAAGACCACTGACGAGATGCTGGAGGAGTTTGCCTACCTGGGCGAGGAGGACTGCTATAAAGTCGTCATCGGCGACCCCAACCGCATTGCCAAGTGGTGTGACCCCATTCCGCCGCTGCCCAGAGGACTGTTTGCCCCCAAGCTGAAAGACTCCGCCAAGGAGCTGGAATACCTGGTCTATTCCAAGGCCCATGAGTTGTACGGCGAAAGCCTGCCCCAGATCGTCCAGGACCGAATTGATCTGGAACTTCCCGGCATTATTCAGCGGAAGTATGACGTCATCTATATGTCTGCCCAGAAGCTGGTAGCGGATTCTCTGGCTCACGGCTATCTGGTCGGCTCCCGAGGTTCTGTCGGCTCCTCACTGGTAGCCTTTCTCTCCGGCATTACCGAGGTCAACAGTCTCTCGCCCCACTACCGCTGCCCCAAGTGCAAGTTTTCCGACTTTGATGTGGACGCAGTTATCTACGGCTGCGGCGCTGACCTGCCGGACCGGGACTGTCCTGTCTGCGGCACAAAACTAAAAAAGGACGGCTTCAACATCCCGTTTGAGACCTTCCTGGGCTACGGCGGAACAAAGGTGCCTGATATTGACCTGAACTTCTCCGGAGAATACCAGTCCAGCGCCCACCGCTATACCTTTGAGCTTTTCGGCCAGTCCCATGTGTTCCGCGCCGGTACGGTGGGCACTGTGGCGGAAAAAACGGCCTACGGCTACGTCCTCAAATATACGGAGGAGCGAAACGGCCGGCCCAACAAGGCGGAGTTGGCCCGCCTTGCCTCCGGCTGCGTGGGTATCAAGCGCACCACCGGTCAGCATCCCGGCGGCATGGTGGTCATTCCCGGCGACAAGGAGATCTATGATTTCTGCCCGGTGCAGCATCCGGCGGACGACCCCAATACCGACATTGTCACCACCCACTTTGAGTATCACTCCATGGAGGAGAATTTGCTCAAGCTGGACATGCTGGGCCACGATGACCCCACCATGATCCGTATGCTGCAGGACGTCTCCGGCATTGACCCGATCCAAATCCCCTTGGATGATAAGGATACCATGTCCATCTTCTGCTCCTCCAAGGTGCTGGGCTATGAGAATGACGAAATTCTCGGCCCCACAGGTGCTGTGGCCATTCCGGAGTTCGGTACCGGCTTTACCCGGCAAATGCTGGTGGATACCCAGCCGAAGAATTTTAATACCCTGCTGCGGCTTTCCGGCTTTTCCCACGGCACCGACGTTTGGCTGGGTAACGCCAAGGACCTGATCGTCTCCGGCACAGCCTCTGTTTCTGAGGCTGTGGGCTGCCGTGACGATATTATGATCTACCTCATTCAGAAGGGAATCGAGCCGCTGAAGGCCTTTAAATTCATGGAAGCGGTCCGTAAGGGCGTCATCCACAAGGGCAAGCCCTGGCCGGAGGGCATTGAGGATGAGATGCGGGCGCATGACATCCCGGAGTGGTACATTGAGTCCTGCCACAAGATCAAGTATCTGTTTCCTAAGGCCCACGCAGTCGCCTATGTTATGATGGCATTCCGTATCGCCTGGTTTAAGGTCCATGACCCTCTGGCTTTCTACGCCGCCTATTTCTCCATCCGGGCAAAGGCGGTGGATGCCACCTGCATGTGCCTGGGGTTGGATGTCTGCATGGACAAGATGAAGGAGCTGAAAGGGAAAGAAAAGACCACCGACGTGGAGGACAAGATGCTCACCACCCTGGAAGTCTGCTACGAGTTCTACATCCGTGGTTTCCGGTTTGCCAAAATGGATCTGTACGAGTCTGAGGCCACCCGCTTTCAGATCGACCGGGAGGAAAAAACGCTCCGGCCGCCCTTCACCGCCTGTCCCGGCCTGGGAGAATCGGCGGCCCAGTCCATTGTCGAGGCCCGCAAGACAAAGCGCTTTATCTCTGTGGAGGAGCTGAACGCCTCCTGCCCTAAGCTGTCCAAGGCTCATATCGACCTGCTGCGCCACATGGGCGCCCTGGACGGTATGCCGGATACCAGCCAGATCACCTTTTTCTGACCGACAACACCTCTGCGCCAAGAGCAGAGACCGTTCCGGCCCCAATTTTGGAAGTTCTGTCATTGACACGGGAGTTTCTGTGTGTTAGTGTATTAGCGAATTAAAGTAATGCCTGCGGCGGAAGTCTGCCCGCAGGGGAGAACATGAGGTATTATCTATGCGTTATATTCCCAATACTCCGGAGGGGACCCGGGACCGGCTGTTCGGCGAGTGTCAGGAGCGCCGCCGGGTGCAGTCCGCCCTGACCCACCTGTTCCGTCAGCGGGGCTACAGCGAAATCATCACCCCGGAAGAGGAGTTCTACGACCTCTTTACCAGCACCGGGGCAGCGATCCGGCAGGAGGAGATGGTCAAGATCATCGACCGCTCCGGCAAGATCTGTGTCCTGCGGCCGGATTGCACCACGCCGATTGCGAGAGTAGCCGCCACCCGGCTCAAGGACATGGTGCTGCCCTGCCGGTTTTACTATAACGGGACCGTCTATCGCTCCAGCCGTGCCCATATGGGCCAGCGGAGCGAGATTCCACAGTGCGGCATTGAGCTGATTGGCGCAAAGGGCAAAAAGGCAGACCTGGAAGTGATTGCCACTGCCTGCGACGCCCTTCGGGCCTGCGGTCTGGAACATTTTTACATTGAGCTGGGTCACGCTGATATTTTCCCTGCCTTTGCCCGCAAGCTCTCCATGCCAGAACAGGCCGTTGAGACCATGCGCAATCTGGTAGAGGGTAAGAACTTCGCTGCTCTCTCCGATTTTCTGCGTGACTACGCCGATCAGCCCGACAGCCGCGCCATTCAGCGGCTGGCCTATCTCTTCGGCGGCGTAGAGGTGCTGGACGAGGCGGAAAAGCTGGCAGGGGAGATGCCTGCCATTGCCCACTTGCGGGACATCTATCACCAGCTGGACTGTGCAGGCTACGGAGACTACATCCGCTTTGACCTCGGCATGGTCCACCATATCGACTACTATACCGGTCCCATCTTCCGGGGCTATGCTGAGGGTGCCGGTGAGGCGGTCCTCAGCGGCGGCCGGTATGACCAGCTCTGCGCCGGCTTTGGCCGTCCTGCCCAGGCCACCGGCTTTGCTGTCAATGTGGATGTAGTGGCCCAGTGCCTCCCTCAGCCGGAGCAGGTCACGGTACAGGCGGTCATTCACTATCCTGACCATCTGATCGGCAAAGCACTGGCTCTTGCAGACAGCAAAGCTCCAGGCACCTGCGAGCTGTCCCCCTGCACAAAGCCGGAGAGCACCTTCCGGCTGGCAAAAGAAAAGGGGATACCAACCGTACTCATTCTCTCGGAAAACGGCGTAGAGGAGGTGCAGTGTCATGAGTGAGCGTCTGCGCATTGCCCTGACCAAGGGCAGATTACAGGATAAGAGCGTCGCCATGTTTGAGCGGGCGGGACTGGACTGCGCCCCCATCCATAACCCCGGCAGGAGATTGATCCATTCTCTGCCCAACTATCCCCTGGATGCCGTTCTGGCAAAGGCCCCTGATGTCATCACCTATGTGGAACACGGCGTCTGCGACCTGGGCGTCGTGGGCAAGGACACCATCTTAGAGCACGGCGGCTCCTTCTACGAGGTGCTGGATCTGGGCTTCGGTGCCTGCCGGTTTGCTCTGGCCGTTCCGGAGGGTACCGATTTCTATCAGAGCTATAAGACCCGTACCATTGCCTCCAAATATCCGGAGGTGACAAAGTCCTTCTTTAAGGGGAAGGGCATGGACGTGGATATTATCAAAATCGAAGGCTCTGTGGAGCTGGCCCCCATTCTGGGGCTGGCGGACGGCATTGTGGACATTGTGGAGACCGGCGCCACGCTGAAGGCCAACGGTCTGATCCCCATTGAGACAGTGGCGGAGGTCTCCGCCCGGCTCATTGTCAACACTGCAAGTATGAAGCTGTACAAGCGCCAAATCGAGGATCTGATTGAAAAGTGCGCTGAGGAAGTGAGGAAAAGCAGATGATCCAAATTGTCACAGCAGACGGTATTGCTGAACAGCGGCTTATCAGCGGCCTAAAGGCCCGTGCCGCCGCTGTCAATGAGGATATTACAAAAGCAGTCTCCGCTATTATGGAGGATGTGCGGGAGCGGGGCTATGCCGCTGTAAAAGAATACTCGCTGAAATTTGACCATAGCGAGCCGTATGAGATTACTGCGGAGCAGCTGGATGCGGCTTACCGGGCCTGCGATTCCCGGCTGGTCAGAGCAATGGAGCACGCCGCAGCCAACATCAGGGACTACAATGAAAAGCTGCTGACAAAGTCCAAGGAGTGGACCTCGCCTGACGGCGGCAAGGTGGGCCGCATTGTCCGGGGACTGACCCGGGTAGGCATCTATGTCCCCGGCGGCACTGCCGCCTATCCCAGCAGCGTGCTGATGAATGCCGTTCCCGCAAAGGTAGCGGGGGTAGGGGAGATCGTCATGGTGACGCCTCCCACGGAAAATCTGAATAACGCTGTCCTGGCTGCCGCCAAGATCGCCGGGGTGGACCGGGTCATAGCGGTGGGCGGTGCTCAGGCCGTTGCCGCCTTGACCTATGGGGCGGACTGGATCCCCCAGGTGGACAAGCTGGTTGGTCCCGGTAACGCCTTTGTCGCTGCCGCAAAGCGGCTTGCCTATGGTACGCTGGATATTGACATGGTGGCCGGGCCCTCCGAGGTGCTTGTTATCGCGGATAAAACCGCAAATCCCAAGTTCGTGGCAGCCGATCTCCTCAGCCAGGCGGAACATGACCGTCTGGCCTCGGCCTGGCTGATCACCGATTCTGAGGAGCTGGCGAAAGCGGTAAACGCCGAAATGGTTCGTCAGACCGGCTATCTCTCCCGAAGCGAGATCATGGAGACGTCTGTTGCAAACTACGGCGCCGCCATCGTCTGCAAGGATCTCCACGTCTGCGCCCAAATCGCGAATGTGGTCGCTCCGGAGCATCTGGAAATCGTCACCGAGCATCCCAGAGCACTTCTGCCCGAAATTAAGAACGCCGGCGCAGTCTTTTTGGGTGCCTGGTCTCCGGAACCTTTGGGCGACTATCTGGCAGGCCCCGACCACGTGCTTCCCACCAGCGGCACTGCCCGGTTTTTCTCCCCTTTGAGTGTGGATGCCTTTTTGAAGAGCATGTCCGTCATTGAGTTTGACGAGCAGAGCCTTTCCGGACTGCAGCAGGAGATCATTACCTTTGCCCAGTCCGAGCATCTGACTGCACATGCCAATTCCATTCAGGTCCGTTTTGAACAGTGAGGTGAGCCAAATGGCAAGAACTGCATCGATTACCCGCAATACCAAAGAGACCCAGGTCTCTATTGCCGTCGACCTGGACGGTGAAGGGGTACAGGTCTCCACCGGCATCGGCTTTTTTGACCATATGCTGACCGCCTTCGGCTTCTACGCGAAAATCGGCCTGAAGGTCAACGTACATGGCGATTTGGAGGTAGACGGGCACCACACGGTTGAAGATACCGGCATTGTCCTGGGTCAGGCACTGAAAGAGGCGCTGGGAGATCGGACTGGGATCCGACGTTTCGGCTCCTGCTACGTCCCCATGGACGAGGCGCTGGCCTTTACCGCTCTGGACTTTTCCAATCGTCCCTATCTGGTCTTTGACGCAGGGATGCCTCAGGAGCGGATCGGTGACTACGACAGCTGCCTGACTGTGGAATTTATGCGGGCGCTGGCCGTCAACGCCGGAATTACCCTCCACCAGAAGTGTTTCTACGGTGCCAATGCCCACCACATGACCGAAGGCCTCTTCAAGAGCCTGGGTATGGCCATCCGGGACGCTGTCCGGGTAGACGGCGACGGCGTCACTTCTACAAAGGGTGTGCTGTGATGGGATATACAGCGATTGTAGATTACGGTGTGGGCAATCTGATGAGCGTCCGCAACGCCCTTTCCTATCTGGGATTGGAGAGCAAGATCACCAGTGACGACCGGGACTTTGAACGCTCGGACGCCATTATCCTGCCCGGCGTGGGCGCCTTTCCCGATGCCTGGGAGAAGCTGTCCGGCCCCGGACTTGACAAGGTTTTACGGCGTGAGGCAGTGCGCAAGCCCATTCTGGGCATTTGCCTGGGGATGCAGCTTCTCTTCCGGCAGAGCGAGGAAGTCCGCCCCTGCCAGGGCCTGAATTTCGTCCAAGGCTCGGTGCAGAAGATCCCCACCGATTTGAAGCTGCCCCACATCGGCTGGAACAGTCTGCAATTTTCGGGCGATTCCCCGCTCTTCCGGGGTATTCCGGAAGAGGTCTACGTCTACTTTGTCCACAGCTTCTGCGGTGTGGCGGAGCGGGAGGATCAGGTCATCGCCCGGACAAATTACGGCGGGCCGGTTGTGGCCGCTGTTCAAAACGGGAACGTATTCGGCACCCAGTTCCACCCGGAGAAATCCGGTGAGGTGGGTCTGGCCATGCTGCGCAATTTTGGGGGGTTGAACCGATGATCATTGAACCTGCCATTGATTTAAAAGATCGAAAGGTTGTCCGCCTTCATAAGGGTGATTTTGATACCGTTCATCAGGTGGCGGATGACCCTGTCGCCGTTGCAAAGGAATTTGCCGCCGCCGGGGCCAAAGTCATCCATATGGTGGATCTGGACGGCGCCAAGTCCGGCGAGCGCATTAACGCTGCCATTATTGCCGAAGTCATCCGTGAAACCGGCATGCAGGTGGAATTGGGCGGCGGCATCCGCACGATGGCCGATTTGGAGGCCGTGGACGCCATGGGTGTCTGGCGCATGGTCATCGGTTCTGCCGCTGTGGAACATCCCGAATTTGTGAAAGAAGCTGTCGCGCGCTACGGCGAGCGCATTGCCGTGGGCGTAGACGCCAAGGACGGCGAGGTCAAGACGGCCGGCTGGGTGCAGGGCAGCGGCCTTGATTACCTGGCCTTTTCCAAGTACATGGAGCAGCTGGGCGTCAATACCCTGATCTTCACCGACATTGACACCGACGGCATGCTCTCCGGCCCCTCCTATGAGCGGCTGGGAAAGCTGCAGGCGGCAGTCTCCTGCCGGATCGTTGCCTCCGGCGGCGTCTCCTGCAATGAGGATATTGTAAAGCTGAATCAGATGGGGGTGTACGGCGCCATCATCGGCAAAGCCTATTACGCCGGCACCATTGACCTGGCCCAGGCTGTACGGGAGGGAGGCCCCCAATGCTAGCAAAACGCATCATCCCCTGTCTGGATGTCCGGGACGGACGTGTGGTCAAGGGCGTCAACTTTGTCAATATTCGGGATGCCGGCGACCCCGTTGAACTGGCGAAATATTACTCCGATCAGGGTGCTGATGAGATCGTCTTTCTGGACATCACGGCCACACATGAGGCACGCAAAACTGTCGCCGATGTGGTCCAGCGGACCGCAGAGCAGGTATTTGTCCCCCTGACGGTGGGCGGCGGCATCCGCACACTGGACGACTTCCGTGACCTCCTCCGGGCGGGAGCGGACAAGATCTCCGTCAATTCCGCCGCCGTCAAGGATCCCACCCTCATCGCCCGGGCTGCGGAGCGGTTTGGCAGCCAGTGCGTCGTGCTGGCCATTGACGCACGTAAAAATCCGGACGGCAGCTTTGAGGTCGTCATTGCCGGCGGGCGCATCCCAACCGGCAAGGAGCTCATCGAGTGGGCGAAAGAGGGGGAGCGCCTGGGTGCAGGAGAGATTCTCCTCACTTCTATGGACGCCGACGGCACCAAGGCGGGCTTTGATCTGGAGATGACAAAAGCAGTGGCTGACGCCGTCCGCATCCCGGTCATCGCCTCCGGTGGCTGCGGCAGTCTGGCGCATTTTGCCCAGGTCTTTGAAGAGACCGATTGCGATGCCGCCCTTGCTGCGTCCCTCTTCCACTTTGGAGAGCTGACTGTTCCCCAGGTGAAGGACTATCTCCGTGCACAGAATATCCCGGTACGACACGAAAGGGGAGGGGTATGATGTTTGATTTGAATCTTCTCTTCCAAAAATCAGATCTGATCCCTGTTATCATTCAGGACCGGGCGACCAAGGACATTTTGATGCTGGGCTTCACCAACCGCCGGGCGGTAGAGCTGACCCTAGAGACCAAAACGGCCTGGTTTTGGTCCCGCAGCCGCAACCAGCTCTGGAACAAGGGGGAGAGCTCCGGCAACTTCCTTCACGTGAAGAAAATCGTAACCGACTGTGACACCGACACCCTGCTCTATCTTTGCGACCCGGTAGGGCCTACCTGCCACACCGGAAAGCGGAGCTGCTTTTTCAATGACATCTGGGAGGAGGAACATCTGTGAGCGTACAAAGCGCCTTACGGGATCAATATGGGGTGGTCTTGGACCGCAAACAAAATCCCGCCGGCGGCAAGTCCTACACCAACTACCTCTATAACCGGGGGTTGGATCAGATCCTGAAAAAATGCGGCGAGGAGACGTTCGAGGCGGTCATTGCCGTCAAATCCGGCGACCGTGAGGAACTTCTGGGGGAACTGGGCGACGTCCTCTATCACGTGACGGTCATGCTCTGTTTTCTGGATGTCACGCTTAATCAGGTGATGGAGGAGCTGAACCGGCTCTGTCAGGAGACCGGGCAGTCCTTTGACCAACTTTATAATGTCATTGCCGCCCGTCGCGGGCTGCCTGTCTCTGAGAACGGCGGAGAGGGGAGCTCTTATACCGCCTATCTCTTCCAAAAGGGGACTGACAAAATTCTGAAAAAGATCGGTGAGGCATGCAGTCTCATGCTGATCGCCGCCAAAAACGGCGACAAGTCCCTTGTGGCATCGGAGACGGCCGGGCTGCTCTATCATATTGCTGTGATGATGGTCGATCAAAAGGTCACAACCGAGGCGCTGGCCGTCAAGCTGGATCAGCGCAATGGGAAGACGGGGAACCTGAAAACCTTTCATCAGTCAGATCATACGACCTGAAGAATCTATGGCCTGATACAAAAACGCGGTATTCCGGAAGTAAATCGGAATACCGTGTTTTGCTTTATAAAACCGTTGCAATTATGCGAAAAATCGGTATAATGGTACTCAACAGATGGGATTACTCAGCTGATTTCCGGGAAAGGAATGTTGATATGAACCGAGCGAAAAGATTGTTGGCACTGCTTCTGGTGCTGGCAACAGTGCTGTCCATATTTCCGCTGCAGAGCCTGGCAGCCGAGGTAGAGGAGGTTTCGCAGGAGCCGGAGACGGCAGAAACGGCGGAGCTACATGCTGAGGAAGAACCGGAAGAACCCTCTGGGGATGAGGCAGAAGTGCCCGCTGAGGAGAAGCCGGAAAATTTCGCGGAGGATCAGGTAGAAACGCCCATCGAGAAGGAGTCCGAACCGGAGGAAGGACCCGCCGACAGTTCTGCCCCGGCAAGACAGCCTGCCCGGATCTCTTCCGGCGCAGAAGTGGTGGCTGACGGTATCAGCGGCGATGTATCCTGGACGCTTTACGATGACGGTACGCTTGTCATCGGCGAGACGATCACCGGAAGCGGAAAAATGGCTGATTACCCAAGGAGCAATGCCCGGCCGTGGTGGAGAATCAATAACGTTGTATACCTCCAGCAGATCACATCTGTCATTGTCAAAGAAGGCGTGACCAGCATCGGAGATTACGCATTCTTCTATATGCAAAAACTGACCAATTTGGAGCTTCCCGACAGCATCACAAGCATTGGCGACAGTGCCTTCGGCACCTGCAGAAGCCTGACCAGCGTGGTTATTCCTGATGCAGTGACCAGCATCGGCAATGATGCGTTCAACTTTGCCGAGAATCTGACGGATGTGGTGATTCCCACGAGCCTGACCAATATTGGGAAAGACGCGTTTGCCAATACAGCGTGGCAGAAAAATCAGGGAGATTTTCCAGTTGTCAACGGAATTTTGATCGGCTATGAGGGAGAAGGGGGCGTCGTTACCATTCCTGAGAATGTGACGGCGATCAATACCGGTGCCTTTGCGTGGTGCAGCAGTAACTATGGGAATAGTAATGTGACGGAAATCATTATTCCTGATACAGTCAAGAGCATCGGCAATCAGGCCTTCTACTATTGCACAAATTTGACCACCGCTGTCCTTCCCGGCAGTGTCACTGCCATTCCGGAAGGGATGTTCCAAAGCTGTGTGAGTCTTACCTCCGTCACCATTCCGGAGGGCGTCACAAGGATTGAAAAATCTGCTTTTGAGGCGTGCAGCAACCTGACCAGAATCGAACTCCCAGACGGTGTGACCACGATTGGCAATGATGCTTTTTCTTGGTGCGAATCCCTGACGCAGATCACGATCCCTGCCAGTGTCACAAAAATCGGAGGCGATGCGTTTGACAGTGTAAGCACAGATCTGGTCATCATCGGCGATGTGGACTCCTATGCCCAACAGTTTGCCACAGACCGCGGCTTCCAGTTCCGCTGCTATATGCCCTTGGGCTCAGTGGAACTGAGCAAGACGGTTTATACT
>OMVL01000008.1 GCA_900314485.1 uncultured Eubacteriales bacterium
TTTCCAATTCTGACTTTGGCAGCATCCCGAGCCACTCCGCATATTTAAGTGAGAGTCAGCCGCCTGCGCCAGCAGGTTGCCTTGACCGGGCGGTGGTGGACTGTTACAATGCCGACTCTGCGAGGGGGCACTCACCTGATTCTGACTCCGTTGCACATTTCCGCCATGCCGGCAACAAGCGCTGCCTCACTTCGGGAGTAGTTTTCAAAGGCCAACGTCTTGAATGGGACATTTCGGTGTCGAGGAACATGAAGTGTGATTCGTCCCAAGCGCGTGTTCAGCTCCCGGTCCCGGCTGCCGTTGCGGCTGTCTGTACGTTCTGTGGACCGCTCATATGGCGCAGCTTTTAGCTGCTCGGCGGATTCAACCTGCATAATCTTATTGAGGCTGGCCTCGAGAATCTTTTTGAACGCATCCCCGCAATCATTCAAAAGTAGTGATTGAATTTCTTCCTGATTCAGTATAATATATCGTTGATTTGTTTTCGGGACTGAGACAATCTGAAATTCTCGGATTGCAATGGGACGACGTAGATTTTGATCATGAAGAGTTAATCATCCGGAGGCAGTTGCAGAAGCAGAGAACTCCAGATTATGTTTTTCTGGACGAAACCAAAAACGGAAAAAACCGAACGGTCCCGATTTCATTCAGCGTCATTAAAGTGTTGCGGCAGCAGAAAACACAACAGGCAGAATGGAAGTTAGCTGCAGGAAAGGCATGGAAGAATGATCATAATCTGGTCTTTACCGATGAGATGGGAAACCACCTGAAGCATGACACAGTATATCGTCACTTCAAGCGTTTGGTCAAAAAGATCGGTATGGAAGAAACGAGATTCCACGATCTGAGACACTCCTGCGCCATCATGGCATTACAGGCGGGATGCTCCGTAAAGAGTGTCCAGGAATCTTTAGGCCACTTCTCCTCAGCATTTACCATGGATGTGTACGGTGCTGTCAGCAACACCATGAAGCAGGATACTCGGGACAAAATGGAGCAGGTCTTTCAGCAGGTCTCGGATCTGTAAGGGGTGGAAATTGGGGTGGTAAAAAGCCAGCTTTAATAACTAGGAACAATCTAATCAAGAAATACTTGTAAACAGTTAAAAACACCTGCGATTTTCAACAATCGCAGGTGTTTTCTTGGTACGCCCGAAGGGACTCGAACCCCCAGTAACCAGAACCGGAATCTGGTGCCTTATCCATTAGACCACGGGCGCAAATTGTACTGCGCACTCAAAGCGCTCAATTATTATACCAACATCGGGCAAAAATGTAAAGAGAGAAGCAAGAGTTTTTTTCGGAAATGTGCTAAAATGATGTGAGACAAAAAAAGAAGAGAAGTAAACCTCAATGTGGTAAGTGAAGTTGTCAACATTCCTTGACACATTTTCCACACGAATGATCAAGCAGCCTTGGCCTGTGCATCCAGATATCTCTGCCTCTTCACCATTGGAGGCAGCCCGCCATTGGCAGAGCAGATTCTCCTGTTGTTCCAGTAGCTCATGAAGTAGCGCCAGATCAGCGTTTCCAGTTCTGCTATGGTCATCTGTTTCGTGTCATACCTGTCGTAGAGCAATTCTTCCTTCATCCGTGCCCACATCGCCTCACAGCGAGCGTTGTCGTGACATCGTCCACCTGCGCTGTTCATGCTTTGGATGATGTTTCGGCGCTGAAGTTCGTCCCGGTAGAGCTGGCTGGTATATTGACTGCCCCGGTCGCTGTGGATAATTGCACCGCACATCTGTGGATACGTCTGGCAGGCATTTCTGACGGTCTCTACGCATAGCTTCGCTCTCATATTGTTTGCTATGGAGAGACCGAGAACGCCCAGATCGTAGCAGTCAAAAATGGCAGAAACATACAGTTTTCCGTCTTTTGCCGGGATTTCAGTAATATCTGTTACGCATTTGGTATAGGGGCGGTCAGCTGTAAAGTCTCGCTTTAGAAGATCGTCTGACGTTCGAGCTTCCCTTTATGCATGGATGGATCACAACCAGGGAAGCACATAAGCAGATGTCTCTGTTTGTAAAACCGTCAAACCACGAGACAAGGAAACAGAAGAAGTATCGGACGGATATCAGTCGGCGGGAAAACATGGCCTATTGCCCAGAGACAGATACCTACACCTGCACACAGGGGAAGGAAATCTGCCCGGTCTATGTGCGGCACAGCAAGTCGGCCGGCGGGTATCCTATTGAAACGACGATCTATGAGTGCGGTGATTGCAGCGGGTGCCCGCTGAAAGAGAAGTGTATTCGGGCGGGCTCAAGCAGGACGCCGCTGGAAGAGCGGAGCAAGCGGCTGTACGTGTCAAAATACTTCCAACAGCAGCGGGAGCGGATGGAAGAGAAGATCAATACAGACGAAGGAATCATGCTGAGGGTGAACCGGTCTATCCAGGCAGAGGTGTCTTTGCGTTTATCAAGGAAGACATGGACTTCCGGCGGTTCATGCTGCGTGGAACGGTCCATGTGGCAGCGGAATGGATGCTGCTGAGCTTTGCATACAACTTCTGGAAGCTCCACCATAAGATACAAAACGGTCGCTTGGGAGACCATCTGAAAAATCCCAGGACGGCCTGATACCAAAATAATCCACATAAGCGCCAAACGAGAGCGGATTTCATCGCCGCTCTGGTCTTGTGCGCTCTTTTTTAGAAAAATTATCCACAAGTGCCATGATTTAAGTGCAAAATGAGGGGCTGCCTTGCAACGATCCTTAAAATCGTTTTGAGACAGCCCCTTTTGATGTCAAAATGCAATTGAATGGCGTTTTCTCACTCTTCCAAAGCCAGATTGCTCTTTTTCAGCGCCTTGACCAGAGCGATGGCCAGCGGCGGGGCGACGGCAATGGCGACGACGGCGTTGAAAATGGAGGCGGGGATCTTGCCGGCAATGGCGGCAAAACCCAGAGCGGCAGAAGCACCCTCCTCGGCAAAGAGACCGGAGATCAGGAACGTCTTGAAGAAATAGAGGACGTAGTAAGTAATGGCGCCCAGCACAGTGCTGATCAGGTATTTGGCATAGCTTCTTTTGTAGCTGTCGCTGTCATCCTTCTTGATCAGCTTAGCCGCGGCAATACCGGCCACCAGACCCAGAGCGCCCTTGGTAAGGAAAGTGATCCAGCTCTCAGCAGCATAGACAGGGTTGGTGAGATCATAGAGGGCGGAGCCCAGACCGGAGGCCAGTCCGCCGATGGGGCCGAGAATCAGGCCCGCGAGGGCGCAAACGATGTTGGCCAGCGTAAAGGCGGTGGTGCCGCCGATACTGACGGGCAGAATGATGCGGGCGTAGTTGCTGGCAAAGACCAGCGCGGTCAGCAGACCCAGATAGGCCAGCTTGCGGGTAGAGATTTTTTGTTTCATAAGAATCCTTCCAATCTAGTGGGTTAATTGCCTTAAGGTGATTCTATTATAGCAAGAACTGGTATTGATTCAAATGCCAGTTCTGTTCTTTTTTATAAGGTCAGATTGAGGGGAGAACAGCGGGGATATACCCCGCCATAAAAAGATCAGATGACCATTCCGCCATTCACTCCGATCACCTGCCCGGTGATAAACCGGGCTTCTTCCGAGCAGAGAAAACGCAGCGTCTCGGCCACGTCCTCCGGTCTGCCCAGCGTTTCCAGGCGTGGACCAGTTCTGAAATGACAAACGTATCGGCCCGTCTCCCCTGATGGTAGACAGGCCGATACGTTTGTTTTACAGGAGCGAACGGTCATATACCGCCCGCTCGCCGCCGATGAACTTTGCTCTGGTTCTGGCGGCGTTTACGTGGGCGCAGCCGATCGAATGATGCCGCAGCCGGACAGGCACCGCCACTTTTTTCAGATGCATTCCGATCAGCGTGTTTCCAATGTCAAGCCCGGCGTCCGCCCGGATCTCCTCTACGGCGACGGGATCGGCAAAGGTCTTGTAGGCGGTGGTCCCGAAGGAGCCGCCGGCCTTTGGCTGCGGCACGACGTTGACGACTTCTGAAAAGGGAACCGCAGAGCGCTCTACAATAATGGCGCGGTTGAGATGCTCGCAGCACTGCGCTGCCAGATAAATGCCCTGCTCTTTGACGACCTCGTAGATCCCCGCAAAGACCGCCTCCGCCACCTGCAGATTGGAATTGCTGCCGATCTTATCCCCGCAGACCTCGCTGGAGGAACAGCCCACCACGAGAATCTGCCCCTTTTTCAGCCCGGCTGCTTCGCAGATTTCCTCTGCGGCAGCCCTTGCGGACGCTTTGATCTCTTCGTACATGACGAACGCCTCCTACTTTTTTCTTTATTGCCGACCGGGGAACCATCCGGCCGGGATCTTTGCCACATCCAGGACGCTGACACAAGCCGTGGCCAGGATGATGGAGACAAAGCCCTGAAGCAAGTTGCCTCCAATGGAGGACGCCGCAGCCAATCCCTTTCCCAGAATCAGACTGGCATAGAGAAAATATCCGGCGACCATGATCACCTCCGCCACAACGGCACTGACCAGATAGCGCACCGTCTTCGGCGTCTGTTTCTTCGTAAAATAAGAAAACAGCAGATAAGCGGCTAGCGCCATAAGGCCTTTGATGAGAAATGTCCCCGGAACATAGTGTGCGTACCCGGCCAGCAGATCCGCAAGCGCAGAGCCCATTCCAGCGGCAAAAGCGCCGTAAAATCCGCCGAGCAGCCATGCGCTGAGCAGCACGATGGTATCCCCCACATTGACATAGCCCCCCGTCACTGGGGTGGGGATACGAATGCTCATAGTCGCAACGCAGGTCAGCGCCGCGAACATTGCCGCCATTACCAGATGTCTGATGGTATGATCTTTCATGTCGATTCACTCCTCATTTGGAATTGGCTTACAGCATAGCATCAAACTGCACCTGTTAAAATGTTCAGTTTATAGTTTTTTTACAAGGTCAGATTGAGGGAAGAACAGCGGGGATATATCCCGCCATAAAAAGATCAGATGACCATTCCGCCATTCACTCCGATCACCTGCCCGGTGATAAACCGGGCTTCTTCCGAGCAGAGAAAACGCACCGTCTCGGCCACATCCTCCGGTCTGCCCAGTGTTTCCAGCGGCGTCTCCAGCCGTAAGGCTTCCAGATCCTCCGAAGACAGGTGCCCGTTCATCTCCGTCTGAATGACCCCGGGGCAGACGCAATTGACCCGGATACCGGAGGGGCCGACCTCTTTCGCCAGCGCCTTGGTAAAGGCAATGACCGCCCCTTTGGCGGCAGAGTAGGCCACCTCGCAGGAGCCGCCCACCTGGCCCCACATGGAGGAGATGGTGACGATGTTGCCGGACTTCTGCCGCACAAAGTAAGGCAGCGCTGCCCTGACGGGGTAAAACACTCCGTCCACATCGGCGGCAAAGAGACTGCGCCACTGGTCGTCAGTCACATCAGTGAGCAGCATTTGTGGCAGGGCAATGCCGGCGTTACAGACCAGAGCGTCCAGCCCTCCGAAGGCGGCCACGGAGGTCTCGACCAGCGTCTTTGCCTGCTCCGGACGGGAGACGTCCGCCTGAACGGGCAGGGCGGAGCCTCCGGCGGCATTGATCTGACGGCAGACCGCCAGCGCCTGTTCCTCGCTGCGGAGATAGTTCACGACCACTTGCCAGCCGTGACGGGCGAAGGAGAGGGCGGCGGCGGCCCCGATGCCCCGGGAGGCGCCGGTGATGAGAACGGACTTGGACATAATGGGTTCCTCCAGAAAAGAAAATCCCCGGTCACGGGCACTGCCTGTGGCCGGGAGAATAGAGACAATTAGCCTTGGCAGACGGGGACGATCCAGCCCTTGGTATCCTCCAGTTTGCCCCACTGAATGCCTGTGAGGGTGTCATACAGCTTCTGGGTCAGAGGACCGATCTTGCCGTCGGAGATGTAGGCAACCTCGTCCTTCCACTTCAGCTCCTTGACGGGGGAGACAACGGCAGCGGTGCCGGTGCCCCAGACCTCCTCCAGCTTGCCTTCCTTGGCGGCCTGCATCACGTCGGCAATGGCCAGCTTGCCCTCGATGACCTCATAGCCCCAGTCCTTGCACAACTCGATAATGGAGCGGCGGGTGACGCCGGGAAGGACAGTGCCGGTGCAGGCGGCGGTATAGATCTTTCCGTCGATCTTGAACATGATGTTCATAGAGCCGACCTCTTCCACGTACTTCTTCTCCACGCCGTCCAGCCAGAGCACCTGAGCGAAGCCCTGCTCCTCGGCCATCTCACCGGCCTTGATGGAGGCGGCGTAGTTGCCGCCGCACTTGGTAAAGCCGGTCAGACCGGGAGCGGCACGGATATACTCGTCTTCCACATAGATACGGACGGGGTTGATGCCCTCAGCGTAGTAGGCGCCGGAGGGAGCGCCGATGATGCAGAAAACATAGTGCTTGGAGGCGTGAACACCCAGACCCACATCGTTTGCGAAGATAAAGGGGCGAATATAATAGGAAGAGCCGTCCAGATGGGGAACCCAGTCCTTATCCACCTCGACCAGCGTCTTGACGGCCTGCACAAAGTCCTCCACAGGGATGTTGGGGATGCACAGACGGTCGGCGGAATCATTCATGCGCTTGCCGTTGCAGTCGGGGCGGAACAGCTGGATCTTGTTGTCGGCGGTGCGATAGGCCTTCAGACCCTCGAAGATCTCCTGGGCGTAGTGGAGCACCACAGTGGCAGGGTCGATCTCAAAGGGCTGATAGGGGACAATGCGGGCGTCATGCCAACCCTGTCCCTCGGTGTAGTCCATGACGAACATATGGTCAGAGAATGCCTTTGCAAAGCCCAGCTTGCTCTCGTCGGCAGGCTTTTCCTTGGGCGTTTTAGTCAATTCAATACGAATATCCATTTTGGTTGCCTCCTAAATCATATCGTGGCAGGGGAGCGGGCTCTGAGCCGCAGCCAGCCTGTCAGCGTTCCGGATAATGCATTTATTATAGCAGTGCCGATAGGGGCTTGCAAGGCAGAGAGACCAACTTTTTGGGATTTTTTCGGAAAAAGGGAGAAGCCTGTTGGTAAAAATTTCAAATTGATGTTGCAATTTGCGGGAAAAGAGACATAATATTTGACAGACAACGCAGCAGAGAGTGAGTGTGGGAACGACATGAAAAAACTGCTCTTCATCTATAATCCTCACGCAGGGAAGGGAAAAATCACCGACCAGTTGGGGCGCATCACCGAGATCTTTCAGGCCTACGGCTACCTCCCCGCCCTCTACGCCACTCAGGGCAAGGGGGACGGGGTCTGGGCCGGAGCGGCGTTGGGGGAGTACTATGACCATGTGGTCTGCTGCGGCGGGGACGGGACCCTCAGCGAGACCATTACCGGCCTGTACAGCCATAAGCAGGGCGGCATGAGCTTAGGCTACATCCCCGCCGGCACCACCAACGATTTCTCCCGCTCTCTGGAGCTGCCGGCAGACGACCCGCTGCTTGCGGCGGAGTACTCAGTGGCCGGCTACCGCCAGGCCTGTGACGTGGGCCGGGTGAACGGCAGACGCCTGTTTATTTATGTGGCGGCTTTTGGCGCCTTTACCCAGACCTCCTACGCAACGCCCCAGCCCATGAAAAATGTGCTGGGCGGCACAGCTTACGTTCTGGCCGGCATCAGCAGTCTGACCTCTCTGAAAAAGCACCATATGAAGGTGATCTGGGACGAAGGAGAGCTGGAGGACGATTTTATCTTCGGCATGGTCAGCAACTCTGTGTCCGTCGGCGGCTTTCAGGGAGTGGTCCAGGAAGAGGTTATTTTGGACGACGGACTGTTTGAGGTGCTGCTGGTCCGCTCTCCCAAACGACTGTCTGACCTGAATCAGATTGCCACCGCCCTTTTGGGCCATAAGCTTAACGAGAACTGTATTACCTTCCAGACAAGCCGCATCCGCTTTGAAAGCGAGGAGAGCGTCCCCTGGACGCTGGACGGCGAATTCGGCGGGGAGCACCGGAAGATGGAGGTGGAAAATCTCCCCGGATTTGTCACCCTGCTGAGCGGGAAACGGGAGGAAGAGGAGGAAGCGAAGGAGCCGGAAAAGGCGTGAAAAGTGATCAAAAACCGCCCCGTTGGTAAAATGGGGCGGTTTTTGTTGACAGTTTTGCGAAGTATGACAGCCATAGACTTTTCGAAAATATTTTATTGGTGAAAATGCAGACAAAAGCGTTGCCAATTTGGCGTAAATACGTTATAATAACCAATAGTGAGTGTCCGAGGCCCCTGGGTCTCTTGAGCGATACACCGTAAATTCAGTTAGGAAAGGACCGTCACACTATGAGCTTCACTGTCAAACAAATCCGTAACGTCTGCTTGCTGGGCCATTCCGGCAGCGGCAAGACCACTCTGGTGGAAAGCATGCTCTATCAGACCGACGCCATTGCCCGCATGGGCAAAACGCCGGATGGAAATACCACCTCCGACTTTGACGCTGAAGAGATCAGACGTCAGATCTCCATCTCCGCCTCCATCGTGCCCATCAAGTACAAGGACTGCCTGATTAACGTCATCGACTGCCCGGGCAACTTTGACTTCTACGGCGAGGTGGCCGAGGCTCTGACGGCAGCTGACGCAGCTGTGATCGTTCTGCCTGCCAAGGGCGGCGTGCCTGTGGGCGCAGAGCGTGCCTGGAAGCTGGCCCGTGCCCGCAAGCTCCCCACCATGTTCTACATTTCCAAGGTGGACGAGGACAACAGTGACTATAACGCCGTGGTGGCCGAGCTGAAGGAGAAGTTCGGCAATCAGGTGACTCCTATCGTCTCCCCCCTGTGGGATGCCAATAAAAAGGTCATCGGCGTACTGGATGTGCTGGACCGCTGCGCCTACGGTATGCAGGCCGACGGCAAGAGCCATCACATCGACATTCCCGCCGACAAGGCAGATTTTGTGGAGGAGTCCTATGCCGCACTGATGGAGAATGTGGCAGAGTACAGCGAGGAGTTCATGGAGCTGTTCTTCGACGGCCATGAGTTCACTCCCGACGAGGTGGCCGAGGGTCTGCTGGGCGGCCTGAAAGAGGGCAGCATCGCTCCCGTCTTTGGCGGCAGCGCCTTTACCGGTCTGGGCACCGAGGCTCTGCTTCACGGCATCGTCTCCATCGGCCCGTACCCCACCAATACTGACCCCATGACCGGCGTCAATGCCGATGGAGATCCCATCGAAGTAGCTGTCAACAAGGACGGAGATACGGTTGCTTACGTCTTTAAGACGGTCTCCGACCAGTATGGCAAATATTCCTACGTCAAGGTGCTGCGGGGCGTTCTCCGCCCGGACATGACCCTCATCAACGGCACCACCGGCGCCAGCGAAAAGATTGGCCGTCTGTACGCCATGTGCGGCAAAAAGACCAGCGAGCTGAAGGAACTGAACGCCGGCGACATCGGCGCCATCGCCAAGATGGACCGTCTCAAGACCGGCGACACCCTCTCTCCCGGCGCTATCAAGCTGGACCCCGTGCCCTTTGCCGAGCCCGTCTACTCCAAGGCCATTGCCCCTGCCAAGCGGGGTCAGGAGGATAAGGTGGGCGTTGGCCTCAACCGCCTGAACGAGGAGGATCCCAGCTTCTCCATTGAGAACAACGCCGAGACCCATCAGATCGTCATCCACGCCGCCGGCGACATCCAGATCGACGTGCTGGTGGCCAAGCTCAAGAGCCGCTTCGGCGTGGACGTGGTGCTCTCCGAGCCCCGTGTGCCCTACCGTGAGAAGATCCGCAAGACCGTCTCCAAGCAGGGCAAGTTCAAGAAGCAGACCGGCGGCAGCGGTCAGTACGGCGACGTCTGGATCCGCTTTGAGCCCACCGACAGCGAGGAGATGGTCTTTGAGGAGGAGGTCTTCGGCGGCAGCGTGCCCAAGAACTACTTCCCCGCTGTGGAAAAGGGCCTGCGGGACGCCTGCCTCCACGGTGTACTGGCGGGTTATCCCGTAGTGAACCTGAAAGCCGTCCTCTATGATGGCTCCTACCATCCCGTGGACTCCTCCGAAATCGCCTTCAAGACGGCGGCGCAGCTGGCCTACAAGGCCGCTCTGCCCGAGGCAAGCCCTGTGCTGATGGAGCCTATCGGCGAATTGAAGGTCACCGTGCCGGACAGCTACATGGGCGATGTCATGGGCGATCTGAACAAGCGCCGCGGCCGCGTGATGGGCATGAATCCCACCGACGACGGCGAGCAGATCATTGAGGCTGAGGTACCCATGGCAGAGATGACCTCCTATGCCATCGACCTCCGGGCCATGACCCAGAGCCGTGGCACCTTCGTGTTCCACTTTGTCCGCTATGAGGACTGTCCTCCCGCCGCACAGGCCAAGGCCATTGAGGCCGCCAAGGAGCTGCAGGAGTAATTAAAGCAAGTAAAGCACAACCCCCGTGGGAGCTTCCGCTCCCACGGGGTACCGTTTGTAGGGGCGATTCATAAATCGCCCCTACGAATTTACGTTGTTTCAAAATCCGGCTTAGCTGTTCATCTGCTTCCGCCTGCTCAGATTCATCGTCCCATCCTGCATGGAGCCGATAGACTCCAGGCTCTTTCCGGTGCCGTAGGCGACGCAGGAGATGGCGTCATCCGCCACATGGGTCTCGATGCCGGTGTGGGACTCAATGAGCTTGTCAAAGCCCCAGATCAGGCTGCCGCCGCCGGTCATGACGATGCCGTTGGTGGAGATGTCCGCCACCAGCTCCGGGGGCGTCCGCTCCAAAACGGCGTGAATGGCGTCTACAATGCGCTGGGCAGGCTCCTCGAAGGCCTCGATCATCTCGCTGGAGGAGACGGTGATGGACCGGGGGAGACCCACCATCTGGTCGTGGCCGGTGACCTCCATGGTCTGCTCCTCCGTGCGGGGGAAGACGCAGCCGAGAGAGATCTTCAGCTCCTCCGCCGTGCGGGAGCCAATGAGCAGATTGTACTTGCGGCGGATATACTTGATGACGGCGTCGTCAAAGGCGTCGCCGGCGATCTTGATGGAGGCGGACTCCACCACGCCGGACAGGGAGATGACGGCAATATCCGTGGTGCCGCCGCCGATATCCACCACCAGGTGGCCCTCCGGCTGGGCGATGTCAATGCCGGCGCCGATGGCGGCGGCCACAGGCTCTTCGATGAGGTAGACCTTCCGTGCGCCTGCGTGGATGCCGGCGTCGATGACGGCCCGCTCCTCCACCTCAGTGATGCCGGAGGGGACGCAGATGACCACACGGGGCTTGAAAAAGCGGACGGGAGCGGCCTTGCGGATAAACTCCCTTAGCATCCGCTCGGTCATGTCATAGTCGGAGATGACGCCGTCCCGCAGAGGGCGGAGGGCCACGATGTTGCCGGGGGTGCGGCCCAGCATCTTCCGTGCCTCGGTGCCCACCTTTAGCAGGCGGCCTGTGGTCTTGTCAATGGCCACCACAGAGGGCTCACGGAGGACGACGCCTTTGCCCTGGATGTAGACCAGAACAGAGGCAGTGCCCAGATCAATGCCAATATCACGTACAAAAGCCATATAAAATCAACCTTTCAGGAAAATCGTGTCAAAGAAAAAGGACAGGCATTTCAGCCTATCCTATATTATACCCACTCCACCAATTATTTGCAATTGTCCTGCCAAAATCTTCCGTGAAATTTCGACCAAAACAATGCGGGAGCGGCAATGCCGCTCCCGTCAAAAAGTTTAAAATTACTCGGCCAAAAATCTCTCCAGCCGGTCCAGACCCTCTTTGATATTCTCCATAGAGGTGGCGTAGCTCCAGCGCAGGAAGTTGGGGTCACCGAAGCCGGTGCAGGGGACGATACAGACCAGTCCCTCCTTGAGGAAAATGTCGCCAAAGTCGTCGGCGTTGTTGATGACCTGACCGTGGAGGGTCTTGCCGATGAGCTTGGAGATGTTCATCATCACATAGAACGCACCCTCCGGCTTCAGGCAGCTGACGCCGGGGATCTGGTTCATCCGCTCCACCATATAGTCACGGCGCTTTTCAAATGCCTTGCGCATCTCCTCCACCGTGTCCTGCGGGGCGTTCAGCGCCGCAACAGAGGCGGCCTGTGCCGGGGCGGAGGGGTTGCCGGTGGAGTGGCTCAGATACTTGCTCATGACGGAGACCACCCGCTTGTCCGCGGCGATATAGCCGATTCTCCAGCCGGTCATGGCGTAGCTCTTGGAGACGCCGTTGATAATAATGGTCAGCTCCTTCACGTCCTCTCCCAGAGAGGCGATGGAGGTAAACTCCCGTCCATCATAGAGCAGCTTGTAATAGATCTCATCTGCAATGATAAAGAGGTCATGCTTCACGCAGACATCCGCAATGCCCTGCAATTCCTCACGGCTGTACAGCATGCCCGTGGGGTTGGAGGGATTGTTCAGCATGACGCACTTGGTCTTGTCGGTGATGGCGGCCTCCAGCTTCTCCGGCGTGAGCTTGAAGTTTTCCGCCTCGGTGCAGACGATGGTGACAGGCTCGGCGCCCACCATCTTCACCATCTCGTTGTAGGTGACCCAGGCGGGGGTGGGGATGATCACCTCGTCGCCGGGGTTGATGATGGCCCGGAGAGCGATGTACAGGCAGTGCTTTGCGCCGCTGGAGCAGACGATGTTGGCCGGCTCGTAGTCCAGACCCAGATCCTCCTTCAGCCGCTTGCAGACTGCCTTTTTCAGAGCCAGCGTGCCGGTGGCGGGGGTATAGCGGGTCTCGTCGTGCACAATGGCGGCCATGCCCGCATATTTAATATAGTCGGGGGTGGGGAAGTCCGGCTCGCCGGCGGCGAAACCGATGACGTCCACGCCGTTTGCCTTCATTTCCTTATAAAGGGCATCCAGCGCCAGTGTGGTGGATGCCTGTACGTTTGATGCGATGGTAGACAGAGATTTCAATGTGATGACCTCCCTCAGTTTTCATACATGCTATATTATACGCATCCACTTGCAAAATGGCAAGAGCGAAACGGAAAAAATGGCATAAAAATGAATAAAAGGCCGGAAGCGGATGCAGAATTTGGAGATTGTCAACAGGAGCTGCCGGGCGGGGATGCAAAAAGTGGAGGACGGACTTGCAAAGACAGAGCGTTTCACAGATGGATGCAGGAAATGATGCAGATAAAACGGGGGAAGAGCGGGGGTGCAAATCTCGCTCTTGTTCCAAAAGAACAAACGTGCTATAATCTATTCTGAATGATTGTGCCGTCCCTGTAGACGGGGACAGAAGGAGTGTTTATCCTGTGAAAATCGTGGTTTTGGCCGGCGGCCTTTCAATGGAGCGCAATGTCTCTCTCTCCTCCGGTGTTATGGTAGCCGAGGCTCTGCGCCGGCGGGGCCATCAGGTGGCTTTGGCAGATATGTTCTTTGGCCTGGAGGGCTATGAGGGTACGCCGGAAGAGCGCTTTTCCGCCCCGCTTCCGGAGGAATGGCGAAAGGTGAGCCGCAAGGCGCCTGATCTGAAGGCCATCCGGGCCGGCCGGAAGGATCAGAGCAAGTCTGTCTTCGGCCCCGGCGTTTTGGAGCTGTGCCGCATGGCAGATATCGTCTATCTGGCCCTTCACGGGGACTGCGGCGAAAACGGCAGCGTACAGGCGGCTTTTGATCTGCTGGGCATCCCTTATACCGGTTCCGGCTCCTTCCCAAGCGCCATTGCCATGGATAAGGACCTGACCAAGCGCTTGCTGGCCGATACCGGAGTCGCCACCCCCCGGTGGCGGAAGGCGGTCTATACGGAAAAGGACATTCCCACCCTCACTGAGGAGACGGCGGTGCCTGTGGTGGTAAAGCCTCTGGACTCCGGATCTTCCATTGGCGTGTCAATCGCAAAGACGAAAGAGGAGCTGTCCTCTGCCCTTGCCGACTGCCTGAACTACGGCGGCAAGGTGGTGCTGGAGCAGTACATTGAGGGCCGTGAGATCCAGGTGGGCTATCTGGCGGGCAAGGCGCTCCCTTCCATTGAGATCATCCCCAAAGAGGGCTTCTACGACTACGAGAACAAGTATCAGCCCGGCGCGACGGTGGAAATCACCCCCGCACCTATCCCGGCAGAATGGGAGAAAAAATTGGCCGAGGCCACAGAGACCGTATTTGAGACCATTGGTCTTTCCGTATATGCCCGGGCGGACTTTATCGTCACCGAGGACGGCACCCCCTGGTTTTTGGAGATCAACACCCTCCCCGGCATGACCCCTACCAGTCTGGTGCCTCAGGAGGCGGCGGTGGTGGGCATCGGCTACGGCGAGCTGTGCGAGACCGTCATTCGAGAGTCACTAAAGGCAAGAGAGGGATAAAGAGTTTATGGAAGCGATCACGATACGAGAGATTTTAGCGGCGGTGGGCGGAACGCTGCTCCGACCCTTTGACGAGGACCGGACCATCGACTGCGTGGATACCGACAGCCGGACGATGCATGAGGGCTCCCTTTTCATCCCCCTCAGCGGCGAACGGTTTGACGGACACGTCTATATCGATCAGGCTCTGGAGGACGGGGCATTGGGCTGTCTGACCCACAAGAGCGTGGAGACGCTGCGCCCTGATAAGTTCTATATTCAGGTAGAGGACACCATGACCGCCCTGGGCACTCTGGCCCGGTACTATCGGAACAAGTTTGACTTGAAAGTGGTGGGCGTCACTGGCAGCGTGGGCAAGACCACCACAAAGGATATGGTGGCCTCTGTCCTCAGCCAGCGGTATCGGGTGCTCAAGACGGAGGGGAACTACAACAACAACATCGGTGTGCCCAAGACCCTCTTCCGCCTGGACCATACCCACCAGATCGCCGTCATCGAGATGGGCATGAACCACATGGGGGAGATCGACTATCTCACCCGCATTGCTGAGCCGGACGTGGCTGTTATCACCAATGTTGGCGATGCTCATATTGAAAATCTGGGCAGCCGGGAGAACACCCTCCGGGCCAAGGCGGAGATCTTCAGCGGCGTCCGCCAGGGGGGCGTGGCAGTCCTCAACGGAGACGACCCGCTGATTGCCAAGCTGGACGGGGTGCTCATCCACCCCATCACCTGGTACGGTGAGAGCGAGCACTGCGCCTGGCGCTGCACCTCCATCAAAGAGGCGGAGCACGACACGATGCACCTGACTGCTGAGACTCCGTTGGGCCATCTGGAGACCACCATCCACTGCCTGGGCCGGCACATGCTCTATCCTGCCCTCACCGCTGCCGCTGTGGGAGGCCGGTTCGGCCTGACCCTGGAGGAGATCAGCAGGGGCATTGAATCCTTTGTGCCCACCAAGATGCGGATGGACATTGTCCGGTGCAAAAACGGCGTCACCATTTTAAATGACACCTACAACGCCAACCCCCAGTCCATGCGGGCTGCGGTGGACGTCCTTGCCAACTACTCCGGCTCCTACCGTGTGGCAGTGCTGGGCGATATGCTGGAGCTGGGCGATCTGGGTCCCATGCTCCACGAGAGCGTGGGCAAGGCTGTGGGCGGCACGCCCGGCATTGACTGCCTGGTCACCGTGGGTCAGCTGGGCGAGTATATTGCCAAGGGCGCTAAAAGCGCCGGAATGACCGAGGTCTACGACCGACCCAACAAGGAGGAGGCCAAGGTGGTGTTGGCGCAGGTGATGCAGCCCTCCGCCGTCTTCCTCTGCAAGGCCAGCCGGGGCATGAAGTTTGAGGAGCTGACCGAGTATCTCAAGCGGCTGGTGGAGAGTACGGCGGAATAAATCAGAATTGCCCAAACGGGACGTCCGGAGGCCGTCCCCTACGCACAAATTACAGGATAATTCGTACGGGGCGGCGTCCACAACGCCCCGTCCATAGAGAACAGCCATGATCGACATTACCATTCAAAACCTCATAAAATCCTTTGAAGTGGGAGATAACCTGCTGGATGGCCTGACCTTCCAAATTGACTCCGGCGAGCGGGTGGGCATCCTGGGCAAAAACGGCTGCGGCAAGACCACCCTGTTCAAGATCCTCACCGGGGAATACGACTACGACGAGGGGCAGCTGTCCATTGCGCCGGGAAAGAAGCTGGGTCTCATCTCCCAGATCCCCGTCTACCCGGAGGGCTACACGGTGGAGGATGTGTTGGACACCGCCTTTACCCGGCTGCACAAAATGGAGCGGGAATTAGAGGATCTGACTGCCAGAATGGGCGCAGGGGAGACGGATAAGGCCACCCTCACCCGCTACGACGATCTGTCTCAGCGCTTTGAGACTGAGGGCGGCTACGATACCACCGTCCGTCTGGGCAAGGTCTGCAACGGCCTGGAAATCCCGCCTGCAATGCGCCAGCAGCTCTTCGATCAGCTCTCCGGCGGCGAGAAGACCAGGGTCAACCTGGCCCGGCTCATTTTGGAGGACACGGACATCCTGCTGCTGGATGAGCCCACCAACCATCTGGACCTCCGCGCCACAGAGTGGCTGGAGGAGTATCTGGATTCCTTTCAGGGCACCGTCCTTGCCATCTCCCACGACCGTTACTTTTTGGACCGTGTGGTGAAGCGCATCATTGAGATCGACCGGGGCAGGGCGGTGTTCTACTCCGGCAATTACTCCTTCTACGCTGTGGAAAAAGAGCGGCGCTATGAGGAGCAGCTGCGCCAGTACGAAAAGGAGCAGGCCAAGATCGCCCAGCTCTCCGCCACTGCCACGCTCATGCACCAGCGGGGCACGGAGAAGATGCACAAGACTGCCTTCGCCATTGAAAAGCGGATCGAGCGGCTGCGCACTACCGACCGCCCTACGGGCGCCGAGCGGGTGATGACGGTGGGCTTTGGAGAGCGGGACTTTAACGGCGACGAGCTGTTTTCCGTCTCCAACCTCTCCAAATCCTTTGGAGACCGGACCTTGTTTGACCGCATTGACTTGGAGGTCTTAGGCGGAGAGCGCATTGCCATCCTGGGTGACAACGGCACCGGCAAGACCACCTTCCTGAAGATCCTGCTGGAACAGGAAAATCCGGACACCGGCAAGATCCGCTTTGGCCCTATGGTCAAGACGGGTTACCTGCCCCAGATCGTCCAGTTTGACCACCCGGAGCGGAGCCTGTTTGAGACTCTTTTATGGGAGGATAACTGCTCTGCCCAGGAGGCAAGAGACCGTCTGGGCGCCTTCCGATTCCGGGGGGAGGATGTGTTCAAAGAGGTATCCACCCTCTCCGGCGGTGAGCGCTCAAGGCTCAAGCTGTGCCAGCTGATGGCGAAGAACATCAATCTCCTCATTCTGGACGAGCCTACCAATCATCTGGACATCGCCTCCCGTGAGTGGATCGAGACTGCGGTGGAGGAGTTCGAAGGGGCCCTGCTCTTCGTCTCTCACGACCGATACTTCATCAGCCGCTTTGCAAACCGCATCTGGTTTTTGGAGGACGGGAAGATCACTGACTTCAAGGGGGGCTATGAGGACTGGCTCCGCTGGAAGGAGCGTCAGGCGGAACTGCGTAATGTCCCCCGATTCCAGCCGGAGAAAAAGCCGAAGCGGCAGAAACCGACCTCAGGCACCAAGCAACTGGAAAAGGAGCTGCGGGCGGTAGAGCGTCAGATCCAACGACTGGAAGAAGAGTCACAGCGATTGGAAACGGAGATGGCGGCCAACGCCACGGACTATGTGAAATTACAGGAACTGACGGAACAGCAGACCGCCACAGAGACCGAGCTGGGGGAGGCGTATGAAAAATGGGAAAGCCTATCCGAACAGCTGGGCGGCTGATCCGGCTGCTTCTGGCCCTCTTCATCGTGGGCATCCTCTGCTTCGGCATACAGGAGACCATTATCCTTGCGGGAGGACGGAGCGAACTCAGGACCCAGCCGGACGCCGTCATTATCCTGGGCTGTAAGATCTGGGGAGAGGACCCGTCTCCCGCCCTCCAAAACCGGCTGGACGCAGCGCTGGACTATCTGGAGGAACTGGAAGGGGAGGGCTGTACTCCCGTCATCGTCGTCAGCGGCGGACAGGGGGCGGACGAGCCCATCAGCGAGGCAGCCTGCATGGCGCAATATTTGAAAGAGAACGGCGTTTCGGCCGAGCGAATCCGAGTTGAGACAGAATCCACCAATACGGCGGAAAATCTGAGCAACTCCATGGCGCTGCTCCGGGCGGAGGGCTGGTCCGGTCGCTCTGTCACCATTGTCTCCAATGACTTTCACCTGACAAGGGTGCGGATGCTGGCCGGACGGATCATGCCGGAAATCACCTGTTCCACCCTGAGTGCTCCCATGCCCACCCTTACTTCCGCCCTCTATTCAAATGTGCGGGAGGCATTTGCCCTCATCAAATCCTTTTTATGGGACCGATAAAGTGTTATGTTGGATAAACTGAGACAATTAGATCAGCGTTACAGCGCCATGCAGGCAAAGCTGTCCGCCCCGGAGACCTATGAGGACCCTGCCCTGGTCTCCCGGCTCAACCGGGAGCTGGCGGAGCTGGAAGAGGTGGTTCACACCTACCGGGCCTGGCAGCGGGCCAGTGAAGACGTGGAGGCGGCGAAGGCCATGCTCTCAGAGCCGGACCCGGAGCTGCGGGAGCTGGCGAAAGAGGAACTGCAATCGGGAAAGGAGACCCTTGCCCGGCTGGAGCAGGAGCTGAAAATTCTGCTGCTCCCCAAAGACCCCAAGGACGACCGGCCGGTGATCGTAGAGATCCGGGCCGGCGTGGGCGGGGAAGAGGCGGCGCTTTTTGCCCACTCTCTCTACCGCATGTATACCATGTACTCAGACCGCCGACGCTGGCAGACACAAATCGCCAGTGTCAGCGAGACGGAGCTGGGGGGCGTGAAGGAGCTGATTTTCACCATTGAAAGCCCCGGCGCCTACTCCCGGATGAAGTTTGAGAGCGGTGTCCACCGGGTCCAGCGGGTGCCGGAGACGGAATCCGGCGGCCGGGTCCATACTTCTACCGCCACCGTGGCTGTCCTGCCACAGGTGGACGAGGTGGAGTTTGAACTGGACCGCAAGGATTTGAGAATCGACACCTTCCGCTCCTCCGGCGCCGGCGGTCAGCATATCAATAAGACCTCCTCCGCCATTCGTGTGACCCACATCCCCACCGGCATGGTGGTGGAGTGCCAGGATCAGCGCAGCCAGCTTCAGAACAAGGAGAAGGCCCTCCAAATCCTCCGCTCCCGGCTCTGGCAGCAGAAGGCGCAGGAGCAGGCGGACTCCGTCTCCGAGAACCGCCGCAGCCAGGTGGGCACCGGCATGCGCAACGAGCGCATCCGCACCTATAACTTCCCCCAGGGCCGGGTGACAGATCACCGCATCGGCCTGACCCTCTACCGGATCGACAGCGTTATGGACGGCGATCTGGACGAGATCATCGACGCCCTTGCCGCCGCAAAGCAGGCGGAGGAGCTGGCGAGGGTGGGGGAGGGGTGAACTCCCTCCGCCCCTTCGGGGCACCTCCCTCAGAGAGGGAGGCAGTCGGACGCACACACAAAGGCTCCCTCTTAGAGGGAGCTGTCAGCGAAGCTGACTGAGGGAGAAAAGAGATGAGGGATGGCATATGTCTCTCCCATATAACAGCAATCTGATTCCGACCGCAAAAGCGCTTCGCAGAAATGCAACCAAACAGGAGCGACATTTGTGGTATGATTTTCTGAGAAACTATCCGGTTCGCTTTCAAAGGCAGAAGACAATTGATCGGTTTATAGCAGATTTTTTCTGTGCTGCCGCCAAGCTGGTTGTTGAGGTGGACGGATCTCAGCACTATACAGAGCGGGGAATGACCGGCGATAGAGAGCGAAGTGACATTCTCGCCCAATATGGTGTGGAAGTTCTTCGGTTTTCAAACGCTGAGATAGATCAATGCTTTGAAGGTGTTTGCCAGCAAATTGATTTTACGGTAAGAAAACGTATTTCTGAGATGTAAAGGTGAAGTGCATTCCATGCAAACCAAACTTTTCCACATCCCCATTCCTGTGGGGCATGAGAACGAAATACAGGAGGCTGCCGCCCTCATCCGCTCCGGCCAGCTGGTGGGCATCCCCACTGAGACCGTCTACGGACTGGGGGCAGACGCCCTGAATCCCGATGCGGTGGCTGCCATTTATGAGGCCAAGGGCCGCCCGTCGGACAACCCCCTCATCATCCACGTGCCCAAGGACAAGAGCTGGCTGGACCGGTACTGTGTCAATGTGCCGCCCCTTGCCTATGAACTGGCGGACACCTTCTGGCCCGGGCCGCTGACCATGATCTTGGAGCGGAACACCATTGTCCCCGACCGGACCACCGGAGGACTGGACACCGTGGGCATCCGCTGCCCCGATCATCCTGTGACGTTGGCCATCATTCAGGCGGCGGATCGGCCCATCGCCGCCCCCTCCGCCAACACCTCCGGCAGACCAAGCTGCACTTCGGCGGCAGAGGTCATGGAGGACGTAGGCGGCAAAATTGCGGGCATTGTGGACGGAGGAGCCTGCTCCGTGGGGGTGGAGTCCACTATATTGGACCTGACCGTCACGCCGCCCAGATTACTCCGCCCCGGCGGCATGCCGCTGGAGGCGCTGGAGGCTGTCTGCGGTGAGATTGAACTGGACGAGGCTATCCTCCGCCAGATGAAGGAGGGAGAACGGCCCAGAGCGCCGGGCATGAAATACCGGCACTACGCCCCTAAGGCCCCCGTCACCGTCTTTACGGGAGCGCCCTTCAAAACGGCGGCGGCCATTGCCCAGCTGGCAGGGGAGGGAAGCGGCGTCATCTGCTTTGAAGAGTTCCAAGATGCGTTTCCCGGTGCGGTTGTCGTCTCCCTCGGCTCTGTGCAGGACAAGCAGGAGCAGGCCCGGCGGGTGTTCTCCGCCCTCCGGTCCTTTGACGGGACAGAGGTCGCCGCAATTTTTGCCCAGTGTCCGGACCCGGCGGGACTGGGACTTGCCGTGGGCAACCGGCTGAAAAAGGCGGCGGGATTTCAGGTCGTGGAGGTAGAGTGAGATGACAGTCATCGGCATCACCGGCCCCACCGGGGCGGGCAAGACCACGGCGCTGCGGACACTGGAATCTCTGGGCGTCCGGGTACTGGACTGTGACGCCGTTTACCACGCCCTGCTGAGAGAGTGCCGGCCCATGCGCCGGGAACTGACGGACCGGTTTGGGGCTGTATTCAACGGCCCGGACTTGAACCGGCAGAAGCTGGGCAGGCTGGTATGGGGAGATCCTCAGGCGCTCAGCGACCTGAACGCCATCACCCACAAATATGTGATGGCGGAGCTGATGCGGCAGATTGAGGACGCAAAGGGTCAAAATCTCCCCGGCGTCGCCATTGACGCCATCGCCCTCATTGAGTCCGGAGCGGGAGACCTCTGCGATACCACAGTGGCAGTCACCGCCCCCAAAGAGGTGCGCATTTCCCGCATTATGGCGAGAGAGAACATTGACCGGGACTACGCCGCCGCCCGTGTGGCGGCTCAGAAGGACGGCGAGTGGTTTGAAGAGCACTGTGACCACACACTCTCCAATGACAGCACGGAATCGGCCTTTCGGGCGACGTGTCTGACTTTTTTCCAGACACTGCTTTATCATAAATCAAATTTATCATAGGAGGAACGGAACATGTCTGAATCCAAGAAACTGAGAGAATCCCTCATGTTGGATCGGAAGGATGGCTATGAGAAGCTGAGCGGGGCGGAGCTGGCCGAGCTGGAGGCTTACTGCGAGCGCTATAAGGCATTCCTGAACACCAGCCGCACCGAGCGGGAGTGCGTGGAGCAGGCGATCGCCATGGCCGAGCGCAAGGGCTTTCACGAATATGTCCCCGGTGAGAGACTGACAAGCGGCGACAAGGTCTACTATAACAACCGGGGCAAGGCCATTATGCTGGCCGTCATCGGCGAGGAAAAACTGGATAAGGGTATTGTCATCGGCGCTGCCCATATCGACTCCCCCCGCCTGGATCTGAAACCCTATCCCGTGGTGGAAAATACCGGTCTCTGCACCCTCAAGACCCACTATTACGGCGGCATCCGCAAGTACCAGTGGGTAGCCATTCCTCTGGAACTGGCGGGCGTGGTGGTCAAGAAGGACGGCACTGCGGTGAAGGTCTCCGTGGGCCGCGACCCCGGCGATCCTGTCCTCACCATTCCCGACCTTCTGCCCCATCTGGGCGACAAGCAGTCCCACAAGCCCCTGTTTCAGGGCATCGAGGGCGAGCAGCTCAACCTGCTGGCCGGCTCCAAGCCCTATCCGGACGACGACGGCAGCGACCGTGTGAAGCTGGCGGTGCTGAGCATCCTCAACGACAAGTACGGCATCACCGAGGCAGACCTCATCTCCGCTGAGCTTTGCGCCGTTCCCGCCTTTGATGCCAAGGACGTGGGTCTGGACCGCTCTATGATCGGCGCCTACGGCCAGGACGACCGTGTCTGCGCCTACGCCAGCCTGGAGGCTCTCCTGGAGGTGCAGCCCAAGCGCACCGCCATCTGCATGCTGGCGGACAAGGAGGAGATCGGCTCTATGGGCGTCAGCGGCATGCAGTCCCATGCCTTTGACACCTTTGTCCAGCAGCTGTGTGACAGCCAGGGCGTCTCTCTCAAGGATTGCTTTGCCCATTCCTTCTGCCTCTCCGCTGATGTGACGGCGGCCTACGACCCCAACTTTGCCGAGGTCTTTGACAAGAACAACTCCGCCTTTATCAACCAGGGCGTGGGCCTGTGCAAGTACACCGGCTCCCGGGGCAAGAGCGGCTCCTCCGACGCCGCTGCCGAACTGGTGGCCAAGGTCCGCCGGACGTTGGACGACGCCGGCGTCATCTGGCAGATGGCGGAACTGGGTAAGGTAGACGAGGGCGGCGGCGGCACGGTTGCTCTTCTGATGGCAAACCGCAACATCGACACTCTGGACGCCGGGACGCCTGTCCTCGCCATGCACGCCCCCTTTGAGGTAACCTCCAAGCTGGACTGCTACATGACCTATCGGGCCATGAAGGCGGTATTTGAGGAGAAGTGAATCATAAAATATCCCGAGTATGAAAAGGAGGAGCCTGTATGAATTTTCTGACCTCGATCTTTCTCGGACTAGTTCAGGGACTGGCGGAGTTTCTGCCCATTTCCAGTTCCGGACATCTGTCCCTGTTCCAGAACTTCTTCGGCCTGACGGATGCGGGCATGTTCTTTGACGTGCTGCTCCATCTCGGCACACTGATCGCAATCTTCGTCTATTACTGGAAGGACATCAAGGGCATGATCCTGGAGTTTTTCGAGATGTGCAAGGAGATCGGCGGCAAGCGCTCCTCCCGGCCTGCCCCCGAGGCCATGAGCCTGCGGCGGATGATCCTGCTCATTATCGTAGGCACTCTGCCCCTGTTCATCATCCTGCCCATCAAGGACCACATTGAGAAGCTGTACGGCAACACCTGGTTTATCGGCCTGGCCCTCATTGCCACCGGCTGCCTGCTGTACTTCTCCGACCGGATGGCCAGGGGCAAAAAGGGCGTGAACACCACCAAGATCACCGATGCCCTCATCATCGGCTGCGGCCAGGCGGTGGCTACCGTCCCCGGTCTCAGCCGCTCCGGCACCACCATTGCCACGGCCATGCTGCTGGGGGTGGACCGGAAGTTTGCTGTCCGCTATTCCTTCCTCCTCAGCCTGCCCGCTGTCATCGGCGCCAATCTGCTGGAGCTGATCAAGGCATTCAAGCTGGGCATTGAATGGGGCCTGATGCCAGTCTATGTCGTGGGCGTGTGCGTTGCGGCCATGAGCGGCTACTGGGCCATCGGCGTAGTGAAGCGCCTGACCGATCAGGGCAAGTTCGGCAGGTTTGCCTATTACTGCTGGGGCGTGGGCGCCCTGGCAATCGTACTGTCGGCGGCGTTTGCTATCGTCAACCGTTGAGGATCATGTGACGCCCTCTCCGCCGCGGAGAAGCTGTGACGGAGAGAATGAGCGTTGCCAAACAACCGTTACAGAACGAAAACCCTTTACAAAGAGGAATCTACATGGCTACAACCAAGAAGAAAACCAAATCAACAGCGTCAAAGGCTCAGACAGGCCGGAAGAAGTCAACTGCTTCCGCCCGTGACAAGAGCACCGGGGCGAAGCGCAGTACTACCTCCCGCAAGCGTGCTCCCGCCAAGCGGAAGGACTACCGTCCCCGTCTCATCGGCGGCGCAATTTGCTTTGCCCTGGCGGTGTTTTCCGCCTTCGGCTATTTCGGCATTGACGCTGTCGTGATCCGTCTGCTGGTGCAGTTGGAGCAGGGCCTGGCGGGCTACGGCTATTGGATCACCCCGGTCATGCTGCTCTGGGCCAGCATCATCCTGATTTTTCATGACGGCATGCCGGTGCGCCTGCGTACTACGGCGGCCCTCGCCGTCCCCTTGCTCATCGGCACCCTGGGACAGATTCTGCTGGGCAGCGGCGAGTATGCCATTGGTCTGCCCCTGGTCCGGTCCCTGTGGAGCTATGGACTGGAGCTTCGCTCCGGCGGCGTGCTGGGCGGATTGCTGGGGGCGGTGCTGGTGACCCTGCTGAGCAAGGCGGGGGCGGTGCTGGTCTGCCTGGTGCTGTTCTTTATTGCCGGCATGATCCTGGCCCAAAAGACTGCTGCCGATCTGGTGGAACTGACCCAGCTGCTCACCAACCGGAGAAAGGACCGCCGTGAGCAGCGCCGGATGGAGCGGGAACTGGAGCCGGAGGAGGACTGGGAGGAGGTCCCGGAGGAGCCGGAGCCTCTGTTCCCCGTGCGCCAGACGCCCAAGCGCCGCCGGGCACGGAAGCAGGACATCGACATCCCGGTGGATGCCGACGTGGAGGAACTGCCCGATGAGGAGCCGGAGGTCAGCCCCATCCCCCTGAAGAAGCGTCCCTCCCGGCAGAAGCCTGCCCAGGCTGCGCCAAGCACGCCTGCTCCTCCGTCTCAGCCTGCCCGGGAGGAGGAACCGGCTAAGCCGGAGATCATCTTCGACCGCCTGTTCCCCAAGGAGCCGGCAGTGGAGGAGCCGGGGGCGGACTACGCTCCCAAGCCGTCTGCGGTGCCCGCCCCGGAGGTGCCGTCGGAGACCCCGGCGGACGTGGGGCTGCCTCCTCTGGAGGACCAGAGAAAGATCAACGAGCGCCAGCGGCGCGAGCAGAAGATCGCCTCTGCTGAAGTGGCTCAGGAGCTGGAGGAGAATCTCCAGCAGGTGGCGGAATACGTCCATCCCCCTGTCGAGCTGCTCACTGCCGCCGGCAAGGGCAGGGAGGACGCCCGGAACGAGATCGCCGAGGTCCGTGCCCGCCTGGACGACACCTTTGAGGCCTTCGGCATCGACGCCCATGTCGTTGGCGAGATCCGGGGTCCCACAGTGACCCAGTACGAGCTGGAGCTGGGCCGGGGCGTCAAGCTCAGCCGAGTCACCGGTATGGCGGACGACATCACTGTCACTCTGGGCGTGGAAAAGGTCCGTATCGCCCCCATTCCCGGCAAGAGCCAGGTGGTGGGTGTGGAGATTCCCAACCGCAAGGCCACCCCGGTACCCATCCGGGACGTCATCGCCAGCGACGAGTTTCGCAGCCACAAGTCGAATGTGGCCTTTGCCCTGGGCAAGGACATCTCCGGCGGCATTGTGGTGGGCAATATCGCAAAGCTGCCCCATATGCTCATCGCCGGTACTACCGGCTCAGGTAAGTCGGTCTGTACCAACTCCATTGTTATCTCGCTCCTCTACCGCTCCAGCCCGGAGCAGGTGCGGCTGATTATGATCGACCCGAAAATCGTCGAATTTGAGGGCTACAATGGCATTCCCCATCTGCTCATCCCCGTGGTCACAGACCCGAAAAAGGCTGCCGGCGCTCTCCAGTGGGCGGTGACGGAGATGCTCAAGCGCTACCGGCTCTTTGCCGAGCGCCACGTCCGTGACCTGGAGGGCTATAATCAGGCAGTAAAGGCAGACCCTGACACTGATGAGAAGCCCATGCCACGCATTGTGGTCATTATCGACGAGCTGGCCGACCTGATGCTGGTGGCGTCCAAAGAGGTGGAGGAGTCCATCTGCCGTCTGGCCCAGATGGGCCGTGCATCGGGCATGCACCTGATTATTGCCACCCAACGTCCCTCGGCGGATGTCATCACAGGACTGATGAAGGCCAATATCCCCTCCCGGATTGCATTGACCGTCTCCTCCGGTATGGAGTCCCGCATCATTCTGGACGTGCAGGGTGCGGAAAAGCTGCTGGGCCACGGCGATATGCTCTATAATCCGGTGGGCGCCAACAAGCCCACCCGTGTCCAGGGCTGCTTTATCTCCGACGAGGAGGTGGCCGCTGTGGTCAGCTTTGTCAAGTCTAATTCGGAGAGCAACTATGACGACACCGTTCTGGAGCAGGTGGAGCAGAATGCCGAGAATACCGGCAAGACCGGCAAAAAGGGCGGAGGCTCTGCCGCCGCTGCGGACAGCGCCGTTCCCGCCCCGGATCCCGGAGCGCCCACTCCCGACGATGGCGACCCCATGATGAACGCCGCCATTGATGTGGTGGTAGAGACCGGCATGGCCTCAGTCTCCTCGCTTCAGCGCAAGCTGAAGCTGGGTTACTCCCGTGCCGCCCGTCTGGTTGACCAGATGGAGGAGATCGGGGTGGTCGGCCCCTTTGAGGGCAGCAAGCCCCGGAAGGTGCTCATCACCAAGGAGCAGTGGACCGAGATGAAGATGCGTGGCGGCAGCCTGACCGAGCTGGATCAGGCGAAGGCCATGAGCGAGGAATCTGACCGGGAGGCCATGGCCGCAGAGGATGTGGAGATGCCCCCCTTTGAGGTGTAACGCTATGAAGCTGCCAAAACTGATCCTGTCCGATCTGGACGGCACCTTGGTCCCGGAAGGGGAGGGGAGCCTGCCGGAAAAGCTGGTGAAGGTCGTTGACCGTCTTCAGCGTGCGGGCATCCCCTTCGCTGTGGCCAGCGGCCGGCAGTACGAGAGCCTCCGCCGGGTATTCGACCCTCTGGAGCAGCCGCCCCTGATCGCCGCTCTCAACGGCGGCTGCATTTTTCGGGAGGGGAAGTGCCTGTTCACCGACCCCATGCCCCAGGAGGCTGCGCTGGAGATCGCCCGTCAGGCGGAGAAATGGCCTGGCTGCGAGGTCATTTTGGAGACGGCAGAGGAGTGTTGGGTCTATCGCTCCAAAGGAGCCATGGCGGCCCAGCTGAAACGCCGCAAATACCACTTTGCCGAGATCGACGACCTTTCACAGCTCACCGGCCAGGTCATCAAGGTGGCCTGCTATCTGCCGGAGGGCGGTGTAGAGGATCTCTTGACCTGGGGTCAGGCGCAGTGGGGCAGTCAGGTCACGGTCGTCCGCTCCGGAGAGCTGTGGGTGGACTTCAACGTGGCGGACAAGGGCAAGGGACTCCGGGCGGCCTGCGGGCTGGTGGGCATTTCAACAGAGGAGGTCCTCTCCTTCGGAGACAATCTGAATGACGCCCCCATGCTAAAGATTGCAGGAGCGGGCTATGCCGCACCGGGAAGCCTGTTGGCAGCGACGGGGGATTTTTCCGTCTGTCCGGATATTTTGGCGGCGCTTGAAAAAATTTGCGATGAAGCCGAAAAAAATGCTTGCAATCCGTGAGCGACTGTGGTATCATATTTTAGCTGTCAGCGAGAGATCGCTGCGGTATGCGGCAGTAGCTCAGTTGGATAGAGTGTTTGACTACGAATCAAAAGGTCGGGGGTTCGAGTCCCTTCTGCCGTATGGTTAAAAGCCTTGAATCTGAACGGTTCAAGGCTTTTTCGCAACTTTTAGAGGAATAAAAATTGCTGTGCTAGATAAGTGCTAGAAAAATGACAAACGAGTCACCCTGAACGGGCGGCTCGTTTCTCTTACAGCAGTTTCTCCCGGCTCACCAGTGCCCGCATAAACCCGTCCAGCCGGGGCGAACGCAGCTCACCCCCCACGATCTCGCCGTCCAGCACCAGCAGATCCGCTAATATCCCCTCCTCGCCGGTGGGATAGTTGGAAAGGGGGTAGCTGTATCGGGTGACGGTCTCTCCCGCATGGGCGGCAAGGTCAAACCCTGCCTGCACCTGAATGGCGAGATACTCCTCATACTCCGCTCCAAAGGATTCCGGCAGACGCACCTGATCCACAGTGGGTTCTCCGGATACCTCCCAGCCCAGCTGGCTCAGATAGTCGGCAGGTTGGACAGAGGGGGGAAGGTCGGCTGAGGCGGCGGAGACCTGATCTGCCTGTCCGCCCCACAGACAGAGGAGAAAGGCGGCAGTGAGCGTCAGAAAGGCGGAGACCTCCTTCCAGCGCAGCTTGGCACAAACGATCATGGCAGACCAGTCCTTTCAGTTGAGATGGACAAATCTATGCCACGACGGGGGAAAGTATGCTATACTAATGCAAACGAATCCTGGCAGGAGGGGAGAACATGGGAAAGAAGCTGCGTCTGGACAAGCTGCTCTCGGATACCGGTCGCTGGTCCCGGAAGGAGGCCAGAGATCTGATTCGGGGCGGCAGTGTAACCGTAGACGGGGTCGTCCTCCGCCAGCCGGAGGAAAAGGCGGACCCGGACACTGCTGCAATTGCCGTTGACGGTGTGCCTCTGGGCTGGACAGCATATCGCTACCTTTTGCTCAACAAGCCTGCCGGCTATCTCACCGCCACTGAGGACGCCTGTGCTCCTACCGTTATGGATCTGATCCCGGCGGAGTTGAGAAAGGCAGGACTAGCCCCGGTGGGGCGGTTGGACAAGGATACCACCGGCCTGCTGCTGATCACGGACGACGGTGCGCTTGCCCACGGACTGCTGTCCCCACGGCGCCATGTGGACAAGGTATATCTGGCGTGGGTGGACGGCGCCGGGACAGAGGAGGACTGCGCCGCCTTTGCCCGGGGCATTGTGCTGGGAGACGGCACGAAATGCCTTCCCGCCCGGCTGGAACTGCCCCGGCCCGGACTTTGCCGGGTGACGGTCCGGGAAGGAAAATTTCACCAGGTCAAGCGGATGCTGGCCGGCCGAGGCCTTCCGGTGAAGGCGCTGAAGCGTGTGTCCATGGGGCCGCTGAAACTGGATGAAACGCTGGAGGAGGGCCGGGTCCGGCCGCTGACAGAGAAGGAAATTGCAGCGCTTCGTCAGGCCGCCGGGCTGATTTGACAGCATTCGTCGAAGTGTACAAAATAATTCTATTGTCCTATTGAAATTTCCTGATCGAAACGGTATAATAAATGTAATTGCAAAAGCCAAAATCAAAAAAGTGTGAACGTTGATGGAGCAACTCCAGGAAAGAGAGGAAACCTATGTCCAACCGTATGTTCCAAAGTGTTGTCCTTCAGATGAAGGAGAGTACAGACCGGGTCATTGGCGTCATTGACGAAGACGGTATCGTCATTGCCTGCAATGATCTGCCCTGTATTGGGGAGAACTGGTCCGGAGTTGTGCAGACCATTAACGGCGCCAGAGATGAAGTGGCAGTGGCCGCCGGCAAGACGTTCAAGCCCCTCAGCGGCTGGAGCGCCCAGTTTGACTACGCTGTCTTTGTCACCGGCGAGGACGAGCAGGCAAAGCTGATCTGCTCCATGGCGGCGGTTGCCCTCAACGGCGCCAAGGCCTATTATGAGGAAAAGCACGACAAGGCCACCTTTGTCAAGAACATCATCTCCGACAATATCATGTTGGGCGACATTTATGTCCGGGCAAAGGAACTGCATTTTGCCACCGAGGCATATCGGGCAGTGTTCCTGCTCCGGCAGGTGGGAGCAACGGATCTGGCAGTGGTGGATACCGTACAGTCCATCTTCCCTGACCGACAGAGCGACTTTGTGGTCTCCATCAACGATACCGACGTGGTCCTCATCAAACAGGTCCAGGAGAGCACCACCGGCAAAGAACTGATCCATATGGCAAAGCAGATCTCCAACGCCATGGAGAGCGAGCTGAAGGTAAAGGTGGTCATCGGCATCGGCACTGTCGTCGGCCATATCCGGGACCTGGCCCGGGCCTATAAGGAGGCTCAGATGGCCATTGACGTGGGTAAGGTTTTTGATACCGAGCGCTCCATCGTCAACTACGACAACCTGGGCATCGGCCGGCTGATCTACCAACTGCCCACCACCCTGTGCGAGATGTTCCTGGAGGAAGTCTTTAAGAAAAACCCCATTGACGCACTGGACCAGGAGACCCTGTTTACCATCAATAAGTTCTTTGAAAACAATCTGAATGTGTCCGAAACGGCACGAAAACTCTTCGTTCACCGGAATACGCTGGTCTATCGTCTGGAGAAGATCAAAAAGCTCACCGGACTGGATCTGCGGGAGTTTGACGACGCCATCACCTTCAAGGTGGCCCTCATGGTCAAGCAGTATCTTCGCTCCCGGGGCATCAAATCTTGAAATGTAAATTTTTGTAAACAGTTTTGATTACAGAAAGGTCTCCGCTTGCGACAAAAGCGGAGACTTTTCTCTTTGGTTCTTAATATTCTATGAACAGAGATTGACATAAGTTACAAGAGGAGATATAATAAAATATGCCAAAAATCAAGCGCACGCAAGGAATGGTTGGGAAAAGATTATGATCCAGTTTAACCATGTAAAAAAGATATACGAGAGCAACCTGACCCACGCTCTGCATGACATCTCCTTTGTCATTGAAGACGGGGAATTTGTCTTTCTGGTGGGCCCCTCCGGTTCGGGCAAATCTACCATTATCAAGCTGATCACGGCGGAGGAACGTATGACCTCCGGCGGCATTTTGGTGGGCGATTTCGACCTGGCCAAGCTGAAAAAGCGGAAGGTGCCCTATCTCCGCCGCACCTTGGGCATTGTGTTCCAGGATTTCCGGCTGATTGAAAACCGGACGGTCCGGGGCAATCTGGAGTTTGCCATGCGGGTGGTAGGAAGCCCCAATAAGGTCATCAAGGAGCGCATCCCCTATGTGCTTGATCTGGTGGGCCTGTCGGAGAAGGCGGACTGCTATCCCAACGAGATCTCCGGCGGCGAGCAGCAGCGTGTGGCCATTGCCCGTGCCCTTGTGAACAACCCCAAGACCATCATCGCTGATGAGCCCACCGGCAATCTGGACCCGGAGCGGTCCTATGAGCTGATGTGCCTGTTGGAGAAGATCAATCAGCTGGGCACCACCATGCTGGTGGTCACTCACGAGCGGGATTTGGTCAACTGCTTTAACAAGCGGGTCATCAGCATTGACAGCGGTCTGGTCACCAGTGATATGGAGAATGGTTTGTACGATTATGAGACGATTTAATTTAGGATATTACATCAAAGAGGGTTTTCATGGGGCAGGCAGCCATGGATTTATGACCTTTGCCGCCATTACGATCATGGCATCCTGTCTGGTCATCATGGGCAGCTTTGTCCTTCTGGCTTTGAATCTGGAACACAATCTGGATGCCCTGATGGCGGAGAACGAATTCCTTGCCTATGTGGATGAGGCCTATTCCGACGAAGAGGGCGCCCTTTTGGGCGAACAGATCGGCGCCATTGAAAACGTGGCCTCCTATCGGTATATTACCCGGGAAGAGGCCCGGGCCGACTATGTGAGCGGTCTGGAGGATGATGACCTCTACGCCGATCTGCCGGCCTCGATTTTCCGGGGACGGTTCAGCATTCAGGTGAAGGATATTTCTCAGCTCCCGGATACCATTGCAGAGGTTCGGAATGTGGAGGGCATTGCCAAGATTTCCGCCGCATTGGATGTGGCAAACGGCTTTGTCACGCTGCGAAACGTCACGATCATCATCGCCCTCATTCTGGTGGTGGTGCTGGTGGTCGTCTCCTTCTTTATCATCTCCAACGCCATCAAGCTGGCCACCTCCGGACGTGAGGGAGAGATTGCCATTATGAAGATGGTGGGCGCAACCAATGCCTTTGTCCGCTGGCCCTTCGTGGTAGAGGGCATCATTCTCGGCCTGGGCAGCGCCATTCTGGCTACCCTGGTCCAGTGGGGCATCTATGAGCTGCTCATGAAGGCCATCAATGTGTACAGCCACGTGCAGCTGATCAACATCATTCATTTTGACCAGCTGGCCCTGCCCCTGTTGGCCGTCTTTGGCGGCATCGGCCTCATTGTAGGCGTTTTGGGCAGCTTGATCACCATTCGGAAATTCCTGAGAGTCTGAGCAGGAGGGTACATATGGCCGGACAAAAAATCAATGGAGGAGAGGGAAAGCCCAAATGGGACGCCCGGCGGATTGTCGTGGCTGTCCTCGCCTTTGCCATGGCAGTTCTGATGCTCCTTCCCTTAGTGACCAATGTATTTCTCTTCTCCCACGCTGTCACAAAAGAGGACATCGAGGCTCTGAGACAGCAGAAGCAGAGCATTGCCGGACATCATTGACGAATACGACGTGCTCATTGCCGAGAGCAAGGACGAACTGGCCCAGGCACAGGCGGACGAGGATCTGTACTATCAGCAGTTTTTGCAGCGGGTCCGGGCCATGGAGGAGGAGGGCCAGGTCTCCTATTGGCAGATCCTGTTCCAGTCCTCAAACTTCTCTGAACTGCTGGACCGCTTCAACTTTGTCAACGACGTCATGAAGTATGACAACAACGTGATGGACAACCTGGCCGCCGCCCGCCTTGCTGTGGACGCCGCCGAGCAGAAGCTGGAGGAGGAGCAGGCCGAACAGCAGGAGGCCCGTGACCAGCTGGAGGCAGAGCGTACCGAGCTGGAGGAGACTGCCCAGCAGGAAGAGGCCGTCCTTCAGGAGATTTTGGCAAACGAGGAAATTTACTCTGACCAGATTGCCGCCCTCTCCACCCGTGAAGAGGAGCTGATGGGCGAGATCACCGCTGCTGAAGAGGAGTACGCCGCCGAGCAGGCCCGTCTCGCCCTGGAGGCCCAGCGCCGCAAAGAGGAAGAGGAACGCCGGGCCGCTGAGGAGGCCGCCCGGCAGGCCGCCATCCGCAAGCAGGAAGAGGAAGAAGAACGCCGCCGTCAGGAAGAGGAGAATAATCAGCCGGAAACCCCTGCCGAGGAGCCTGAAACTCCTGCTGAGCAGGAGCCGTCCCAGCAGCCTGAGACGCCCACGGAGGAGCCGGCTCAGGAGCCGGAAAAGCCCGCCCAGACAGGGAAAAATCCCTCTGCCTCCTTCAGCGGCGCAACCCTTGTGAACTTTGCGTCTCAGTATGTGGGCGTCATTCCCTATGTGTGGGGCGGCAGCAGCCTTGAGACAGGAGCGGACTGCTCCGGCTTTGTCTCCGCCGTGCTGCGGCATTACGGACTCATGTCCGGCCGTATCACTGCCGCCGGTTTTGCCTCCTTCGGCAAGGAGGTCAGCGTGGAAAACATGCAGGTGGGAGACATCGTGGTCTATTCCAGAAGTGACGGCACCTCGCCCTATGACCATGTGGGCTTCTATGCCGGCAACGGCCTGCTGCTCAGCGCCAGAGGGACCGGCAAGGGCATCGGCTATTGCTCCGTCTACTATCGCCCCATCTATACCGTTCGCAGAATCTGACAAATAGCTATTTTACAGAAAAATCCCAACAGGAGGAGCAATTATGTCTGCACCCAAAACCAATCGAGTAGAACAAAAGACCAAGTGGGACGCCCGGCGGATCGTCGTGGCTGTCCTCGCCCTTGCCATGGCAGTACTGATGCTCCTTCCCTTAGTGACCAATGTATTTCTCTTCTCCCACGCTGTCACAAAAGAGGACATCGAGGCTCTGAGACAGCAGAAGCAGAGCATTGCCGCTCAACGCGCTGGAAGAGGAGATCGGCCTGCTGTCCGATCAGATCAACACCACTCAGGACATCATTGACGAATATGATGTGATGATCGCCGATACCAAGGACGAGCTGGCCCAGGCACAGGCGGACGAGGACCTGTACTATCAGCAGTTTTTGCAGCGGGTCCGGGCCATGGAGGAGGAAGGCCAGGTCTCTTACTGGGAGATTTTATTCCAGTCCTCCAGCTTCTCCGATCTGCTGGACCGCTTCAACTTTGTCAACGATGTCATGAAGTACGACAATGACATGATTGACAACCTGGAGGCCGCCCGCCTTGCTGTGGACGCCGCCGAGCAGAAGCTGGAGGAGGAGCAGGCCGAACAGCAGGAGGCCCGGGACCAGATGGAGGTCGAGCGGGCGGAACTGGAGCAGACCGCACAGGAAGAAGAGGCGGTCCTCCAGGAGATTTTGAACAACGAGGAGATCTATTCCGCACAGATCACGGCTCTCTCCACCCGTGAGGAGGAACTGGCCGGCCAGATCAGCGCCGCTGAGGAGGAGTACGCCGCCGAGCAGGCCCGTCTCGCCCTGGAGGCCCAGCGCCGTAAGGAGGAAGAGGAGCGCCGTGCTGCCGAGGAGGCCGCCCGTCAGGCGGCCATCCGCCAGCAGGAGGAAGAGGAGCGCCGCCGTCAGGAAGAAGAGAATCAGAACGCACAGGAGCCTGAACCGACCCAGGAGCCGGCTGCGGCCGAAGAGCCGACCACGGCCGAAGAACCCTCCACTGCTCAAGAGCCAACTACGGCTGAGGAGCCTGCCACCACCCAGGAACCGGCTACGGTGGAGGAACCTGCCGCCACCAAGGAACCGGATCCTGAGCCTGTGCAGCCTGCCGACACGGGCAAGAACCCCTCTGCCTCTTTCAGCGGCGCCACGCTGGTCAACTATGCCTCTCGGTATGTGGGCGTCCTGCCCTATGTGTGGGGCGGCACCAGCCTAGAGACAGGGGCGGACTGCTCCGGCTTCGTCTCCGCCGTGCTGCGGCACTACGGACTCATGTCCGGCCGGCTGACCTCCGGCAGCTTCCGCAGCTTCGGTAAGGCGGTGAGCGTGGAGAATATGCAGGTGGGCGACATCGTCTGCTATTCCGGTCATGTGGGCTTCTACGCCGGCAACGGCCTGCTGCTCAGCGCCATCGGCACCGGCAGAGGCATCGGCTATATGTCCGTGTACTACAAGCCCATTTTGGCGGTACGCCGTGTGTGAGCGCAGCAGCCGTACATCATTCTTCCGGAGTCTCTCATTTTGGGAGGCTCCGGTTTTATTTTTCCTTGTATTTGCATTGGGAAGGAGATATAATAATCCTAATCCGACTTTGCTTCGACATCTGACAGGAGGTACAGATATGGACTATAATTTGCTTCGTCTGCTGGAGGGGGACTGCACCCTGTCCAAGAAACAGCTTGCCGCCATGGTTGGCACCTCTGCCGACCGTGTAGAGGAGACCATTCAGGAGTATGAGAAGGCCGGTATCATTCAGGGCTACAAGGCTGTCATCGACTGGGATGCCACCGACCGCCAGGATGTGACCGCCCTCATTGAGGTCAAGGTAGAGCCCCAGCGGGACGACGGCTTTGACCGGGTGGCAGAGCGGATCTACCAATATGAAGAGGTGGAGTCCTGCTACCTCATGAGCGGCGATTTTGATATGACGGTCATTATCTCCGGACGCAGCCTTCAGGAGGTGGCCCGCTTCGTCTCTCAGAAGCTGTCCACCATCGACGCAGTCAAATCCACTGCCACCCACTTCATCCTTAAGAAGTATAAGGAGAGCCACCTCATCTTCAAGAAGAAGGAGGAGCAGGAAGAAGGGTTTGTGTTCGTATGATGGACTACAGCAAAATATTGAACAGCCGCATCTCTGCTGTCCCGCCCTCCGGCATCCGCAAATTCTTCGACCTTTTGGAGGATATGCCGGACGCCATCTCTCTGGGCGTGGGCGAGCCGGATTTTCCCACCCCCTGGCACATCCGGGATGCAGGCATCTACTCTCTGGAGAAGGGCCATACCCGCTATTCGCCCAATGCCGGATTTTCTGAGCTGCGCCGGCAGATTGCCGCTTACTTAGAGCGCCGCTTTGCCCTTCACTATGATCCTCAGGGGGAGATTTTGGTCACTGTGGGGGGCAGCGAGGGCATTGACCTGGCCCTCCGCTGCATTCTGGAGCCGGGAGATGAGGTCATTATCCCCACGCCCTCCTTTGTCTGCTACGGCCCTCTGGTCTCCATGTCCATGGGCGTGCCCGTCTATGTGGAGACCAAGGCGGAGGATGAGTTCCGCCTGACCCCGGAGCAGTTGAAGGCCGCCATCACCCCCAAAACCAAGGCCCTGGTGCTGCCCTATCCCTGCAACCCTACCGGCGGCATTATGGAAAAGGCGGATCTGGAGGCCATTGCCGGGGTGTTGGAAGGCACCGGCATTATGATCATCTCTGACGAGATCTACGCTGAGCTGACCTACGGCGGACTGCATCACACCTCAATTGCCAATATTCCCGGCATGCGGGAGCGGACGCTCCTGGTCAACGGTTTTTCCAAATCCTATTCCATGACAGGCTGGCGCATGGGCTATCTCTGCGCCCCCAGAGCGCTGATCGGCAGCATCATCAAGCTGCATCAGTACGGCATCATGTCCGCCCCCACTACCAGCCAGTACGCCGCCATTGAGGCAGTGAAGTACGGGGACGAGGACATTGAGACCATGAAGGCGGAGTATGACGGCCGCCGCCAGTTCCTGCTTCAGGGCTTCCGGGACATCGGCCTGGAGTGCTTTGAGCCGAAGGGCGCCTTCTACATGTTCCCCTGCATCCGTTCCACCGGTCTGGATTCCGATACCTTCTGCGAGAAGTTCCTTCTGGCAGAGCAGGTAGCCACCATTCCCGGCTCTGCCTTCGGCCCCGGCGGCGAGGGCTTTATCCGCTGCTGCTACGCTACTTCTATGAAGGAACTGGCCATCGCTCTGGAGCGGCTGGAGCATTTCATCAAGCACAGATAAAGGAGACTACTCATGAATCCCCTGTTTCAGCAGCTGGGCTTTGCCCCGGCAGACATCCTGATCCCTCAAAACTGCGACCTCTCCAAGTGGAGCGTGGTGGCCTGCGACCAGTATACCTCCCAGCCGGAGTACTGGGAGCGGGTGGCAAACTACGTGGGTGACGCCCCCTCTACCCTCCGTCTGGTCTTTCCCGAGAGCGATTTGAATCGGCCGGACAAAGAGGAGAAGATCAAAGAGATCAACCGCACCATGGAGGAATATCTGGCTGAGGGCCGGTTCCGCACCCTGAGCGACAGTTTGGTCTACGTGGAGCGTTGGCTGGATAACGGCACCCTCCGCCGGGGCCTTGTGGGCATGGTGGATCTGGAGCAGTACGACTATACCCCCGGCAGTTCCGCCCTCATTCGGGCCACCGAGGGTACCGTCCTCTCCCGCATCCCGCCCCGTGTGGCAGTGCGCCGCAATGCCGCCCTGGAGCTTCCCCATGTGCTTATGCTGCTGGACGACCCGGACTGTCAGATCATCGAGCCGCTGACCCTGGAGACCGGGGAGATGGAGCAGGTCTATGACTTTGACCTGATGGAGCGGGGCGGCCACATCACTGGCTACCGCATGACAGAGGAGCAGACTGCCCTTGTGGCCGACCAGCTGGCGGCCCTGGCCGATCCCGCCGTCTTTGAGGAGAAGTATCAGGCACCCGGCAAAGCGCCGCTGCTCTTTGCCATTGGCGACGGCAACCACTCTCTGGCCTCCGCTAAGGCGGCCTATGAGGAGAAGAAGGGGACGCCGGAGGCGGCACTGGCCCGCTATGCACTGGTGGAGCTGGGCAACCTCCACGATGAATCTCTGGAGTTCGAGGCCATCCACCGTGTCTGCTTCAATGTGGACGGTAAGGAACTGCTGGGCGCTCTGCTGGCCTACTACCCCGGCGCCCATCTGGGCCGGGGTGAGGGCCAGACCATCCGCTATGTGACGGAAGGGGAGGAGGGAGTCGTCACCGTCCCTGACGCCCCCAGCCAGCTGTCTGTGGGCACCCTTCAGAAGTTCTTGGATGCGTATCTTCCCACGGTGGGCGGCACAGTGGATTACATCCACGGAGAGGACGTCACCCGTGAGCTGGGCAGCAAGCCCGGCAACATGGGATTCCTGCTGGACCCCATGGGCAAGGGGGAGCTGTTTCAGACGGTGATTTTTGACGGCGTTTTGCCCCGCAAGACCTTCTCTATGGGAGAGGCCCACGACAAGCGGTTTTATCTGGAAGCCCGGAGGATCAAATGAAAACGCTGACGGTACCGGCCTATGCCAAGATCAACCTGTCTCTGGACGTGCTGGGCAAACAGGAGAGCGGCTACCATGACCTGAAAATGGTTATGCAGTCCGTCAGTCTGTGCGACAGGGTGACGCTGACCCTGGATGAGGCGGAGACGCTGACCCTCTCCACCAACCTGGGTTTTCTCCCGGTGGACGAGAAGAACATTGCCGTCATTGCCGCCCGGGCCTTTGCCCGGCATACGGGAAAAAGCGTGGAACATCTCTCCATCCGGATTGATAAGCGCATTCCCGTCTGCGCCGGAACGGCGGGGGGGAGCAGCGACGGCGCCGCCGTCCTCCGGGGCCTGAATGAGCTGATGGAGACCGGGTTATCCCTGACGGAATTGGCCAAAATCGGGGAAGAGGTGGGTTCAGACGTGCCTTACTGCGTGCTGGGCGGCACCGCTCTGGCAGAGGGCAGAGGCGAAGTTCTGACCCCGCTGACCCCTTTGGAGCCATGCCATATCCTCCTGTGCAAACCGCCGTTTCCAATCTCCACCCCGGAGCTGTTTCACGCCATTGACAGCGTCAGGCTTCGCTGCCGGCCGGATACGCAGGGACTGATGGAGGCGCTGGAACGAAAGGATCTCCACGGGGTCGCTATGCGGATGTTCAACGTCTTTGAGCAGGCGCTCCAGCCCAAGCGTCTCCAGACGGTTGAGGAGATCAAAAACGTCATGATCCAGCGGGGCGCTCTGGGCGCCTGTATGTCCGGCAGCGGGCCAACCGTCTTTGGCATTTTCCGGGAGCAAGAAACGGCACAGGCGGCAGCGAATGAGCTGAGACAGAACTACGCCGACACCTTTGTGACTGTTCCTGTTTGAAATGGAAAAACACCGTCCATACTGAGGGTAGAAGATCTGCTTTCAGAGGACGGTGTTATTTTATGAACAGATGGGATACCAGGCTGCGGCCCTGGGAATTGATACTGATGATCGTCATGGCAGTGTTCCTGCTCTGCCTTTCTGTGGGAGGGCACGACCAGCGGCAGCTGGCGGATCAGGTGCTCCGGCTCCATGTGCTGGCAAACTCGGACAGCGATGAGGATCAGGCCCTCAAGCTGGAGGTGCGGGACGCCGTGCTGGCAGAAGCCGAGCCGTGGCTTTCCGGTATCACCGACCGGCAGGAGGCGGAGCGGATTTTGCAAGACCATCTGGCCCAGATCAGCGCCGCCGGACAGGCAGTGGTGGACAGGGAGGGCTATCCCTATACCGTCCGGTCCGAGCTGACCACCTGCTATTTTCCCACCCGGGCGTACACCGATTTTGCCATCCCCGCCGGGGAATATCGGGCCCTTCGGGTGGAGATCGGAGCGGCGGAGGGCCATAACTGGTGGTGCGTGGTCTATCCGCCCCTCTGCTCCGTAGGGGTAGAGGAGAGCGAGCCTGCCTCTCTGGGCCTGGGGGAGGAGGAGCTGCGCCTCATCACCCAGGACAGTCCGGAGTATGTCATCCGTTTTCAGTGCGCCGAGTGGTGGAGCGAGCTGACCGAGAAACTCGGCGGCGAGTGAGATGAAACAGCTGCAGGGGATGGACATCCATCATCCACAGCGTCACCAAATAGAGAAACAGCCCTATGGCAGTGCAGCAGAAGAGGGTCACTGCCATGGGGCTGTTTTGCTGTCCCATGGCCATGTACAGCAGGTGTACGCAAAGCCCGGAGAGGAGGGCGCCCAGAGCCGGGGCGGAAAAGGCCTGGAAGAAATTGAGCCGCAGTCCCGTCCGGCGGGCGATGAGCAGATAACGCAGCAATACCCCCAGAGCTGAGGTCACGATCAGACCGATGAGAAATCCATCCAGGCCCCGGCCGGTGACGGTAAAGACCAGCTGCAAGGCGCCGCAGAGCAGGCTGACCGCCGCCGACCAGATCTGCTTGCCGATGCCGTTGAGCACCGAAGCCAGCACAGACTCATAGCTCCCCAGCACCACGCCCACGGCAAGGGGCAGCAGATGGTCGCCCACCGTCTCATTTTGAAACAGCAGTTCACCCAGATCCGGCCCCAAGGTCACCAGGAATGCGGTGGCGGGCAGGACGATGACAGATGCCGCCAGGATGGCCTTGGAGATCTTCTCCCGGCACTCCCGCTCCCGCTTTTTTGCCTGACACTGGCTGAGCCGGGGGACGATGGCGAGACAGAGCGCCCCGATGAAAGCAGAGGGGAGATTGAGCAGCGGCACTGTCATGCCAAATACCACGCCGAACTGGCTCATGGCCTCTGACTCTGTCAGTCCCACAGCCATCAGCTTCCGGGGGATAAGGATGGAGTTGGCGGAGGCCATCAGGTTGCCTAACAGGGCGGTGGCTGCCACAGGAATAGCTACCCGGGCCATCTGGCTGGCAAGTCCGGTGACAGGCCTCTCCTCCCGGCCATAGGTGCGCCCCCGCTCCCGCCGCTTTCTCAGCAGCGTCAGAGAGGAGGAGGAAAACACCTCGCTGATCAGCATGCCCAAAACAATGAGCGCCACCGTGACGGAGGGGTCCTCCGGGAGAAAAAACCACACCAGTCCCAGCACAGCGGCAGTGCGGACAAACTGCTCGCCCAGCTCCACCGCCGCCGGCAGCCGGACCTCTCCCATACCGTAGAAGTGGTGCTTGGTCAGATTCTCCACCCCGGTGAGCAGCAGCACGGGGAGGAGGAGCATCAGCCCCAGCCGGGTCCGCTCGTCCCCCAGGAGCAGAGAGGCAATGGGCCCGCTGAACAGTACCACTGCCATGGCAATGGGCATCCATAGCAGGACCAGCCCCCGAAAGCCCAGGGTGAGGATGCGCCGGACGGCGGCATGCTGTCCCAGCGCATCATAACTGGCCGTCAGAGAGGAGATGGCCACCGTCAGCCCGGTGACGGCGATGGAGAGAAAGATGGAGTAGACCGGCATAATGAGTTGGTACAGGCCCATGGTCTCCGCACCCACCAGACGGGAGAGACACACCCGATAGAAAAAGGCCAGGAGCTGGGCTACCAGTCCTACCGCCGTCAGCAGCAGGGTGGAGCGGGTGAGTGAGTTCTGCCGGTCGTTCATATCATTGTCCCCCTAGAAAAATGCTTACACCAGTCTATGTGGACAAGGGGGCAAAAAGAAGATGGGGCTGTCTCACTAAAACGAGGCAGCCCCAAAGTTCATATGACAGAAACTAACGACAGCCGGCTCTGTTCAAGAGTCGGCTGCCGGCGTATAATTAGG
>OMVL01000038.1 GCA_900314485.1 uncultured Eubacteriales bacterium
GCCGACATGGCCCGCCATGACCACAACCTGGAAAAGGCGATCAGCTACCTGACCGCTGCCCACAACCTGGCCGACTCGGTGACAATGAGCAGCATGAACGACCGGCTGATGGAGGTGGAGAAACAATACGACACCCAAAAGGCCAAGCTAGAAAATAAGCGAAAGAAATTGCTTGAAGCTCATTATAGCGATGCGATTCCTCTTGATCTTCTTAAATCAGAACAGCAGAAAATCGCCAAAGAACTCGCCGCCATTGAGCATGAACTAAAAATGCACGACATGACATTTGAGCAGGTCAAAAACAACCTCAGGCTAACTCTTGATATCGTGGAGAATTGCGGAGATGCATACCGCAATGCTAACGACACGGTCAAAAAACTCATGAATCAGGCAATTTTCAATAAGATATATATAATAAACAACGACGAGATCGATCTAGATATAGAGATCTCATTCAGGCCACCTTTCGATAAAATGATAGAACCCATCAAGGAAGATATCGCGCAAATCAACAGGAACACAAATACTAACAGAGCAAGTACCAGTTTAGAAAAAGCGAAAGGCCACATCCAAGAATTTCTTGAATGTGGCCTTTCTGACGTGGACAATCCATCCAATATTTCAACTTACTCGAATGACTCAAATTTTTTTAAGTCTAATAGTTCGAGTAAGGCATTTTTGGTGGAGGCGGCGGGAATCGAACCCGCGTCCGAAAACAGATTCACAAGACCTTCTCCGAGCGCAGACGGTTATTTACATTCCCTCATGCTGGCGTGAGCCGTCACACTACAGCAATCAGTAGCTTCATCATGCATGGCACGGGCAAAGCTTACCGTACGCACGTTCGCCACTCAAGTCACGCCCCGAAGCCGGCTCGTGGCCCTTCCGGTCGGGACGGTCGCGCCTAATCAGGCAGCGACAGCAACGTAATTGTCGTTGTTATTTGATTTATAATTGCCCGTTTTATGGCGGTCAGGCGCCGCCGCTCGCTAATCCTGCTTCACTATCCCCGTCGAAACCAGTACGCCCCCGTATGACCCCCGGAGCGGGAATACCGCTCCGGGAGATGGGTAAACTGAGCCGGGATGGGGCGGAACACTTACACCTTTTCCGGTGCGGGATACTCCACACCGAAGGTATCCACCGTCATGCTTTTGATCTTCTGCTCCTGCCGGGGGCGGTCGTTCCAGTCCCGCTTAGCCGAGACAATTCTGTCGGCCACCTCCATACCCTCGATGATCTTGCCAAAGGCGGCATACTCCCCGTCCAGATGAGGAGCATCGTCCACCATGATGAAGAACTGGCTGCCGGCGGAATCCGGATCCATGGAGCGGGCCATAGAGAGGACGCCCCGGCTATGGATCAGATCATTGGCAAAACCGTTGGAGGCAAACTCACCCTTGATGCTGTAGCCGGGACCGCCGTAGCCTGCGCCCATAGGATCGCCGCCCTGAATCATAAAGCCGGGAATGACCCTGTGGAAAATCAGGCCGTCATAAAAGCCGGAGCCGGCCAGCGCCAAAAAGTTATTCACTGTGTTGGGGGCGACCTCTGGATAGAGCTCTGCCACCATCTTGCCGCCATCAGCCATGACGATGGTGACCTGGGGATTTTGTGCCATTGGAAGTTCCTCCTTTATAATGTAACGCATCAGTAGCTGCGGCCCTGAGACTTCATGGCCCGGTCCATCTCGCGCTTGGCAGACCGCTCCGCCGCAGAGGCACGCTTGTCATAGAGCTTCTTGCCCTTGGCAAGACCCAACTCTACCTTGACCTTGGAATCCTTTAAATAAAGAGAGAGCGGAATCAGGGCGTAGCCGTCCTGCTGGATCTTCGCCTGGATGCGGCGGATCTCCCGCTTGTGCATCAGCAGCTTCCGGTCCCGGAGCGGATCCCGGTTGAAGATGTTGCCCTTTTCATAAGGGGAGATATGCATGGCATAGAGAAACAGCTCGCCGTTTTTCACCTGGCAGAAGGAGTCCTTCAGGTTGACCTTTCCTGCACGGAGGCTCTTTACCTCAGTGCCGCAGAGGGCAATACCCGCCTCGTACCGGTCCTCAATATAGTAGTCATGAAACGCCTTGCGGTTTGCGGCAATGGACTTCACGCCCCGCTGAATGGCCAAATCGCTCTCCCTCCTCTGCGTCAGCATCATATTATTATACCACGCCTGTCAAGAGGGTAAACCTCTCACGGAGCAGCTTTAGGTCTAAGCCCTGTTTTTTCATTTTCTACGTTTTGACGAAAAACAAAATAAAAGTTACAAAAATTACAAATTAGAAATTTTATTGTTTTATATTGTCGATTTTGGTTACAGTCAGGAGACAGATTCTGGGGTTGAGGGCGGGTCTGGCGCCGTTTTCGCCTTTGATTTTATGTTAAACCGGTGGTATACTGTATGCGTCTCATAAGAGACATAACATTGTGATTATCGGTGACGGGATTCCCGCTGGATTCGGTTGCAGTCCCTCCCGCTTCCCTACTCTGCCCGCCGGGCAGCTTGAATTTGACCAAAGAAGGTGTCACCTTTGCAGAAATATGTCATCAACGGGGGCAAGCCCCTTTTTGGAGAGATTGAGATCAGCGGCGCCAAGAATGCGGCTGTCGCTATTATTCCCGCCGCTCTGCTGGTAGACGGCGTGTGCCGAATCGAAAACGTCCCCCAGATCAGCGACGTCACCCTCATCCTCCGTATTTTGGAAGAGCTGGGTGCCGATGTGCGTCTGTTGAACAAGAATACCGTTCAGATCGACAGCCGGCACATCACCAGCTGCCATGTTCCTGACGAGTTATCCCGGAAGATGCGGGCCTCCTACTACCTGATCGGCGCATTGCTGGGTCGGTTTGGTCAGGCAGTGGTCTCCATGCCCGGCGGCTGCGATTTGGGCACCCGTCCCATCGACCTGCACGTCAAGAGCTTCGAGAAGTTGGGTGCCAGAGTGGATGTGGTCTCCGGCTATGTCCACGCCACCGCTCCCAAGACCGGGCTTCACGGCGCTACTATTTATATGGATCAGGCCTCTGTGGGCGCTACCATGAACACCATGATGGCTGCCGCACGCTCTACCGGCCTGACCATCATTGAGAACGCCGCCAAGGAGCCTCACATTGTGGACCTGGCCAACTTCCTTAACTCTATGGGCGCCGACATCATGGGCGCAGGCACTGACGTCATCCGCATCCGGGGCGTCGGCCAGCTTCACGGCGGCGCCTACTCTATCATTCCTGACCAGATCGAGGCCGGCACCTATATGGCTGCCGTCACTGCCACCGGCGGTGATGTGCTCATCAAGAACGTCATCCCCAAGCATCTGGACTGCATTTCCGCCAAGCTGGTAGAGATGGGCGCCAAGGTGGAGGAGATCGGCGACTGCGTCCGTATCAGCCGCAGCGGCCCCCTCAAGCGGGTGAACGTGAAGACCATGCCCTATCCCGGCTTTCCCACCGACATGCAGCCTCAGATCTCCGCCTGCCTTACGATTGCGGAGGGAACCAGCGTGGTCACTGAGGGCATCTGGGAGAACCGCTACCGCTATGTGGCTGAGTTCCGCCGCATGGGCGCTCAGATCCAAGTGGACGGCAAGATTGCCGTCATCGAGGGTGTCAGCAAGCTCAGCGGCGCTCCGCTGATGGCCTGCGACCTTCGGGCAGGTGCTGCCATGGTCATTGCCGGTCTGGCTGCCGAGGGCACTACCGACATCGGATGCATCCACTATATTGAGCGGGGCTACGAAAACCTGGTGGAAAAGCTTCGGGGCGTGGGCGCCGATATTTGCCTGGTAGAGGACGAAGACGAAGAGGCTCAGCACAAGATCGAGGCTGTCTGACCTCCATCGAATCACACATGATACAGCGGCAACAGAACACTCTGCTGCCGCTGTTTTTTGGAAAGAGAGCGAACAAACGTGGAATTTTACACTCTGGCCAGCGGCTCCTCCGGCAACAGCACGCTGATCTGCAGCAGCGGTGTCTCGCTGCTGGTGGACGCCGGCATCTCCTGTCGAAAGCTGACGAGCCGGTTGGCGTTGCTCGGGAAGTCCCCCAGTCAGCTAGACGGCATTTTGATCACCCACACCCACTCGGACCACATCTGCGGGCTGAAAGTGCTGCTGAAAAACCGTGACATCCCGGTCTACGCTTCGGAGATCACGGGAGCGGAGCTGCTTCGAAGGGTGGAGACACTGGATCCGGGACAATTGCGCATCCTCCACCCGGAGGAGCCGGTAGAGATCTGCGGCATCTCCGTCCTCCCCTTCCCTACTCCCCACGACGCACCGGGCAGCATGGGGTATCACTTTTCTGCCGAGGGACGCCGGTTTGCCATCGTCACAGACCTTGGCCATGTGCCGCCCCGGATTGCAGAGATCATGGCCGGCGTGGACGCCGCTGTCATTGAGGCAAACCACGACCCGGACTGGCTGGTAAACGGCCCCTATCCCTTTCCGCTCCAGCAGCGGATCTTGGGCAACTACGGCCATCTGTCCAACGAGGTCTGCGGAGATCTGGCCGTGCAGCTGGCGCGCTCCGGGACGAAGCTGTTAGTGCTTGGACATCTGAGTGCGGAGAACAACTCCCCGGAGCGGGCGTATCAGGTGGTCTCCCATGCCCTGGCTGCCGCCGGATGCGGCGAAGTGCGGCTGGAAGTGGCCCCCCGGGACGATCTGAGCGATACATACACCGTGTAGGAGGAGATCAGGATGCTGAACGTATCTCTCATCTGTGTGGGCAAATTGAAAGAGAAGTTCTATCTGGCTGCGGCGGAGGAGTATCAAAAGCGGCTCTCCCCTTTTTGCAAGCTGACGCTGGCGGAGCTGCCGGAGACCCGGCTGCCTGACCGGCCATCCGAGGCCCAGATCGAGCAGGCCCTCCGTCAGGAGGCGCAGCTCATTTTGGACAAGGTGCCCAAAGGGGCTGCCCTTATTCCTCTGTGCGTAGAGGGAAAGACGCTGTCCAGTCCGGAGCTGGCGAGACAGATGGAGAAATGGGCGGTACAGGGGCAGAGCGCTCTGGTCTTTGTCATTGGCGGTTCCTTCGGGCTCCATGACATCGTAAAGAAAAAGGGCGTTTTCAAGCTCTCCATGTCCTCCATGACCTTCCCACACCATCTGGCCAGAATCATGGTTTTGGAGCAGATCTACCGGGGATTTCAGATCAATGCCGGGACCAAATATCACAAATAGTCGTTTTTCCAGCACCAACTGCAGCTGTGATGCTGCTGCCTGTACTAGACAAAGGTTGGCATTTGAAGTATAATAGGGTATCCTACAGAAAGTTGGAGGTGTTCCCATGGCTTACAAGGAAACATATGAAAAATGGCTGTCGAGTCCTGCCCTGTCCGCCGAGGAGAAGGCTGAGCTGGAGTCTATCAAGAATGACGAAAAGGAGATCGAGAGCCGCTTCTTTGGCCCTCTGGAGTTCGGCACCGCCGGTCTCCGGGGTACCATGTGCGTCGGTCTTCACCAGATGAACCGCCACGTGGTGGCCCATGCCACTCAGGCCTTTGCCGAAGTGGTCAAAGCGGAGGGCCCGGAGGCCTGCGAAAAGGGCGTCGTGGTCATCTGCGACTGCCGCAACCACTCTCAGGAATTTGCGGAGACTGCCGCCGCCATTCTGGCCGCCAACGGCATCAAGGTCAAGCTGTTTGACGAGTTGCGCCCCACCCCCGAGGTGTCTTTCGCCGTCCGTTACTACGGCGCGCAGGCCGGTATCAACGTCACCGCATCCCACAATCCCAGAGAGTATAACGGCTACAAGGTCTACTGGAGCGACGGCGCTCAGCTGCCCCCTGTCCATGCCGATGTGGTGGCCGCCAAGATGCGGGAGCTGGACATCTTTGACGACGTGAAGACCATGGATCTGGAAGAGGCCAAGGCAAAGGGCCTGGTCACTATTCTGGGCGCCGAGACCGACGAGGCATTTTTGGAGCAGGTCATGGGCCAGGTCATTGACCGGGCATCCGTAGCCAAGATCGCTGACACCTTCGGCATTGTCTACACCCCCTTCCACGGTGCCGGTCACAAGCTGATCCCTGAGGCACTGAAGCGTCTGGGCATGAAGAATGTCTACTGTGTGCCCGAGCAGATGGTCATTGACGGCGACTTCCCCACCGTCAAGAGCCCCAACCCCGAGAATCCCGAGGGCTTCTATCTGGCTGTGGATCTGGCCAAGGAGCACGGCTGCGATCTGATCGTCGGCTCTGACCCCGACGCTGACCGTGTTGGCGTTATGGTCAAGAATTCCGCCGGCGATTACGTCGTCCTCTCCGGCAACCAGACCGGCATCCTGCTGGAGGACTACGCCATTCAGGCCCGCAAGCGCGCCGGCATTCTGCCCGAGAACACCTACACCAACACCACCATCGTCTCCTCCCTTATGGCGGACAAGGTGGCCGAGGCCAACGGCGTCAAGTGCGCCCGCACCTTCACCGGCTTCAAGTTCCTGGGCGAGAAGAAGGACAAGCTGGAGAAGTCCGGCGAGGGCAAGGTCATTTACTCCTTCGAGGAGTCCTGCGGCTACATGTTCGGCGACTATGTCCGGGACAAGGACGCCGTCACCGCCATTGTTGTGGTGGTTGAGATGGCCGCCTACTACGCCACCCAGGGCAAGACCCTGTATGACGCGCTCCAGGACTGCTATGCCAAGTACGGCTTCTACGCCGAAAAGACCCTCAACCTGGTCATGCCCGGCCTGGACGGCATGAGCAAGATGGCCGCCATCATGAGCAAGCTCCACGCCGAGCCTCTCACTGAGGTGGCCGGCACCAAGGTCACCGTCCAAAAGGACTATCTGGCCGGAACCGCCAAGTGCACCAAGTGCGGTAAGGTGGACGAGATGGAGCTGAAGGACTCCAACGTGGTGGCTTACGATCTGGAAGACGGCACCACATTCATCATCCGCCCCTCCGGCACCGAGCCGAAGATCAAGGTCTACATTCTCACCAGCGGTGAGAGCAAGGCCGAGTGCGATGCTAAAATCGCCAAGTATGACGCTTATGCTCCCTCCATCAAGGATCTGGGCTGATCGGCAATCTCATACCGCTTTCTTTACCGGCACCGCTTCGGCGGTGCCGGTTTTGTCTGCCGCAAAAAACCTCTCTCCCACTCGCTGCATAGAATGGGCTGAGGTGATTTTATGTACATTCCCTATGGCCGGCTTGCCGGCATCGCCCACATATACGGGGATGAAAAAGCCCCCGAGCTCTCCGGCACTGTCAAATTCTATCTGGCGGACGGCGGCGTTCTGGTGGTGGCGGAGGTATCCGGACTGCCGGAGACCCCTACCGGCATCTTCGCCTTTCATATCCATGAGGGCAGCGCCTGCACCGGGAAGGACTTTGCAGATACCAAAGGCCACTACGATCCCGCAAACCAGCCCCACCCCATGCACGCCGGGGACCTCCCTCCCCTTTTCTCTGTCAACGGCCGGGCCTTTCTGGCGGTGTTGACCGGACGGTTTAAATTTTCCGAGGTCATCGGCAGAACGGTAATCATTCACGACAATCCGGACGACTTTACCACCCAGCCCTCCGGAAACTCGGGGGTCAAAATCGGCTGCGGCCTGATCCGGGCGGTATGACCGGCACTGTGTGCCGATCCAATCTGTCCTTGCATTTTCCTTCTCTCTGCGGTAACATAATGTAAAATAAAAAGCAAAAGAGGTGCAGACATGAAACAGCCGAGAAACTCCATTCTCCAGGGCATGATGGGCAACCTGAGCGAGATCTCCGGGGAGGCGCTGGAAAAGAAGTTTGGCTCCTACCTCATGGAGGGCGAGACCATCCAGACCGGCTTTCAGCTGATTGTCGATGTGATCGTCTTTACCGACCGGCGGCTTATTACCTTTGACAAGCAGGATGCCGTCAGTCCCAAAATGCGGGTGGACTCCATCTATCTGGACTCTATCACTCAGGTCTCTCTGGAGACGGCCGGCATTGGAATTGACGACAGCCGCATCACCATCACCTATATCACCTCGCCCTATTTCCGGGCCAGTCACGGGGTGATCTGCGAGGCACGGACTTACGAGTTTCCCAAGCGGTATGACATCCGCCCCCTTTACAGTCTGCTGCAAAAGATCGCATACGACAATCACATTGCCATCAACAGTTGATTTCACAGACCAAAGATAAAGGAGTTTTCCCCTTGACGACGATCATAAAGGGCAATATCATTCATGCCCCGGAGTTAGGGCGGCTGGACATTCTGCCCGGCGGTCATTTGGTGCTGGAGGACGGCGTCATTCAGGCCATCTCTCAGGCGCTGCCCAAGGAGTATGCCGGCCTGCCTGTGACGGATTACGGCGACAAGCTCATCCTTCAGTCCTTTGCGGACTGCCACCTCCACGGGTCCCAGTACCCCTTTCTCGGGACCGGCATGGACGTGACCCTGCTGGACTGGCTGCAAAAGTACGCTTTTCCGGTAGAAAAGCGGTTTGCGGACGTAAACTACGCCCGCATGGTCTATCGGCAGCTGGCAGAGGAGCTGATCGCCAACGGCACCACCCGGGTCATCATGTTCTCCTCCCTCCACGCAGACGGTACGCTGGTGCTGATGGAGGAGTTGGAACGAGCAGGTATCTCCGGCTATGTGGGCAAGGTGAATATGGACCGCAACGGCAGTGACGAGCTTCATGAGACCACAGAGGAGTCTATCTCCGAAACGCTGCGCTGGCTGGATCACTGTGGTCAGTTCCGTTCCGTCAAACCCATCCTCACTCCACGCTTTACCCCCAGCTGCACCGATGAGCTGATGGCCTGGCTGGGCAAAACCAGCAGGGAGCGGGATCTGTACGTCCACTCTCACCTCTCAGAAAATGACCGGGAGATCGCATGGGTGCATCAGCTCCACCCCGGCTGTGAACGGTACTGGGAGACTTATGCAAAATTTGGCCTGTGGAAGGATCACACTGTCATGGCCCATTGCGTTTACAGCGACGAGACGGAGCGGAAGGCCATGCGGGAGCACAACGTCATGGCCGTCCACTGTCCCGACTCCAACGTCAACGTCCGCAGCGGCATTGCTCCGGTACGGCGGATGCTGGAGGAAGGCAACTGGGTCTCTCTCGGCTCCGATATTGCGGGCGGCGCACACCTTTCCATGCTGGAGGTCATGACCTGCGCCATCCGCTCCTCCAAGCTGAAATCCACGGAAGACGGCACTCAGCCCCTGAACGCCGCCGAGGCCTACTATCTGGGCACCACCGCCGGACATCGGTATTTCGGCGCCGGAAAGGGTTTTGCCATAGGCGACAGGCTCCACGCCGTGGTCGTGGATGACAGCAGGCTCTGCTCTGTGGGCGAGATGTCTCTATCCGACCGGCTGGAGCGGGCCCTCTATCGAGTGAGCAGGCAGGAGATCAAGGCTGTCTATGCCGAGGGAAAACTGGTAAAATGCTCATAAAGCATTGAACCCCCTGTCGAGTCGGCACATTTGGCCGATTTAACAGGGGGTTCAATGATTCCGCCGCCGGCGCATGATCTCCTGACTCTTGATGCGGCACTGGTGGGGCTACTGCTCAAAGTCAAGATTGTGAAGCAGGCCCACAATGCCCGAAACTTCTCCTGATCTCCATAACCCGGTGCTCTGGCAAAAAACGCATGACACCCGCCGCCGTCAGACGGCTCTATAAGGCATTTATATACCCGGTTGGTGCCTATTTCGATCTCAGGTTTGCAGCAGGATTTCCTGCACGCTGTCATCCGGCTATTTTCGTCATTTCTCACATTGCCAGATCAGGCGCAATACGTTATAATGACCGTGTTTGCGACAAACTCAATACGATCAGGAGATGTTGTTATGGCAAAGATCAGCCCCTCGATCCTTTCCGCCGATTTTGCACGCCTTGGCGAGGACTGCAAGTGTATTCTGGACGCCGGTGCGGACATGATCCATTTTGACGTGATGGATGGCCACTTCGTGGACAATCTCAGCTTTGGCATTCCGGTGCTCAAGTCTCTGCACAAGGTATTTCCTGAGGCAGTCTACGACGTCCATCTGATGATCTCCCATCCCCTATTTTACTGCAACGCTTTTGCCCAGGCGGGAGCGGACTACATTACCTTTCACCTTGAGGCCGAGGATGACATTCAGGCCACCATCGACGCCATCCACGCCTGCGGCTGTAAGGCAGGGCTCTCCATCAAGCCGGGTACCCCCGCAGAAGCACTCTTCCCCTGGCTGGAGCAGCTTGAGATGATCCTGGTCATGAGCGTGGAGCCCGGCCGGGGCGGCCAGGCCTTCCTCCCCTCTGCCCTGGACAAGCTGAGCGCGATTCGGGCCGAGTGCGACAGGCGAGGTCTGACTCCTTACCTCTCCGTAGACGGCGGCATCAACGACGCTGTGACCGGTCCTCAATGCGTCAAGGCAGGAGCCGACCTGCTGGTGGCAGGCAGCGCTCTGTTCGGCGCAGACGACCGTGCGAAGGTGATCGATGCCTTCCACGCTCTTTGACGATACAACAATCACGCCCACTTGGCTATGACCCTCTGCATTTTTGCAGAGGGTTTTTTCAGTGTTTCTCTTTGCTAACCAGGGGGATGGGGTGTATAATATTAAAAATTACCTTTACACAAAGAGGTTTTCATTATGTCAAAGCTCACTTTTTCCATGGAAAACTATCTGGAAGCGGTCTATGAGCTCTCCCCAGGAAACGGTGGAGCTCGTGTCAGCGACATTGCCGCCCGGCTGGACGTCTCCAAAGCCAGCGTCAATAGCGCCATGAATGCCCTGCATCAGCGGGGCCTGGTAGAAAACGAAAAGTATCGGGAGATCTATCTGACGGACGAAGGGCTGCGTATTGCCAAGCTTACCGCTCAGAAGCATCATATTCTTCAGATCCTGCTCCACAAGGTCATGGGCGTAGACAACGAGCAGGCCAGTGAGGACGCCTGCGCCATTGAGCACGTCATCTCCGACGAGTCTGCAGAGAAGATCCTGGCATTTCTGGACGAGCGGGGGCTGTCTCCTTACTAATCTCATTCTTATTTGGAAATTTGGCCCGGCTGCCTGAGCAGTCAGGCCATTTTCTATTTCTTTTTGCAAAAATCTGTCACATTTTATATGTGAAAAGCAGAAATGCTTTACATCCATTCTTTTTGATTCCTTTTGTTTCGGTCCCGGGCTTCTACTGCATTTTGCCGAATTTTGCAATTCTGAAACGGGAAAGAATCGTGGCGGCAGCAGATTGCGGGATGCGACTTTTTATGCTAAACTGTTAGTCTAGGTGCAGCATATCCGTCTCCTAATGCGTTATAGAGATACGAAGAAACCTCACCACTCTGTTGCAAAGGAGACGATATTATGAAGCGCACAATTCTGTTTTTTACCCTCTGTGCCCTCTTGCTGGCACTGACAGGTTGCGGCAGCTCTACTGAGACACCCGCTGACGAAGTGGAGCTCTCCCCTGTCTCTGCGGAGCAACAAGACGATGAGGCAGCGGCACCGGACGACGGTCTTCCGGCCGAAACGCTTCCTGTCTCGGATGCTGCATCCGGCGATCTGCTGGAAGGCGCCGCCGCGGGTGACGTCACCCTCACCGTCGAACAGATCGTTGACGGCATTGCCACCGTCACCATTTCCAATCAGAGCGAGCTTGCGTTTGATTATAGCGCCTACTACGCTTTGGAAAAGGAGATCAACGGTCAGTGGTATGTCATGCCCGCCGATCTGGCGTTTATCGACATCAGCTATATCCTGCCTGCCGGAAGTCAAGATACGTTTGAGTGTGATCTGACCTGCTATGGCGCACTGGAACCGGGCAGCTATCGCCTGGTGAAGGACGGGCTGTACGCAGCATTTACGCTGGACGAGAGCGGCGCATACGACGCACTCGATTTCCATTCCTCTGGTGTGGTTATGACAGTCAACGATGTGACTGCTGAAGGCGCCGTGGTCACGCTCACCAACAACGGCGAGGACACCGGTTATCTCTGGGATTTCGTGCTGGAACGTCAGGCGGGCGATTCCTGGACGACGGTGCCCTACCTGGAGGACTACGGTATCTGCGGCGTACAGGACCCCCTCCCTGCCGGAGAGACTGTCACAATCAATCTCGACTTTGCCTATCTGTTCGGCTCACTACCTACCGGTTACTACCGGCTGAGCATGGAGTCCGAGGGCTGGGCAGCGGAATTTGATATAGAATAAGAGAGAGAAAGGATGAATGTCATGCCCCATCAACTGGTCATCGTTCTGGACTTTGGCGGTCAGTACAATCAGCTGATCGCCCGCCGGGTCCGGGAGTGCAATGTCTACTGCGAGGTGAAGCCCTACACCACTCCTCTGGAGGAGTTAAAGGCGCTCCATCCCATCGGTATCATCTTTACCGGCGGCCCCAACAGCGTCTATGATCCCAAGTCTCCCCACTATACGCCGGAGATTTTTGAGCTGGGCGTTCCCGTTTTGGGCATCTGCTACGGCTGCCAGCTGATGGCGCATACGCTGGGCGGACTGGTCACTGCGGCGCAGGACGACTCCGCCCGGGAGTACGGCAAGACAGTGACCTACTATGACACCTCCTGCAAGCTGTTCAAGGGTCTGCCCGAGGAGGGCATTTCCTGGATGAGCCACAGCGATTACATGGCAAAGGTGCCGGAGGGGTTTGGGCTGGTAGCTCACTCCGCCGCCTGTCCCAATGTGGCCATCGCTGACGAGGAACGGGGCTTCTACGGCGTCCAGTTCCATCCGGAGGTCAACCACACTGAAAACGGCCTACAGATGCTCCGCAACTTCCTCTATGAGGTCTGTCATGCCGCCGGTGACTGGACCATGGGCGACTACTGCAAGACGGCGATTGCCACGCTCCGGGAAAAGATTGGAGATGGCAAGGTGCTGCTGGCGCTCTCCGGCGGCGTGGATTCCTCTGTGGCCGCCGCACTGCTGGCAGAAGCCGTTGGGGATCAGTTGACCTGCGTCTTTGTGGATCACGGTCTCATGCGTCTGGACGAGGGCGATGAAGTGGAGGCCGCTTTCTCCAAGTGGAACATCAACCTGATCCGTATGAACGAGGAGGAGCGGTTCCTGACCGCCCTCAAGGGCGTCACCGAGCCGGAGCGCAAGCGGAAGATCATCGGCGAGCAGTTTATCCGGGTGTTTGAGAAAGTGGGCAAGCAGATCGGAACGGTGGACTATCTGGCACAGGGTACTATCTACCCGGATGTCATTGAGTCCGGCACCGGCGACGCCGCCGTCATCAAGAGCCACCACAACGTGGGCGGTCTGCCGGATTTTGTGGACTTCAAGGAGATCGTGGAGCCGCTCAGGATGCTGTTTAAGGACGAGGTGCGGCAGCTGGGCCGGGAATTGGGTCTCCCTGACTACCTGGTCATGCGCCAGCCCTTCCCCGGTCCCGGTCTGGGCATTCGCATCATCGGAGAGGTCACCAAGGAGAAGGCAGACATTCTCCGGGAGGCCGATGCCATCTTCCGGGAGGAGATTGCGAAAGCGGGTCTGGAGAACCAGATGAACCAGTATTTTGCCGTGCTCACCAATATGCGCTCGGTGGGCGTCATGGGTGACGGACGGACGTATGACTACACGCTGGCGCTGCGCAGTGTTACCACCAGTGACTTTATGACCGCCGACTGGGCGAGAATCCCCTACGAGGTGCTGGACAAGGTCTCGGTGCGGATCGTCAATGAGGTGAAGAATATCAACCGGATCGTGTATGATATTACGTCCAAGCCGCCTGCGACGATTGAGTGGGAGTGATATGTAAAACTGACGGCTTACAAATTCATTGAGCCTGGAATTACCAAACTCGAATGAGCCTGTAACAGCCTAAAAAACATAGTAAAACTAAGAGCCTTGTGCCATTACGGCATGAGGCTTTTTTTATACCCTTTCGTCTTGTAATTTCAGCAACAAAAAAATTGTCCCGACGATGAAAACCGTGAAGGATTAAACCGCATAACTACGCGGGTTCTAAGGCTTTTTTGCTCTTAAAGTGCAACAGATTTTTCGAGATTGTTGCATTTGTAAAAGATTGTTTTAATAAAAAAGGCATTCCTAAAGAGAAATCTTAGGGATGTCCTTTTTTCATAATTCCAGTTTGAAGAACCAGTTCAATGACAGAA
>OMVL01000025.1 GCA_900314485.1 uncultured Eubacteriales bacterium
GGACGTTCGAAATCAATGACCGGTCGACAGACCCTTCGCGTTGCATATCGCGTATGGTCTCCCCGCGCAACGCGGTATTTTTATTAGATTATGGGAATCAACACTATTGCAGAAAGCAATAAAAAATTCCTTACCCGAATCGCTGCCTTTTAGGCAGGGGTTTGAGTAAGGAACTTTTGGTGGGGGGAGAGGGCATCAAACCGGAGTTTCCCTGTGGCGGAAAGCGTATCGGTATGCAGATTCAGAAAGATTCCGTCTTCATAGAATACGCTGTCTCCCAGCGTGGCACAGGGCCGATCCGACCGCATTTTGACCTGCGGCCCGGGCAGCGTAGCGCTCCAATACCCCTCGTCAGTGATGATCTGGATCGAGCCGGAGCGCACACCGCCTGAGACATGCATAGCCGGGATGACGGCAACGGTGTGCGCATCGGTCTGGCACTTAAAGTACCAGCCGCAGAAATTGTTATTCATTGCTGATCCCCTCCTGGGCAGGGCCGGAGATCAGATTGCCGAATCGGTCGAACCGGGAGCCGTGACAGGGACAGTCCCAACTGCGCTCGTCCGGATCCCACTCCAGCTGACAGCCCAGATGGGGACAGCGGATGTGAACGGGATAGAGGGTCCCGTCCTCATCCCGGTATACGCCCACTTTTTCTCCGTCCAGCAGAACAATGCCGCCGTGGCCCGGATGGATCTGCTCCGCCTGGGTCTCCGGAACCTGGAAGATGCGCCGGGTAAGACCCTTCACCGCCTGCCCGCCTTCGGCGGCGATGCCGGGAATGGCCTCTGTCTCCAGCCGCCCGGGATCGAATACCTGGGCGTAAGCATTTTCTGCGCCGGAGATCATATCCCGCAGCACCAGGGCGGCGACCATGGAGGAGGTCATGCCCCACTTCTGAAAGCCGGTGGCCACATACCAGTTTGGCCGCCCGGCGGCATAGCGCCCGATATAGGGAACGCTGTCCGGGGGCATACAGTCCTGAGCGGACCAGCGGGCGGCCTCCTCGCTGCCGGGGAACCACTCCTTCGCCCGCTTTCGCAGGCTTTCGTACCGTCCGCCGGCGGCGTTATCTCCGGTCCGGTGCCCCTCGCCGCCCAGGAGAAGCAGATCGCCGTAGCTGCGGAAGGAATAGCTTTCCTGCTCACCGCCGATCCACATGCCCTCGATCTGGGGGACATTCTTTAACGCCAAAACATAGGAGCGCTCCTGATGCATGCGGGCAAAATACAGGCCTGGGAAGTTGATAAAGGGATAGTGACAGGCAAAGACGATGTGCTCGGCCTGTACAGTCCCATGCTCCGTCACGATCAAGTCCCCGTCAACAGAGCGGACAGGCGTGTGCTCGTAGATGGTGAGCTCCTCCGACACGGCGCTCAGAAATTTCAGCGGATGAAACTGGGCCTGATGGGCAAAACGGACGGCGCCAGCCATGGGGACCGGCAGGGGAGAGGTGCGCACGAAGGTGGCGGGAATCCCCAGACGGGCGGCGGCCCCCGCTTCCGCTCGAAGCAGCTTTTCGTTGCTGCCGTAGACGTATGCGTCCTGCTCCTCAAAATCGCAGTCGATTCCCTGGGCGGTGATGAGATCACGGTATGCCCGGATGGCAGTTTCGTTGGCAGTGGCGTATTGCATTGCCCTGTCCTTGCCCAGTGTCCCGATCAGTTTATCATAGATCATGCCGTGCTGAGAGGTGATTTTTGCCGTGGTGTTTCGGGTCTGGCCGCTTCCGATGCGGTCGGCCTCCAAAACGATGACCTGGTGCCCCGCCTGCTGAAGTGCGTGGGCAATCAATACCCCCGCCATGCCGGCGCCGATGACGGCAACCTCGGACTTCCTATCCTGCGGCAGGCTTTGCCGGGCTCTGATTTGACAGCTCTGGGACCAGATGGATTTCATTAAGTGTCCTCCCCCAATACGGCCGTGCAGGCCGGAAAATAAAGATAGCTGTCTCCTACTGTTTCCATTTTAGCGCATTTTATACACAAATGGGAGGAGGGGCAGCGGACGGCACCCGCTGTGATCCTTTAGGTTGATTATTTGCGCCGGCGGTGTTATGATGAGGGCAGTTTTGGGGTACAGAGGAGCAGATCATTATGTCAGATGTTTTGATTCGTACCATTGACGCCGCCCATGCCGCCGACGCCTGTCTGCCCAACGAGCCCTTCCGCCTGTGGGGGCGGATGATCCCGTCTCTGAAGCGGGGGAAGTGGGGCTATGAGACCGAAGTGTTTGAGCAGGTCACAGAGATGTGCTTCCCGGATGAGCCCTACGATGCAGAGCAGGACGATGCGATTTTCCTCTACAAAGATTTGCAGGCATAACGTAAAGGCACTCGACCTCGGTCGAGTGCCTTCCTTTTGCCTCTGAATATAAATCAGTCCTCCGCTGCAGGCGTCTCTTCTTTTCCTTGCTCCGCCGCCTGTTCCAGCAGCACTACGGTATAGCGCTTACAGACAAAGGAGCGGATGGCGGCCTCCAGCAGGGGATGCCCGTCTGTGGGAAGAGAGGACTCGCCCTGGGTCAGGTGATCCAGCTCCCCCTCCAGCCGCCGGCAAAACCGGTCGTAGCAGGCCTGCGTGTCCTCTGCCGGAAACTCCAGACGGAGGAGTTGACGGATCTCGTCAATGCTCAGCACCTGCTTGAGCAGGAAGATGACGTAAAGGCAGATAAGCTGCTCCCGGCTGTATTTCTTCTGCTCCGGGGCGGAGATGACCTTCAGCTTGACATAGTTGTTGATCATAGCCGCCGTCACCGGAGTCTGCTCGGCACCGTAAAAGGGGGCCACCGCCTGGGTGAGAAAGCCGATCACCTGATCCTTATACAGGGGAACAGAGGGATATTCCAGATAGCGGGGGCAGCGATAGCTTTGCAGTACGTCCAAGGGCTCCATAAGACCGTCCTCCCAATTCATTTTCTTTCTTCCAGTATAGCAGACAGAAGTTTTTTGTCAAGATTCCAAAAAACGGTTGACAGGGATTTTGAAGTGCTGTAATATAATCTTGAAAACTAGATAAACTAGTTTCAAAGGAGTGATATTGTGGAAATGCAAATGCTGAGGAGAGGATCTGCCGCTATGGAGCCGTCCATTCAAGTAAATTTTAGAGCCAGAGACTATTATAGCGCGCTGAGCCATTTTATTGGCTTCCTGGTGTCCATTGCCGCCAGCTTTCCACTGCTGGTCAAGGCATCCTGTGCCGGCTGCTCTCTGCCGGAGCTGCTGAGCCTGTGCGCCTTTATGGGCGGAGCCATTGCCCTTTACGGGGCCAGCACGGCCTATCACAGCTTTCAGCTGGATGAGGCAGGGTATCTCCGGCTGAAACGGCTGGACCACTCTATGATCTACCTGCTGATCGTCGGCTCCTACCTGCCGGTCTGCACCTTTGGCCTGCGGGAGCGGGGCGGTATGCTGCTGTCGGCGGTCGTCTCCGCAATTGCGCTGGTGGGTATTGCCTTTACCATGTTCTGGGTCACCTGCCCCAAGTGGCTGTCCTCGGTGATCTATATCGGATTGGGCTGGGTCTCCGCCCTGGCCCTGCCCAAAATGATCGGCGTCATGGCGCCCATGGCCATCTTCTGGCTGGTGCTGGGCGGCGTGATCTACACGGTGGGCGGCGTGATTTACGCCCTCAAGCTCCCGGGCCTGGAGAAGAAGTTCCCAGGCTTCGGCGCTCACGAGCTGTTCCACCTCTTCGTCCTGGGCGGCACCCTTTGCCACTATGTCATGGTGATCGGCTATCTGGTGCCGTAAAATCTGCAAAATGTAAGACACATCCCCGGCACGGACTTCCGTGCCGGGGATATTTCGTCTTTAGAGAGGAGTCAGAACTCCACTTCCATACCGTCATAGGCGGCCAGAATGCCCCGCTCTTTGCCCCAGGCCTCCAACTGCTCCTGGGTCATTTCACCGTTGTGGCTGAAGTGATTGATGACCCGGATGGTCTGATCGTCGATGCAGCCCAGACCTTCCATCTTCTGGAGGAACGGCTCAATGTCCGGCAGGCCCATGTGGTACCCGCCGATGGTCTTGAGGCCCATGGTGGCGTCCAGACTGACCAGACTGAACTTGTGCTGACCGATCAGCTCCCAGGCCCGGTCGGAGAGATTGGTCCCCGTGTCGTGGCCGTAAAAGATGGTCTTGTCTCCCTTTTGGCAGATGTAGACCAGACACTCCTCCCGCTTGTCGTGGTCGGCGGGAACGGCGGTGATCTCCCAGTCTCCGGCGTGGATGATGTCTCCGCCGTGGGTCTGGTGGAAGTGGACTACATCGTCGATGGGGTGGACTTTAAAGCGGTCGATGAGAATGTGGTCATAGAAGGCCTTCTCCACTGCCTCGTCTCCATAGACGTCCAGAACGCCCTCTGCCCCGTGGCCAAAATGCTCGTGCCGGTGGATCAGGTCGGTGGGGAACCAGTGGTCCATATGGCTGTGGGTGACAAGCAGTGTGTGCACCTTGCTCAGATCCAGCCCGTAGGACAGGGCATGGCAGTAGGTATCAGGGGGAAAATCCAGTAAAATCTCCCCGTTCAGCAGCGCCTGGGTCCGGGTGCGCAGGTTTTTGCCGCCGTTGGCCCGGGCATGGGAGCAGATGGGGCAGGTACAGAACAGGCCGGGCCAGCCCTCGGCAGCGGCGGTGCCCATATAGAGTAGTTTCATCCAGATGACCTCCTTGCAGCATCAGATCGAGTGACGTTCCCGAATGGTGTAGCCCAGCATGGTCTGCTGAACGGGGCCGGGCTGCTGTTTCTTCCGCATCATATCCACCAGCAGCCGAGCGGCGGTCTCGCCGCTGGCTCTGTAGTAAAAGTGGGCGGTGGTCAGGGTGGGGGAGACGTGCTCGCAGGCCCAGTTGTCGTCCATGCCCACCACGCTCACATCCTCCGGGATGCGCCGCCCGGCCTGCTTCAGCGCCTCCATGGCGCCGAAGGCGATGCGGTCGGTGGCGCAGATGACGGCATCGCAGTCCGGATGGTCCTGCAGCAACCGCTCCATCGCCGCCTTGCCCCCGGAGACCTCGAAGGAGCTGGTCTCCCGGGGGAGACTGGCGGGATCCAGACCAAATTCCTGCATGGCGGCCTGAACGCCCCGGCGGCGGTTCAGCCCCACGGCCACATCCTGCTCGGTGACGCCGATGAACACCGGCTTCTGCCGCCCCTTACGCAGCACCAGCCGTGTCAGCTCCGTGGCGGCGCCCATGTCGTCGTGGTAGATACAGGGCACCTGGCGAAATCGCTGGCCGGTGATCACCATGGGAACGTTGACGGTGCGGAGCATATCCTCGTGCTTGGGGGTGAGCACGGTGGCCATCATAATGATGCCCGCCACCATCCGGTTTTGAAACAGGGTGAGGTAGGCAAGCTCCTTCTCCGGGGTGTTCTGGGCGTCGGCAAAGAGACAGAGATAGCCCTCCTTTGCCAAAACGGCGGTGGCTCCCGAGGTGACCTGGGTGACGGCGTCAGAGTCCAGCTTGGGGACGATCAGTCCCACATGGTCAGTGCTCCGGGTGCGGAGCATCTGGGCCACGGCGTCCGGCTGATAACCCGTCTCCTCTATGACAGCACGGATCTGCTCCCGCTTTTCCGGGCTGAGGGAGCCTCCGTTAAGATAGCGGCTGACGGCGGCGGTGGAGACCCCTGCCATCTGAGCCAGTTCTTTCATGGTCATAGACGCCTATCCCTCCTCTCGCTTGCCCCACAAAAAGCCGTAGGCGGGCAGCTCGATCTGGTCCAATTTCACCGGTTTGCCGGTCATCAGGTCGGTAAAGGTCTCCCTACACAGGGAGACGGCCTGAGGCGTCTCAGAGAAGTTAAAGAGGGCGACTATCTGTTCTTTCTTCCAGTTCCGCGCCACGCCCAGCACCTGTTCAGAGCCGGTCTCGAGAGCATGTACCTCTGCATCTGCACGGAAGGCGGGCTCTGCGGCCCGAATGGTCTCCAGTCTGCGCAGGGCATAAAAGACCTTGCCCTGCCGTGTCCGCCGGTTGTGGCGGCGCTCTGCCGAGTCCCAGTCAAATTTGCCCCGGTGGAGGTAGCGGCTGTCTGCCTGTTTGTCCGCATCGTCGTGATAGGTATAGTCATTCAGCTGAGCCACCTCGTCACCGCTGTACAGCACGGGAATACCGCTCTGGGTCAGCATCCAGGCGTGGAGCATGACATCGCAGTCCAGTGCCCGCTTCTGCTCCTTGAAGCCGGCCTTTTCCATGCCGCAGAGAGAGGCGGTGGTGCCGCAGAGCCGGGCGTCGCCCAATTTGGGGTCGTCGTTATACAGCTCGCCCCTGGACCAGCTTCCCGGCCACTTGCCGGTGAACCAGTCGTTGAGATATTTTTTGTGGGCAACCTCCTCTATGGCAAACTGACGCAGCCAGGGGTAGTCCAGTCCCCAGCCAATGTCGTCGTGACAGCGGAGATAATTCTGGAACAGATAGTCCCGGGGAAGAGCGCAGACCTGCTCCAACTGGCGTTTCAGCAGCCGGACGTCTCTGGTGGCCACGGTGTGCCAGGTGGTGCACATGGTGGTCACATTGTACAGGATGTGACACTCCGGCTTTTCCTGAGTACCGAAGTAGGGGGCTACCTTCGCCGGCTCCATCACCACCTCGCCCAGCAGCAGCACGCCGGGGCAGACTACCTGACAGGCCAAATGCAGCATCCGTGTCAGCGTGTGTACCTGGGGCAGATTGCGGCAGTCGGTGCCCAGCTGTTTCCAGATATAGGGGACGGCGTCCAGACGGATGACGTCCATACCCCGGTTGGTGAGGTAGAGCAGGTTCTCCGTCATGTCGTTAAAGACCATGGGGTTTGCGTAGTTCAGGTCCCACTGATAGGGATAGAAGGAGGTCATGACCACCTGTCGGCAGTCCTCCAGCCAGGTAAAGCTGCCCGGGGCGGTGGTGGGGAAGACCTGGGGCACCGTCTGCTCAAACTGGTTGGGAATATCCCAGTTGTCGTAAAAGAAATAGCGGTTTCGGGCGATGGGATCCCCTGCCCGGGCGGCCTTCGCCCAGGGATGATCCTCGCTGGTGTGATTCATCACAAAGTCCAGACACAGGCTGATGCCTTTGCTGTGACAGGCGTCCGCCAATGCCTCCAGATCCTCCATGGTGCCCAACTCCGGCTGCACTGTCCGGAAGTCCGCCACGGCATAGCCGCCGTCGCTGCGGCCCTTCACTGTTTTCAGCAGCGGCATCAGATGGAGGTAGTTGACGCCGCACTCCTCCAAATAGGGGAGCTTTGATTGAACACCCTTGAGGTTTCCTGCGAAGGCATCCACATAAAGCATCATGCCCAGCAGCTTGTTGGAGCGGTACCAGCCCGGGTCCCTCAGCCGATGCAGGTCAAGCTCCCGCAGAGACTCCTTTCGCTCATCGTAGCACCGGCGAAGCATCTCTACAAAATAGAGAAAGGCCTGCATATCATTGTGGTACAGCTCGCAGTACAGCCACTTCAGCTCGTCAAAGCAGGCGGCCAGTCTGGTCTCAAAGGTGGAGCGGTTTGCGTTGGGCTGCTTCATGTCAAATCTCCTTGTTTAAAAATGCGGTGACCTCGTTCAGCATTGCCGTCTATATGCGTCTGGGTCAGATCAATCAGTAATTCGCCGACAGTGATAATGTCTCTCATGGTACAGACCTCCCAAAAAATGCAATAGAAATGGAATCGGTTTCAATGGATAAGGTAGCACATTTCACCGGATGTTTCAAGAGAAAAAACAAGAAAGTTACATAAAAATATTTTTTAATTGTGTATTAAACAAAAAAGCAAAAGGCTACTGCGGGTTAAATATGATAATTGCACAAAAATTGAGGTGAAAGATTGGCGATTTTCCCCAGTGGACAATTTGGCGGGAAAAGTGTATTATGTGAAAAGCAAGTGAAACCGATTCCGAAACAAGCATCATTTGAGAACTCCGTCTGGTGACGGTGGACAACAGCAAGATCGACAAGGAAGCGCTGGAAGATGTGGATGGCGTCAAGGGCATTTTCGAGAGCAACGGTCAGATCCAGATCATCATCGGCACCGGAACCGTCAATAAGGTGTATGATGAATTCCTGGACATCGCCGGCATGACTGCCGCCACCAAGGACGATGTCAAGGCCGCTGCCGCCGCCCAGATGCCGTGGTGGAAGAAACTGCTGAAGATTCCCGGAGACGTATTCGTCCCCATTCTCCCCGCAATCGTCGCCTCCGGCCTGATGATGGGCCTGGTGGAGGCCCTTGGCAAGGCCATCCCCGGCTTTGCCAGTACCGACTGGTACGGTTTCCTTGATATGGTTGCCAACACCGCGTTTGCGTTCCTGCCTGTTCTGGTTGCTGTCAGCGCTTCCCGTGTCTTTGGCGGCAACACCTTCCTCGGTGCGGTCATCGGCCTTCTGATGATCCACACCAATCTGATCAATGCATGGTCTGCCGGCTCGGTAGAGATCCCTGTGTGGCATTTATTTTTCTTCAATGTGCCCCAGGTCGGCTATCAGGGGCACGTGATTCCCGTTATTTTGGCGGTTTATTTGATGTGTGTCATTGAAAAGTGGCTGCATAAGCATGTGCCGGAGGTCATTGATCTGTTCGTCACGCCTTTGTGTACTGTCCTTGCCACCGCTTTTGTCACCTTTACCATTATTGGCCCGATTTTCTCTACTGTAGAGACCTGGGTGCTTAACGGCGCTCAGACGCTGATCACCGTGGGCTTCGGCGTCGGCTCTCTCGTGATGGGCGCTATTTATCCCCTCACTGTCGTTATGGGCCTGCACCACATGTACAACGTCATTGAGGCCGGCATGCTGTCTGCCGGTGACGGTGCGCTGAATATTTGGATGCCCATAGCGTCTGCCGCCAACTTTGCCCAGTTCGGCGCCTGCCTGGCCGTTGCCGTTAAGGCCAGGAGCCAGAAGACCAAGGCTGTGGCACTGCCCTCTTCTCTGTCCGCCTCTCTGGGTATTACGGAGCCTGCCATCTTCGGTGTCAACTTCCGCTTTATGAAGCCCTTTGTTGCCGGCATGATCGGCGGCGCCATCGGCGCATGGTTTGGCTCCATCACCCATCTCGGCGCCTCTACCTACGGCGTGACCGGCATCCCCGGACTGCTGGCCATCAACAACGTGCCTGTCTACTGTATTGAGCTGCTGATTTCTGCCGGCGTCGCCTTTGTCATTGCCTGGTTCATTTGGAAAGAGGATGAGGCTGATGGGAAAAAGGGCGAGCAGAAGGCTGCCGAACCGGACGTTCCCGCCGAGCCGCAGAAGCCCGTCATCTCCTGCTCCGCCGGTGAGATCCTGGCCCCCGTCCCCGGTAAGGTAATTTCCTATACCGAGATCCCGGATGAGACCTTCGCCTCCGGTGCCCTGGGCTCCGGCGTGGGCATCTGGCCGGAAAACGGCATCGTAGTTGCCCCCTTTGACGGGGAGATCTCCTCTGTCACAGACACCCGTCACGCTGTGGGCATCACCGGTCCCGACGATATGGAGGTCCTGATCCATGTGGGCGTGGACACAGTCGCCATGAACGGCGACGGCTTTGAGTGCCTGGTGAATGAGGGCGATACCGTCAAGGCCGGCCAGCCCCTCATCAAGTTCAACCGGGACAAGATCAAGGCCGCCAAACATCCCGATGTGGTTGTGGTCCTTTTGACCAACAGCGACGACTATGAAAATGTGGACCTGAAGGTCAGCGAATCATTCTGTCAACCAAACACATGATAGATTCATTTTAAGGAGGAAATGATTATGAGTCAGTTTACCTACACGATTAAGGACGAATTGGGCATCCACGCCCGCCCCGCCGGCCTGCTTGCTAAGCTGGCCAAGACCTTCGGTGACACCGTCGTCACCGTTACCAAGGGCGACAAGACCGCTAAGGCCTCCCAGCTGATGAAGCTGATGAGCTTGGGCGTCAAGAAGGGTGACGAGGTCACCATCGCCGCTGACGGGCCCGCCGCCGATGCCGCCGTTGCCGCTCTCAAGAAGTTCTTCGAGGAAAATCTGTAATCGGCATGGGAGAGGCGTCTGTCTGCGCAGACAGACGCCTTTCCTGCCATCTCTTTCGAAGGAGGTATTCTAAATGATTTTACTGCAAGGCAAGGGCGTGTCTAAAGGCGTCATCAAAGGCCCCCTCTATTTCTTCCAGCGTCCCGATACCACGGTGAACAAGGTGGAGGGCGCCGACATTGAAGCTGAGAAGGCAAGACTGGCAGAAGCCCAGGCCAAGAGCATGGAGCAGCTGGAGACGTTGGCGGAAAAATGCCGGGAGGAAGCCGGCGACGAGTCCGCCGTTCTGTTCGAGACCCACGCCATGTTCGTTGAGGACGAGGACTATGTGGAGTGCATCATGGACACGCTTGCAGAGGAGCAGTGCAACGCTGAGTTTGCCGTAGAGACTGCCGGCGAGCAGTTTGCCGCCATGTTTGCCGCCATGGACGATGCCTACATGCGGGCAAGAGCTGCCGACATCAAGGACGTCACCCGCCGCATCCTGAATAACCTGATGGGAATCGTGGACGGTGGCATTGACTCCGACGTCCCCGTTATTCTGGCCGCCGACGATCTGGCCCCCTCCGAGACCCTCCAGTTGGATAAGAGCAAGATTCTGGGCTTTGTGACCCAGGGCGGCTCCGGCAACAGCCATACCGCCATTCTGGCCCGTACCATGGGCATCCCCGCCATCTGCGGCCTCGGCGACAGCCTGAAAGAGGAACTCGGCGGCAGAGTGGGTTATATTGACGGCGAGACGGGACAGGTGGTGCTGGATCCCGACGAGATCACCCAGACTGCCTTTGAAGCGAAGTACAAGAAGCAGCAGGAGCTGAAGGAGCTTTTAAACTCCATGAAGGGCAAGGAGGACGTCACCCTGGACGGCCGGGAGATGATGGTCTACTGCAACATCGGCTCTCCCGACGACGTAGCCGCCGTCCACGCAAACGACGGACAGGGCATCGGTCTTTTCCGCTCCGAGTTCCTCTATCTGGCGGCCTCTGACTATCCCACCGAGGAGGAGCAGTTTGAGGCATATAAGACCGTGGCTGCCGCCATGGACGGCAAGCGGGTGGTCATCCGTACCTTGGACATCGGCGCAGACAAACAGGTGGACTACTTTGAGATGAAGAAGGAAGAGAATCCCGCCATGGGCGTTCGGGCCATCCGCATCTGCCTGAACCGGCCCGAGGTGTTCCGCACCCAGCTGAGAGCCCTCTACCGTGCCTCCGCCTACGGCAAGGTGGCCATCATGTTCCCCATGATCACCTCTGTGTGGGAGGTCCGGGAGTGCAAGCGTGCCTGCCAGAAGGTCATGGCAGAGCTGGACGCCGAGGGCATCCCCTATAATAAGGACACCGAGATCGGCATTATGATCGAGACTCCCGCCTCCGTCTTTATCGCCGACGCTCTGGCCAAGGAAGTGGACTTCTTCTCTGTGGGCACCAACGACCTGACCCAGTACACCCTGGCCTGTGACCGTCAGGCAAATGATCTGGGCAAGTTCTTCGATCCCCACCATCCCGCCGTCCTCCGGGCGCTGAAGATTGCCACCGAGGCCGCCCATGCTGCCGGCATCTGGATCGGCATCTGCGGCGAGCTGGGCGCAGACCTCAGTCTGCTGCCCACCTTCCTGGCCATCGGCATTGACGAGTTGTCCGTCTCCCCGTCCTCTGTGCTGCCCCTCCGGGCGGAGATCCGCAAAAGCATCGCCAAGACCTGCACTCTGGACCTGCTGAAGTGCTGAGAAACGGCAAGAGAAGGGAGCGTGATTGTCTGTGATCTATACCGTGACATTTAACCCCGCCATTGACTACGTGGTCTATCTGGACGGCTCTCTCAAGCTGGGGGACATCAACCGCAATCGGTCCGAGGCCTTTCAGTTCGGCGGCAAGGGCATCAACGTGTCCAATGTGCTCAAGACCCTGGGACATGACACCGTGGCGCTTGGCTTTGTGGCCGGCTTTACCGGAGACGGACTGGAAAACGGCCTGCGGGACATGGGTCTTGCGACCGACTTTATTCATGTGAAAGAGGGCATGACCCGCATCAACGTCAAAGTCAAGGCCGCCGAGGAGACGGAGATCAACGGTATCGGCCCTATCATCACCGATGAGGATATGCAGGCACTGATCCGTCAGCTGGATCAGATCGGACCGGAGGACACACTGGTCTTCTCCGGTTCCATCCCGGGCTGCCTTGCCGGGGATACCTACGAAAAGCTGATGGCTCATCTGGATGGGCGGGGGATCCGCATCGCCGTGGACGCCACCCGGGACCTGCTGGTCAATGTGCTGAAATACCATCCCTTCCTCATCAAACCCAACAACCACGAGCTGGGAGAGATCTTCGGCAAAGTCCTCAAAACGGACGGGGAGATCATCGACTGTGCCAAGAAACTGCAGGAGATGGGCGGCAGAAACATTCTGGTGTCTATGGCGGGAGACGGCGCACTCCTGCTGGACGAAGCGGGCAACAGCCACCGCATCGGCTGTCCCAAGGGCAAGGTAGTCAACAGCGTGGGCGCAGGCGACTCCATGGTGGCCGGCTTCCTGGCCGGTTATCTGGAGACCGGAGACTACAGCTACGCCCTCAAGCTGGGCACCGCCACCGGAAGCGCCACCGCCTTCTCCATCGGGCTGGCTTCCAAGCCCGATATTGACGCATTGCTTGCAACTTTGTGACCGCAAAACGTAATAATGGAAAGGAGACAGAAGGACCATGCGACTCATCGAATTGTTTAGCCGAGAGGCAACTGCGCTGAATGTCAAGGCGCAGAACAAGGACGCTGTCATCGACAAGCTGGTGGACCTGCAGTTCACCCACGGCAACATCACCGACAAGGACGTTTACAAAAAGGCCATCTATGCCCGTGAGGAGGAGTTTTCCACCTACGTGGGCAACGGAATTGTGGTGCCTCACGCCAAGACTCCTGTGGTCACTGCCCCCAGTCTGGCCGTGGCCCGGCTGGCCGAGCCCATCCAGTATAACGCCGATGACGACGATAAGAGTGACCTCTTCATCATGATCGCCGCCCCAATGAACGGCAGTCTCCATGTGGATATTCTGGCCCGCATGATGGGACTGCTGGCCGAGGACGAATTTGTGGAGCAGCTCCGGGCAGCCAAGACGGAAGAGGAGTTCCTGGACCTCATTGACAAGGCTGAGCAGGAGAACTTTGGCAACGAGAGCTTTACCGAGGAGCAGGTGGCACCCTCCGGCTACCGCATCCTGGCCGTCACGGCCTGCCCCACCGGCATTGCCCACACTTACATGGCCGCGGAGAACCTGCAAAAGGCCGGCAATAATATGGGCATCACCATCAAGGTAGAGACCAACGGCTCCGGCGGTGCCAAAAATGTGCTCACGGCAGAGGAGATCGCCGCCTGTGACGGCATTGTCATTGCTGCTGACAAGAACGTGGAGATGGCCCGCTTTGACGGAAAACCCGTGGTCATCACCCGTGTGGCCGACGGCATCCACAAGCCGGAGGAGCTGATCAACAAGGTCTTAAACGGCGAGGCCCCCATCTATCACGCCAAGGGAGGAGCACCCTCCGAGAGCGCAGGGGAGAGCGCCGGCAGCTCCTTCTATAAGCACCTGATGAACGGCATCTCCCACATGCTGCCTCTGGTGGTGGGCGGCGGCATCCTCATCGCCATCGCCTTCCTGCTGGACGATTACAGCATCGACCCCAGCAACTTCGGCTCCAACCTCCCTGCGGCCCACTTCTTTAAGACGGTGGGTGACGCGGCCTTCGGCCTGATGCTGCCCGTTCTGGCCGCCTTTATCGCCAGCTCCATTGCGGACCGTCCCGGCTTGGCAGCGGGCTTTGCCGGCGGTGTGCTGGCCTCCAGCGGTGTCTCCTTTGTCAGCCTGACCACCGGCTCCACTCCCGTCTCCGGCGGTTTCCTGGCGGCCCTGCTGGCCGGCTTTGTGGCGGGCTATCTGGTCCTGTTCTTAGAGCGCATCACTGAAAAAATCCCCAAGGCCATGGACGGCCTGCGTCCCATGCTGATCTATCCGGTAGGCGGCATCCTTCTTGTGGGCGTTGTCATGTGCGGCGTCAACCCTATTATGGGCGCCATCAACACCGGACTGAACAACGCACTTGCCTCCATGGGCAGCTTCGGCATTTTGCTGGGTGCCGTTCTGGGCGGCATGATGAGCGTGGATATGGGCGGCCCCTTCAATAAGGCGGCTTACCTGTTCGGTACCGGCGCTCTGGCTGCCGGACAGTATGACATCATGGCAGCCGTTATGATCGGCGGCATGGTGCCTCCCATTGCCATTGCCCTGTCCACCACCTTCTTCCCCAAGAAGTGGACAGAGGAAGAGCGGAACAACGGCTTTGTCAACTATGTGATGGGCCTCTGCTTCATCACCGAGGGAGCGATCCCCTATGCAGCCAGCGATCCCGGCAGAGTGCTGCCCTCCTGCATTATCGGCTCTGCCATTGCCGGTGCACTCTCCATGGCCTTCGGCTGCACCCTGATGGCTCCTCACGGCGGCGTGTTCGTGTTCCCCACCGTGGGCCATCCGCTGCTGTACCTGCTGGCTCTGGTCATCGGCTCCGTGGTCGGCGCCGCCATTCTCAGCCTGCTGAAAAAGAATAAGCGCTGAGCCTGACCGACCGGGCAAACGGCCTGAACAAACAGCCCCCTCTCGCTCCCGTCGGGCGTGAGAGGGGGCATTTTCTGTTGCGGTTCGGGGAAAAGGGTGATAGAATAAGTCACAAATGGAGGAGGTGAGCGGCTTGAAACACGTGGTTCGCTGGATCGACGATCTGATCGACGGGATCATCGGTCTCTTCCTTGTCCTGCTCCTGCTCCTGGGGACTTACTTTGTCTACGATACGCTCTGGGTCTATTACAACGCCTCTTCGGACCGGGTATCTGCCTATAAGCCGGGCAGCGAAGGTGAGCTGCTGCCCCTCTCTGAGGACTGCGTGGCCTGGCTTACCATTGACGATACCAACATTGACCATCCCATCATGCAGGGCGAGACTAACGGCAAGTACCTGAACACTGACCCGTACGGGGAATACTCCCTCTCCGGCTCCATTTTTTTGGACAGCCGGAACGCCGGTGACTTTTCCGACAGCTACTCTCTGGTTTACGGCCACCATATGGCGGACGGCATGATGTTCGGCGCATTGGACGCTTTTTTTGACGAGCCTTACTTCGACGCCCACCGCACCGGCACCCTCACGGTGGGGGAGACGGTCTATTCCATTGACATCTTTGCCGCCCTCCGCACCGATGCCGGGGAGGACGCCATCTTTACCCCTGACGGCAGCGAGACGGTGCTGGCGCTGGCGGAGGAGCATGCCGCTATCTACCGCACCCCGGCAAACGACCACGTTGTGGCCCTATCCACCTGCCAAGATGCGGGCAGTACCTCCCGGACGGTGGTGCTGCTCACGCTGACGGAGACAAACGAATGAGAAAATGCGCATATCCGTTGAACAAACGGGGAAATGAGGCGGACTCCGTGGCAGATCACAGCGGCAGAGCCGTATGAGACGGAGGTTTCTGTATCAACGGACAAGCCGATGTGCAGACTAAAGAGAACCATAGATTAACATTGAGACAGGAGGTCATTTCAATGAGTAAAGTCAACAGCAGAAAAGTGGCAGTGGTAGGCTGCGGATTTGTCGGTTCCGCCTCTGCATTCGCTCTGATGCAGAGCGGATTGTTCACCGAGATCGTTCTCATCGACGCCGACCGGAACAAGGCGGAAGGCGAGGCCCTGGACATCAGCCACGGCCTGCCCTTTGCCCGGCCCATGCAGATCCATGCCGGCACCTATGACGACATCGTAGACGCTGCCATTATCGTGGTCACCGCCGGGGCGGGCCAGAAGCCCGGCGAGACCAGACTGGATCTGGTGAAGAAAAACGTGGGCATCTTCAAGTCCATTATCCCCGAGATCGCCAAGCGGGACTGCGGCGGCATCCTGCTGGTGGTGGCAAACCCGGTGGACATTCTGACCTACGCCGCCGCCAAGCTCAGCGGCTTCCCGGAGAATCGGGTCTTCGGCTCCGGCACCGTGCTGGATACCGCCCGGCTCAAGTATCTGCTGGGCCAGCATCTGGGGGTGGACAGCCGCAGTGTCCACGCCTTTGTCATCGGCGAGCACGGGGACAGCGAGATGGTGGCCTGGAGCAGCGCCAACGTCTCCGGCGTGCCGCTCCATGACTTCTGCGAGATGCGGGGTCACTTCCACCACGAGGAGGCAATGGAGCGCATTGCCGCAGATGTGAAGAACAGCGCCTATGTAATTATTGAGAAGAAACGGGCCACCTATTACGGCGTTGCCATGTCGGTGCGCCGCATCTGCGAGGCCATTGTCCGGGATGAGAAGTCGGTGCTGCCCATCTCCAGCATCCAGCACGGTAACTACGGCATTGAGGACGTCTCCCTCAGCATGCCTGCCGTGGTGGGCAAGGACGGCGTGGAGACACTGGTCCCTATCCAGCTCAGCGAGGAAGAGCAGAAAAAGCTGAAGGAGTCCGCCGATGTGCTCAAGACGGTCCTGGACGAGGCAATGGGCTGAACCCTGAGACACTAATACAAAATAGAGGTCTCCGTATCCCCGCAAGCAGGGAGGACGGAGACCTCTTTTACGTTACACTGGAATGAGATGGAATTGAAACAGGGCATACAGCGCCAGCTGAAGCAGCAATATGGCCGGAACCCCATAGCGAAAGCGGGGCTTTCTCGTCTTATGGCGGAACAGATACATCCCCATGAGTGCCCCTGCGCTGCCGCCGAAGAGGGCCGTCAGCAGCAATGCTGCCTCGGGAATGCGCCAGCGGCCGTGCCGGGCTTTCCATTTATCCAGACCGTAGAGGAGAAAGGCAAAGCCGTTGAGGGCGGTCAGCGCCTTGACGGTCACAGGCATATCTCGCACCTCACAGGGGCTTTAGCACGTAGCCCGTGGTAAAGTCTGCCAGGAACAGACCGAAGGGGACAAGGGAGATGATCGCCATTGCCCACCGGGGCAGCCGCTCTGCCAGATTGCATAGAACGGGAAAAATGACATACACCAGCAGCAGCCCCGCCAGAGCGAAAAACAGCACCGAGCGGAGACAGACATAGCCTCCAATATTGCCCCAGTTCCAGATCTCCGTATTGTAATCCCACAGGCGCAGCCCGTCCCAAAAGTGATACAACACCCAGCCGGTGCCAAATTCCAGCACGCCGCTGGCCAGCCCCGCCATGCCAAACACGGCAAGGGGATGCTTTCTCAGCCGGAAGGTGGTCAGCAGGATCAACACAGAGCCGAAACCGTAAATGGGGAGCCAAGGCCCGATGCCGTGGCCCCGTTTGACAAACTGGCCCAGGTCAATGCGGTAAAAGCCCATCTCGTACAGCCATCCGGAGACAGCTCCCACCACAAAGAGCAGCAGGAGGACCAGCGCCATCGTCTTCCGGTCAAAGTCGTGCCCCTCAAAGAGCCGGGGCCTGCGGTTTTTCTGCTCCATCCATCAAGACCTCCCAAAATGCGGATGCAATTATCATATCAGCAAAATCTGCCCCGCGCAAGGGCAGGCAGCCGGGAAATATATTTCTGAAAAATACTGATTCCTCCATGTGGGTAGTTGCGTAACAGCAAATAGTTTTGTATAATAACAATAGTGGAATTCTGCCCGGTCCCCGCCGGGGGGAAAAGCACAAAGAGTCATTCCATCCGATATGAGAAAGGAGCAAATATTATGGGACTGATCAAAGCTGCACTGGGGTCCGCCGGAGGCGTTCTGGCCGACCAGTGGAAGGAATTCTTTTACTGTGAGGCGCTGCCCTCCAACGTACTGGCAGTGAAGGGACAGCATCGTGTCTCCTCCCGTTCCTCCAACACCAAGGGGAGCGATAATATTATCACCAACGGCTCTGTCATCGTCGTTGCTGATGGACAGTGCATGATCATTGTGGATCAGGGCCAGGTGGTAGAGCTCTGCGCCGAGCCCGGTGAGTTTACTTACGACACCTCCTCCGAGCCCTCTATTTTCTCCGGCAATCTGGGTGAGAGCATCAAGGAGACCTTTAAGAATATCGGTAAGCGTTTCACCTTCGGCGGCGAGGCCCCCAAGGATCAGCGCATCTACTACTTCAACACCAAGGAACTGATGGGCAATAAGTACGGCACCCCCAGCCCTGTGCCCTTCCGTGTGGTTGACAACAACATCGGCCTGGATATGGACATCTCCATCCGCTGCTTCGGCGAGTACAGCTACCGCATCTCCGACCCCATGCTGTTCTACACCAATGTCTGCGGCAATGTGAGCGAGGCCTACACCCGGGATAAGATTGACGGCATGCTCAAGACCGAGCTGCTCACCGCCCTTCAGCCCGCCTTTGCAAAGATCTCCGACATGGGCATTCGCTATTCCTCCCTCCCCGGCCACACCATGGAGCTGGCTCAGGCGCTCAACGATGTCCTCAGCGACAAGTGGCGTAACCTCCGGGGCCTGGAGATCGTCTCCTTCGGCGTCTCCAGCGTCAAGGCCAACGAGGAAGACGAGGCCACGATCAAGGAGCTGCAGCGCAACGCCACCTTCCGCAATCCTAACATGGCCGCCGCCCACCTGGTGGGCGCTCAGGCTGCCGCCATGCAGGATGCTGCCAAGAACCAGGGCGGAGCTGCCATCGGATTCATGGGCATGAACATGGCCGGCCAGGCAGGAGGCTTTAACGCCCAGAACCTGTTCCAGATGGGCCAGCAGCCCCAGTATCAGCAGCCGGTTCAGCAGCAGCCCGTTCAGCAGGCTGCCCCCGCCGCCCCTGCGGCAGGCGGCTGGACCTGCCCCAGCTGCGGCAATGCCGGCATCACCGGAAAATTCTGCCCTGAGTGCGGCGGCAAGAAGCCGGAGCCTCAGCCCGGGGCGGACGGCTGGACCTGCCCCACCTGCGGAAAGGTGAACAAGGGTAAATTCTGCGCCGAGTGCGGCACGAAAAAGCCTGCAGGCGTACCCAAGTATAAGTGCGACAAGTGCGGCTGGGAGCCTGCTGATCCCGCCCATCCCCCCAAGTTCTGCCCCGAGTGCGGCGACCCCTTTGACGATGGGGACATTGTCGGCTAAATGAATACAGCAGCAGGCCGCCTGTCGGAACTCGGCGGGCGGCCTGAACTCAATGAAGGAGGAGATAGTTCCATGGCAACACAGGTGACCAACTATCAGTGTCCCGCCTGTACCGGACCCATGCACTTTGTGGGTGCAAGCGGCCGGCTGGAATGTGATTACTGCGGCAGCAGCTACTCTGTTGAGGAGATCGAAAAGCTCTACGCCGGCAAAGAGGAAAAGGCGGCGGCAGCCTTTGCTCAGGCGGAGGAGAAGGCGGCAGCCATCACTCCGGAAGAGCGGGAGTACCTGGATGCAGGCAACGACTGGCCGGAGGGCATGAAGGCATATAACTGCCCTTCCTGCAGTGCCGAGCTGGTCTGCGACGCCACCACTGCCGCCACCAGCTGCCCCTATTGCGGCAACCCCACCGTCATTCCCGGCCAGTTCAGCGGCATGATGAAGCCTGACTGCATCATTCCCTTTAAGATCGGGAAGGAACAGGCCATTGCTGCCCTGAAAAACCATTACAAGGGTAAGCGCCTGCTGCCCAAGGAATTCTCTGACCAGAACCATCTGGAGGAGATCAAGGGCGTCTATGTGCCCTTCTGGCTTTTTGACAGCGTGGTGGATGCCGACGTCACCTTCCATGCAGAGACTTCTGTCAGCTATACCGAGGGCGACTACGACGTGACCGAGATCAGCCACTATGATGTCCGCCGGGCAGGCACCGTGGCCTTTGAAAAGGTGCCGGCAGACGCTTCCACCAAGATGCCTGACGACTATATGGACTCCATCGAGCCGTATCACTATGAGGAGTTCAAGCCCTTCTCCAGCGCCTATCTGCCCGGCTTTTTGGCAGACAAATACGATGTGAGCAAAGAGGACTGCGCCGAGCGGGCCAACAGCCGGGCTATGCGCAGCGCAGTAGACGAGATGAAGAACACCGTAGTGGGTTACAGCTCTGTCGTGGTGGAGGGTCAGGATGTGAACCTGCATCCCGGTAAGGCCCGCTATGCCCTGATGCCGGTCTGGCTGCTGAGCACCAGATGGCAGGACAAGAGTTACCTCTTCGCCATGAACGGCCAGACCGGTAAGCTGGTTGGCGACCTGCCTGTGTCCAAAAAACGTGCCCTCCAGTGGTTTGGCGCCATTGCCGGAGCTCTGGCGGCAGTCATGGCGGTCATCGTCATGCTGATGGGATAAGGGGGAGAAAGAGATGAAAAAACGTATTTTTAGCCTGATCCTCTCTCTGACCGTGGCGGTGGCGCTGTTCCTGCCTGTGGCGGCCTATGCTGCGTCCACAGATGTGAGCACAGAGGTGGATGCCGAGTATGTCTTTGACGTCTACGGCCTTCTGACCAACAGCGAGCAGAGAAAACTGGAAAACAGGGCGGAGGAGATCTCCGAGCAGTACGGCTGCGGCGTCTATATCGTCATTGTGGATGATTATGAGGATTACGCCTATTATGTCGAGACTGCCGCGGAATATATCTATGAGGATACGAACCTGGGCATGGGCAGCAAGCGGGACGGCGTTATGCTCCTGCTGAGCATGTATGACCGGGACTATGACATTGTTGCCTATGGATATGGCAACACCGCCTTTACCGACTACGGCAAAGAGAGGGTGGCGGAGGAGTTCAAGGATGACTTCCGCAGCAACGATTGGTACAACGGGCTCAACGACTATCTGAACATCTGCGAGCGCTATCTGGGCTATGCGGAGAACGGCAAGCCGGTAGATGTGGGCCATGACCCGGAGCATATCGACTGGGGCAGAGTCCTGTTTAAGGCGGCGCTGATCGTCCTGGTGCCCATGATCGTGGCAGGCATTGTCGTGGGCATCTTCTGGAGCCAGATGAAGTCGGTCCGCCTGGCCGGCACGGCGGCCGAGTATGTGGCTCCCGGCGGACTGGACGTTCAGGTCAGTGAGGATGTTTACACCCACACCAGCGTCAACCGGATCCGTCGCGAGCGGAGCAGCAACAGCGGCGGTGGAGGCACCTCTGTCAATTCCGGCGGATTTTCCCACAGCAGCGGCAAGTTCTGATTGGTCTGTCAATATTCAACACCCCTTCCGGTTTTCCGGAAGGGGTGCCATTTTGTATCAGCGCATTATGCCAAAGCATCGCGGATGAGCGCACAGGCCAAATCGCCCATCTCGCTTGTCCGCATCTTCTTGACCTGCTCTGCGTCCAAAACGTCCAGTATCTCGATCTCCACACGACTGCGGCGGAGGGGATAGTTTTTGTGAATATCCTCCGTCCCCCGAACGGCGGCGATGACCAGGGGAACCTGGGCCTTCTGGGCAATTTTGAGCACACCGTTATGAAAGGGGAGCAGCTCTTTCCCGTAGTTGCGAGTGCCCTCTGGATAGACGGCAACAGACACCTCGTCCTTTTTCAGCAGCTCCGCCGCCCGGTTAATGGTCTTAATGGCGTTTCTGGGATTTCCCCGGTCAATGGGCATAAAACAGCACCTGCGGATGATCTTGCCGAAGAAGGGGACCTTAAAATTCTCAGGCTTGGAGATAAAGGCCAGATCCTGTCTGCGGAAAATATACCAGCAGAGAATGGGGTCAAACTTGGAGCTGTGGTTGGAGATAAACAGAAACCGTCCCTCGGGCAGCTTGTCCATCCCCCTGACCTCCACACGTATGCGAACCAACACCATGGCCATGGCGGTGGCGCTGTTGATGAGGAAACGGTAAAAGGGGCTGTTTCTGTCATATTCCTTGTTCACATCCACAAAGAGACCGCAGACGGTGAGAAACAGAAAATAGGCCGCAATCAGCGCCGCAAGGGCGATCATAATCCACAGCACGACCATAAGATTGCTTCCTTTCCAATCATAGGGCAATTGGGCATTGTGTACGGACGAACCGCTGCTGCCCCTGAAAATTTGATACATTATAGCATGTTCCGACAAAAGTAGAAAGAGATTTTGATACCAAAATGACCACCGGTCGAAAATTTCCGGTGGTCAAATGGAGTGAAGAAATCATCCCCACTTCTGCACCAGCGCCAGGATCTGATCCGTGAACTTGGCCAGGTCCTTGTTGGTGCCGCCCTTGTTCTTCTGGATGACCAGCTCCAGCTGGCGTCCCGCCTCCTCCAGCTTGCGGTAGGCCGGGGAGCCGTACTGCCACTTGGAGGCCTGCTTTTTGGGGAGTGTGACGCCCTCGGAGAGTATTTTGCCGTGAGCGAGGTCGTAGGACTCCTGAAACAGCGGAGCGTGGGCGTGGTAGCCCATCCGGTTCAGCTCGGCGGCAAAAGCCTCGGAGATATAGTCCTCCCCGTGGACGACGAAGACTTCATCCGGCTTCGGCCCGTCAAACTGTTCGATCCACTGAATCAGATGGTCGTGGTCGGCGTGGGAGGAGAGCCCCTGAAAATTGACGATCTTTGCGCTCACCGCGACTTCCTCGCCGAAGAGCTTGACGGTTCGCTTGCCCTCCACCAGACTGCGGCCCAGCGTGCCGGGGGACTGGAAGCCCACGAAGACCACGGTGCACTCCGGCCGCCAGAGGTTGTGCTTCAGATGGTGACGGATGCGGCCTGCGTCGCACATGCCGGAGGCGGAGAGGATGATCTTGGGACTGCGATCCTCGTTGAGACGCTTGGACTCTTCGCTGGTGCAGGTCAGCTTCAGATCGTCCAGACGGAACAGCCCTTCGTCCCGCTGTAAAACCGCTATCGCCTCCTCATCCAGATAACCGGTGAGGTCGCCGGAGAAGATGCGGGTGGCCTCGGTGGCCAGAGGGCTATCCACCACCACGGGGAAGTGGGGGAGGGATTTGACCATACCCCGCTCCTTGATCTCCCGGAGGAAATAGAGCAGCTCCTGCGTCCGCCCCACGGCAAAGGAGGGGATGATGACATTGCCGCCCTTTTGGAAGGTCTCATCCAGAATCTTTGCCAGCGCTTGGGTGTAGTCATACGGCGTCTCGTGGTTCCGGTCGCCGTAGGTGGACTCCATGACCACGTAGTCGGCGTCGCAGATGGGCTGTGGGTCCCGGATGATGGGCTGATCCACATTGCCGATGTCGCCGGAGAAGACCAGCTTTTTCTCCACACCATCTTCGTTGATCCACAGCTCCACATAGGCGCTCCCCAGCAGATGCCCGGCATCTGTCAGCCGGAAGGAGATACCGTCGCAGAGTGCCACCTTCTCCCCATAGGGGACGGGGACGGTCAGGTCAATGGCCGCCTGAGCGTCTGCCAGTGTGTAGAGGGGCACTACCGGCTTTTTGCCTGCCCGCTTGCCCTTCTGGTTCTCCCACGCCGCATCGCTCTCCTGAATGTGAGCGGAGTCCCGGAGCATAATGTCCAGCAGCTTGCAGGTCATGGAGCTTGCGTAGATCTTCCCCTGAAAGCCCTGTTTGGCTAAGAGCGGCAGACGGCCGGAGTGGTCAATATGGGCGTGGGTGACAATGACGTAGTCAATGAGGGAGGGGACAAAGGGGAGATAGCGGTTGTCCTGCTCGTCCCGACCCTGCTGAAGGCCGCAGTCGATGAGAATGTGCCGCCCGCAGGCGGAGACGCAGTGACAGGAGCCGGTGACGGCGTGGGCGGCGCCGAAGAAACTGAGCTTCATGGGATCACACCTTTCCGGAATGTCCGTAATTCATAAAAAACGAGCATTTGATATGTATAGATTAGTATAAAAACACCATAAAGTCAAGAGCGAACCCCATGGCATCCTGTATTGACAGTGAGAAATCGGTATGGTAACGGACTGCCCCCTTCTCATACCCCAGCTCCCGCCCCAATAGAATAGGACAGGACATCCGGCATGGACAGACAGCCGGGGGAGGGGGAGTGACGGATGCTGGAGCGCTTGACGGAGTGGGCGTGGAGCTGGCCCACCATCGGCCTGTTTCTGGTGACGGGACTTTGGTTTTCCGTTCGGACGGGATTTTTCCAGATTTTCGGCCTTTGCCAGTGGTGGCGGGGGACGGCGGGGCAGATGTGCCGAAGGGGCGGGGGGACGGGCGGTCTCTCTCCCTTGCAGACCCTCTCCACCGCCCTTGCCGCCACCATCGGAACCGGCTCTATCGCCGGAGTGGCCACAGCCCTGACCTTCGGCGGGCCGGGGGCGATCTTCTGGATGTGGGTCTCCGCCCTGCTTGCCATGATGACAGGCTGGGCGGAAAAGACGCTCTCTGTCGCCTGCCGGGAGAGGGCATCGGACGGCTCCTTTCGGGGCGGCCCTGCCCTGTGGCTGGAACGGAAGGGCTTTCGGACACTCTCCCGGTTCTTTGCCCTCTGCGTGGTGCTGGCCTCCTTCGGCATGGGCAATCTGGTGCAGTCCAACTCCATGGCCCAGGCGCTGGAGGGGGCGGTGGGCGTCCCAAAACTCCTGACAGGCATTGCCGCGGCAACACTTACCGCTCTGGCGCTGGCGGGCGGGCTGAACCGATTGGGGAAGGTGTGCGAACGTCTGGTTCCCGTGATGGCAGTGCTCTATCTGGTGGGAGGGCTGTGGGTGATTTTTGCCCATGCGGCGAGGCTCCCTGCGGCACTGGGGGAGATCGTGGGGAGCGCCCTCGACGGAACCGCACTCTTCGGCGGCGGGGGAGCGGCGGCGATCCAGTACGGCCTTTCCAGAGGGGTCTGCACCAACGAGGCGGGATTAGGCTCCACTCCTATGATTCACTGTGCTTCCGGCAATGATGATCCTGCAAAAGAGGGAAATTGGGGCATTTTTGAGGTCTTTTTCGCCACCGTTGTGGTCTGTACCATCACGGCGCTGGTCATCCTCACCTCCGGCGTCATGGGGGACGGGCGGATTACCGGCGCACTGCTGACAGCGCAGGCATTCTCTACCGTCATGGGAAACTGGGGCGGGGTATTTGTGGCGCTCTGCCTTGCCCTGTTCGGGTTTTCCAGCCTGCTGGGGTGGAGTTGGTACGGCAGATGCGGACTTGCGTGGCTGACAAAGGGCAGGGGAGAGCGGCTCTATTACGCCGCCTTTCTGCTCCTGATCTGTGCCGGCAGTGTGCTGGAGCTGCGCCCGGTGTGGCAGATCTCTGACATTTTCAACGCCCTCATGGCCTGGCCCAGCCTGTTCTCTCTGCTGCTGTGGTCGGAAAGGATTTTACAGTGCGGTCCGGAGGGGAAAAGGGGGAGGAAACAGCCTGGCGCTGCCTGATAGAGTGTGGTAAAATAGCCCCAAGGGGGCAGGCACATGAAAGAGAAGAGCGATCGGGAAGCAGTTTTACGCTATGCTGAGGATACCTACGGGACGACACCGGAATACCTGTGGAAACGGACCCCCAACTATGCGGTGCTGCGCAATCAGGCCAACCGGAAGTGGTATGGGGCAATTATTGACATTCCCCGCAAGACGCTGGGGCTGACCGGAGAGGGCATTGTGGACATTCTGGACATCAAGTGCAGTCCTGTGATGATCGGCTCTCTTTTGGAGCAGGAGGGGTATCTCCCTGCCTACCACATGAACAAGAACAACTGGATCACCGTCCTGCTGGACGGCACTGTGCCGCTGGAAGGGATTTTGCCTCTCGTTGATCTGAGCTATCAACTCACCGAGCCCAAGCTGCGCAAGGCGAAAGGTTCGGGAGCGTGGTGAATGGGAAATACCCGTGAAAGAAACAAAAACCGCCGGAGCGAACAGAGACGTCGCCCCGGCGGTTTTGCCCCACAGATTTACTTGCAAAGCCGCCCTTGCTCCTCCAAATAACGGAGCAGACCCCGGCAGCCCTCATCCACATCCCTCCAGGTGGAGAGAAAGTCCCCGGTGTACCATGGGTCTGCCACGCTGCCCGGACGATCAGTGTAGTCCAGCAGGAGGGATATTTTTCCTGACCGATCCCCGCCGCAAATACGAATCATGTTGCGTCGGTTATATTCGTCCATGCCGATGAGATAGTCCCAGCGGTCATAGTCCCGACGCGCCATCTGCCGGGCGGCATGACCCACGCAGGAGATCCCGTGCTTTGCCAGCTCATTGCGGGCAGGAGAATAGACGGGATTACCGATCTCTTCTGTGCTGGTGGCGGCAGAGGCAATCAGGAACCGGTCTTCCAGTCCTGCCTCCCGGACGATATGCTTCATGGCGTACTCCGCCATAGGGCTGCGGCAGATGTTGCCGTGGCAAACGAATAGTATTTTTATCATCCTCGAAAAACCTCAAAAAAGCCCTAAAATCAGCCATTTTCCGGCTAATTCCTCACTTTGTTTCGTGGCATCTGGTGGCACCTTGTGGCATGGGAAAGTGCAAAAAAGGTGCAAAATAAGGTGTAAAACCATCGCGTTTACACCTCGGCTTTTTCAGCCTGCACTCATGCGCTTCACTTCGGCCTGTGCGTCTTCGAAGCTGACATGGGTGTAGGTGTTCAGCGTAACGCTGATGTCGCTGTGGCCCATGATGTATTGCAGCGTTTTGGGATTCATCCCGTTCTTTGCCATCTTGGAGCAGAACGTGTGTCTGCAAACATGGGGGGGTGATCTTCGGCAATTGCACCTTATAGATCTTATTGTACTTCTCTACGATATGCTGGAAATACTTCTCCCAATGGAGCGCGACCATCGGCATCCCGTTCTTGTCAAGGAAAAGGAATCCGGAATGCCCGTCGATGATAGGCTCGATCTTCGGCTTTGCGCGCGCATCAAGGATTTTTCGGAAGCAAGCCTCAACCTCCGGCGTCATGGGCACCATACGGGTGCCGCTTTCGGTCTTGGTGTCCTCAATGACATATTCCATCTGTGACGTGCGCAAAAGCTGGTGATCAACGATGATCTTATGGCCGTTGAAATCAACACTGGCTCTGGTCAGTCCGCAAAACTCGGAGATTCGCAATCCGGTATGAAGCAGGATGTAGATCCCGTCATAGTAGCGGCAGAAGTGCTTGTCGCCTTTGATGAAGGCGAGGAACCTTCGCTCCTGGTCCCGTGTGATGGCCTCTCTTGTCACGCTGTCGTTTACAATGACGGTGGCAAGCTCGAAGTCAAAGGGATTCTTCCGGATCAGGTCATCATCGACGGCCATGCGGAAAGCCGGACGCATTACGCCGCGGATTGTATGGATCGCGCTGTAGCTTTTGCCCTGTTCCTGCTGCAATTTGATCAGCCAGATCTTTGCATCGGAAAGCTTGACTTTATCAATGCGCCGACTGCCCATCGGGTCTTTTTCTAAGAAGTTGGTCACAGTCTTATAGCCGGCTCTTGTAGAATTGCGCACCCTGGTCTTGGTGGAAATATATCTTTCGACCAGCTCCAACACAGTATAATTCCCGCCGTTGGAAACGATCTGATCGAACAGATCCGCCTGGATCTTACGCTCCTTTTCCCGCAGGGGAATGTCGTTCTTTCTCCCGTCGGGCGTGCGGTCATTCTTATCCAGTCTCCAGCTATAAACATATCGTACCTGTCCCGTGTGATCCAGATACTTGAAACGATACCTCCCATCTGCAAGCTGCATCTCACCGTTGTGCAGGATGCGTTTTCTGCTGTCTCTTCTTTTTTCACTCACGTGGCGGCTCCTTTCTGAAAAAAGCAGCCCGCCATGACATATTAACTATATCACATGGCGGGCCTCTTGTCACGACTCAAAGTGCGCTGGCGTTGTCCAAATACGCTTCAAACTGACGGCGCTTTATCAGGACGTGTCTGCCGATCTCCAGAAAGAAATCCCCGCTGGGGTTATCCGCGATGATCTGGCGCAGTTTTTTCGTTCCGATCCCGTAATAGCGAGCCGCTTCATCAATCCCGATCGTGTACTTTCGATAGGTTGGGACATTGTCCATGCTGGCTTCTCCGGGAAGCTCCATGTCCTCGTCCATCCATGCTGTTCCGCGCGTGTTCATGATCTCCATCAGCAATCCCCTCCCTCAAAAATGTCCTTTACGATTTCCCGCTTGGTGCTGCGCTGGCCGCTGCGCAGGCTGTCCCCTGCGAATCGGATGGGAACAGTCATGGCAAGCACACGGTCATAGATGCGCTGATGATCTACGTCCTGCGGCTTTTTCAATTCGTCCAACGTCAGATTCGTTGTCACAATCAGCGGCTTACCGGATAAATACCGTCCGTCGATCACGTCGTATACTGTATAATGGTCCCCCTGTCAAGACCACTCTCTCAAATTTTATCGTGAACCAGATATTTCCAATTCTGACTTTGGCAGCATCCCGAGCCACTCCTTTTGTT
>OMVL01000015.1:0-933 GCA_900314485.1 uncultured Eubacteriales bacterium
TGTTTAATTTACAAGATACAGGCGCTGCCCGTCAACCGGACAGCTTATTTATTATATCAGCCTTGTGCCCTCTTGTCAACACCCTTTTTGAATTTTTTTCAAATTTGTTTGGGGAGCAATTGGCGCAACGTCTATAATAAATGTTTCCTCCAACGAGGATGTTTGTTATTATATCAGCTTGTTTTCCCGTTGTCAAGCCGTTTTTTCCGTTTTTTCTTGAACTTTTTTATTTCATTTTGACACGCAAAATAAGGTAGTTTCTCCTGTTTTGCCCACCAAATGTTGTGGTCATATCCCTTTCTTTATCCAGACTGTGCCACAGGCCGCCAGCGGCAGCAGGTAACACACACCGGCGTCCCCCTGCCAAAGCACCTTCACCCACAGCTCCCGCAGCTGAAAGAGAGTGGGGCCGATCAGCGCCGCCCCGGCGATCACCGCCACACCGCCGGCGGTATAGATCAGCTTTCGCCGCAGCGGCAGAGCCCCTCTTTGCAGATACCCCGTTGACGCATCCAGCAGAGCTGCAATCAGCGCCGCATCGGAGAGCACCCACACTGCCGCCACCACCGACTCCGCCCGCTCTACTACATTTAATATAGAGACCTCCTTGGCCACGCTGAAAAAGGGGGCCTGGAGCCGGGCCGCCGTTTTCCAGCCGAACATACCCAAAATGACCACTGCCGCCCCGGTACTGATCAGGCTGAGTCCCGTCATTTTTTTGACGGCAATCCCCCTTCCCTCTTCATTGTCTGCCAGCTCGCCCCGGAGGAAGAGAACAGGAATGCTGTATCCCAAAATCACCGTCACCGGCAGAGCGGACCGGAGCAATCCCCCCGCCCCCTCCAGCCAGAAGGGCCAGACGTGGTATAGATGGGTCTCCCGCAGGCCAAGCAGCAGGATGAGCGCCAGGATCACCTCCAGCACCCGCAGAAA
>OMVL01000015.1:943-27434 GCA_900314485.1 uncultured Eubacteriales bacterium
CATAAAACCGGAGGGCAACGGCGGCAATCAGCAGCAGCCAGACCCCGGTGAGGACGGTAAAAAACCGTCCCCACCATCTGCCGAAGGCCAGCCGGTACAGACCTCCCAGACCCGTTCCCCGGGGCAGCCGCCGAAAGACGGCAACAAGGGCCAAAAGGGCCAGCAGATAAAAGGGCAATGCAATGAGGGGTGAGAGCCAGCCTCCCGCCCCGGCCCAAACACCCGTCTCCCCCGGCACCAACCGGACTATCAGGGAGAGCAGGCCGCAGACCGTCAGGGCAGTCAGCTCTCTGACGCCCACTTCGGCGCCGGCGCTATTGTGCGCTTGATTATTCTCCATTGGACACCCCCGGCCTGTCAATGTCATAGCTGCGCATGATCTCCCCCGTCGCCTCCGCCTTCAGCTCCAGGGTGGGAAACCAGCTGTCCCAATTTGTCTGCAACCGGCTTGCCTTCAGGGGGCAGACACACATCAGCTCCCGCCTGATGTGAAGAAAATCAGCCCCCTCCTTTTGGCTCCGGTCAAGGGCAGCCTGGGCGGAAGTCCGCACCTGATCGGAAAAGCCCCGCTCCATCTCCCGTAACATCTCCTCGCTCCAATCTCCGGAAAACTGATCCAGGTCTCCTTTTACCTCCAGCCGGGCGGTGAGAGCGGTCAGGTTCCCCTCCGGGTCAAAGACCGGCTCCCATCTGCATTTTGTCTCGGTCAGCCGGATGCCCGCCACCGTCCCGTCGGACAGCGGGACCTCAAAGGGGTCCGTTTTGTCGTTGCCTGTCAGCAGAGAGACTCCCCGGCTCTCCTCCTCTGTCAGATAGGCAGTCAGCTTATCCTCCTCCATGAGGGCCAGTCCGGCCAGGCGCACCGTCTTTTCCGGCTGGGCGGCAGGATTTTCCGGGTCATAGTCCCGGTTGTCCTCCAGCTTCAGCACTGGGAGCAGGGACAGGCCGTTGTCCTCCTGTCCGCTGAAGTATTCCCTCACCGTATAGGGCCAGTATCTGCCTCCAAAGCTGGGATTTTGGCTGATGGAGAAGAGGGAATCGGTAATGGCGGTATTTTCTGACCCGGCTCCCCGGAGGGCGGACTCTCCCGTCTCCCCCCGGACCACAAAGAGCTTGGTCTCCAGACGCGTGGAGACGTCCCGCTCCAGATAGTCGCAAAGGTCCTCAATGCCGGCACGGGCATAGTCCTCCCCCACCACGCACTCGGCCAAATGGCCGAACTCCAAAAAACCCTCGCTGTCCTCCTTCAGCCGGACACAGGTCCCAAAGACGGTCCGGCCGGACTGGGTCAGCAGGATGGGGGGACGGGTGGAGTCGCTGGGGCCGTCCTTCTGCACATCTCCGGAGACGGTGACCGTGACCTGCCTATCTCCGCCATCGTCCACCGCCATGGTCCGCATCAGCTTCATGTCGGCGATATTCCGGGCCTCAGGCAGCAGGTCGCTGCCGGACCAGGTGACGATGAGATAGAGCAGGGCCACGCCCCCCAGGAGGGCGGCAAACTTCCCCCTCACCATCTCCGCCTCCGATTGCCGGGATGCAGCTCTGCGGGGCGGAGCTTTACCTCAGGCAGGGGCTGGCGCAGGACGGGGCCGTCCTCTGTGTCCAATTCCACTGCCCGGGAGAAGGGCCAGAGATAGGGCACGCCGAAGTCATTCAGTCCCGCCAGATGGGCCACCAGAAAGGCCCCGCCCATGGTCAGGCCGAACACGCCCACCATTGAGGCAAAGACGGACAGCAGCAGCCGCCACAGCCGAAGGGCGTTGGAAAAGTCCTGATTGGGCACGGTGAAGCCGGTAATGCCTGCCACCGCCACTACGATGACCACTGCCGGAGAGACAATTTTGGCCTCTACCGCCGCCTGACCCACCACCAGACCGCCGATAATGGACACGGACTGGCCGATGGTCTTGGGAAGCCGCAGTCCCGCCTCCTGCAAGATCTCAAAGGAGATCAAAAGACCGATGACCTCCATGGCGGTCGGAAAGGGCACATCCTGCTCGCTGGCGATAATGGAGATGGCCAGCTGGGTGGGGATCAGCTCCACGTGAAAGGTGGCCACAGCAATATAAAATCCGGGCATGAGCAGCGTGACAATGAGACTGAGATACCGGAGCATGAGCAGGGCTGTGGCCGCCAGCCAGTGATAGCTCCGGTCCTGGGGCGCCCGCAAAAACTGGCTCACATCCCCCGGCAGGACACAGCCCATGGAGATGCCGTCCGCCACCAGCGCCACCCGGCCCTCCAGCAGGCCCTGACACACCCGGTCCGGCCGCTCGGTAAAGAGCACTCGGGGAAACACCGTCCGTCTCGGCTCGGTCAGGTACTCCTCCAGTTCCCCGGTGGTGATGACGCCGTCCTCGTCAATATCGGCCAGCTTTTCCGCCACCCGTTTGGGAAGGGCCGGGTCGGCAATGCCGTCGATCCAAATCAGCTCCACCGGAGTCTGGGTCTGACGGCCGATGATATGCCGCTGGATCTTTAAATGCGGGGTCCGAAGCCGACGGCGGAGCAGGGACGTGTTCGTCCGTATGGACTCCACAAAGCTGTCCTTAGCTCCCTTGACCTCCGTCTCGTTGTCCGGCTGAGAGACAGACCGCTTCTCCTCCGTCTCCACGGCGCAGGTGAGGACGGCTCCGGGGAGGAAGAGGGCGCAGCTGCCGCTGACAAGCGCGCTTGCCGTCTCCTCCAGACTTTCCTGCCGACGGACGGCCTGATCCCAGACGCCGCCGGTCTCCAGATAGTCTCCCGGCGTCACGCCCTCAGGCACCCGGCAGGCGGCAAGGGGCCGGAGGACGTAGTCATTCAGCCGCTCGGTACGGACCATGCCCTCCAGCCAGCAGATGCGGATCGGCTCTTTCCAGCCGGGGGGCGTCTGCTCCTTGACGGCAAAGTCCGCGCAGCCCTCAAAGAGGGCGCAGATGCCCTCCCAGGTCAGGGGACCCTCCACCGAGGGGGTCTTACGGGGATGATGGGGCGCATGGACGGAAATTCGGGACATTTCGGGGCCTCCTCTCGCTGCTGTTGTCATGGAAAGTATGGCAAAGAACGGGACGGATTATGCTGAGCAGGGGATAAAGTTTAGCTCCTCAGCGGCAGGGCAATGCCCGCCCGTCCCACAGCCCCACATTTCATGCATGACACCCAAATTTCCCTTTTTAATTCATATTTACGCCCGCCGATTTTTGTTGTAAAATAGGAGAACACACCGAGAAATCATCAGGAGGCGCAGCTATGGCTGTTCAGCATCTTGAACTGAATATACGTTCCTTTTCCATCGACACCGCCGCCGCCGACCGGCTGATCGCCGCCGGCAGCGGAGACGCCGCTCTGCTCTACCTCTATCTCCTGCGCAATCAGGGGGAATATGACCCCGCTGCCGCCGGACGTGCCCTGCACTGGAACCGGGGTCAGCTGGATACCGCCCTGGCCCAGCTCCACGAGTTCGGTCTGGCCGGCGGCGCCATCCTCCCCAAGCAGGAGGAGCCGCTGCCCCAGCCGGATCAGGCCCCGGAATACACCGCTGCCGACATCGTCAGCGAGCTGCAGGATCAGGGCAGTCCCTTCTCCGCCCTGCTCCAGGAGGTGGAGCAGATCCTGGGCCGCAAGCTGCCCAACACCCAGACCGCCGCCCTGCTGGAGCTGTACGATCACGTGGGACTTCCCTCTGAGGTCATTTTGCTGCTGGTCAGCTGGCTGAGCGAGAAGAATCAGCAGAAGTACGGCACCGGCAAGCGGCTCACCATGGCCTACGTCAAGCGGGTGGGCTACCAGTGGAAGGAGCAGAGCATTGACACACTGGAGGCCGCCGACGAGTACATCAAGAGCTATAACCTCCGCCAGTCCCGGCAAGGAGCGCTGCTGAACGCCCTGGGCATCCACGGCCGCCCCGCCTCGGTCACAGAGACCAAGTTTCTGGTCCAGTGGATCGACTGGCGCTTTCCTCCGGAAACAGTGGCCGTTGCCTACGACATCACCGTCACCGCCCTGGGCCGGCTGGACTGGCGCTACTGCAACGGCATCCTCCGCCGCTGGCACGAGGCCGGGCTCCACACCCCGGAGGAGGTCAAGGCCGAGCGCAAACCTGAGCCCCGCGCCGCAGCCGGCAAGCGCTCCGCCCCCGTTCAGAAAGACCGGAAGACGCTTGAGGCGGAAAACCGGCAGAATATGCTGGAGATGCAGCGGCTGCTGGAACACATGAAACAGGAGTGATTTGCTCCGTAAACACAACTTTTTTGTTTGAGAGGAGGGCAAGCGATGCCCTACGAAGGCAAGGTGATCCGAGCCGCCACAGAGCGGCTGAACGAGGATGCCCGGCGCAACCGCTCCGCCTTTGAGCGCCGCCGGAGCCAGATCTATACCGCCGTCCCCCGTCTGGAGGAGATCGACCGGCAGCTCAGCCGCACCGTCCGTCTGGCCGCCCAGGCCGCCCTTCAACAGGGCATTGACCCCGGCCCGGCGCTGGAGGAGGCCAAGCGGTGGAACCTCTCCCTCCAGCAGGAGCGGGACAGCCTGCTCATCGGCGGCGGCTGGCAGAAGGGGGATCTGACCTATAAGCCCCTGTGTCCCCTCTGCGGCGACCGGGGCTGGCGGGGGTCGGAGATGTGCAGGTGTCTTCAGGCCTACTGCGGGCAGGAGCAGATCCGGGACCTGTCCTCCATGCTCAATCTGGGGGACCAGTCCTTTGACACCTTTGATCTGGACTACTACTCCCCCCTCTATGACGCCACCATCGGCGGCTCTCCCCGGAGCTGGATGGAGATGGCCCTGGACGTGTGTTATACCTTTGCCGACAAGTTTGGCAGAAACAGCGTGAAAAACCTGCTCCTCACCGGCGAGCCGGGACTTGGAAAAACCTTCCTCTCCGCCGCCATCGCCCGGGTGGTCAGCGAGCGAGGTTACAGCGTGGTCTACGATTCCGCCGTCAACGTCTTTGCCAGGTTTGAGGCCCAGAAGTTCGGTCGGGACGAGGCCGCCGGCCGGGACGTAGACCGCTATCTCACCTGCGATCTGATGATCCTGGACGACCTGGGCAGCGAGATGAGCTCCCCTCTGGTCCAGACCGCCCTTTACCAGCTCATCAACGGCAGGCTGCTGGGAGACAAGCGGACGGTCATCTCCTCCAACCTGTCTCTGGACGATATGGGCCGGAGATACACTCCCCAGATCTGCTCAAGACTGGGCGGAGAATATTTTGAGGTGCGGTTTTTTGGCGAAGACATCCGAAAGCTGAAAAAGAGTGAACTCGGCAGATAACCATTGCAATCACCACTCCCCGATGGGAGTGGTGATTTTCCGTTATTTGTTCTGATTTTCCGTCAAAACATCTGTTTTTATTCATTTTCCCCATCGACGCAGTTCCCATTCATTCTCTGCGGGAAATTGCTATCCTGTGCTTACCCACTCTGAAATGAAAGGTATGTGATGGGAAATATGACTTTGACACGAAAGCGGGGGGTGCTGGACAGCAGCCGGGTCCTGTTTCTCCCTGTGCGGGACATCCGTCCCAACCCCAATCAGCCCCGGACCACCTTCTCCCTCAAGGGTTTGGAGGAGCTGTCCGCCTCCATCCGGGAGCACGGCATTCTACAGCCCCTCACCGTCCGGCGGGCGGAGGACAAGGGCTATGAACTGATCTCCGGAGAGCGCAGGCTCCGGGCGGCAAAAATGGCAGGACTGGACACCGTGCCCTGTATCCTCATCCGGGTGGACGACATGGAGTCCTCCCTGCTGGCCCTCATTGAAAACCTCCAGCGCCGGGACCTGGATTTCGTAGACGAGGCCCTGGCTCTGGAACAGCTGATCTCCACTTACCACCTGAGTCAGGAGGAGGCTGCCCGCCGCCTGGGCAAGAGTCAGTCCGCTGTGGCCAACAAGCTGCGCTTGCTCAAGCTCTCCGCCCCTGTGCTGGAGAGTCTGCGCCGCAACGGCCTTACCGAGCGCCACGGCAGAGCGCTGCTCCGCTTGAGTGAGGAGCAGCGTCTCCCGGTGTTGGAGCAGATCATTAAAGAGCGTCTCACCGTCTCCAAGACAGACGAGCTGGTGGACAAGCTGCTCCTCCCCCCTGCCCCGGAGTTTCCCGCACCTCCCTGTCTGCCCCCTGCCAGACCGCCCCAGCGCAAGCGCCCCACCCTGCTGGTCAGGGACATACGCCTGTTTCTCAACTCCATCGACCACAGCATGGAGGTGATGAAGCGCTCCGGCATTGCCGCATCCTGCGGGCGGGAGGAAAGCGAGGAAAATATTACTTTGACGATTATTATTTCAAAAGCACCCCAATTGCACAAAACGCCCTTTGCACAATAATTGTTTCACGTGAAACAGCAGTGTTAAAACGTGCCGGGGCAGGTTTTTAGCGAAGGCCCGGCCGTCCCAACCGCCGAGAGCACCATCGTAATGTGCAGCTTCTAAAAGTTTCACGTGAAACAGCCCTTCCGCCGGTTGCAAAAAAGCCGCCATTGTAATATAATGAGGTTACTGCAAAATCCAACCAACAGGCGGTGTAACTGTGGCAAAACGAATTGTTATTGCAAATCAAAAGGGCGGCGTCGGCAAGACCACCACCGCCGTCAATCTGGCCGCAGCGCTGAAGCAGGCAGGCAAGCGTGTCCTGCTCTGCGACTTCGACCCCCAGGCCAACGCCACCTCCGGCTTTGGCATTGACAAAAATACCGTCTCCCCCAATATTTACGACGTGCTCATTGATCACGCCGATGTGAAGCGGGCCGTGGTCTCCACCCAGTGGGGAGACGTCCTCCCCAGCAACAAGGCTCTGGCCGGCGCCGGAGTAGAGATGATCGGCATGGACCATCGGGAGTTGCTGTTGAGGGAAGCGCTGGAAAAACTGGACGCTGACTATGACTACATATTGGTGGACTGTCCGCCGTCCCTGGAGCTGCTGACCCTGAACGGTCTCTGCGCCGCCCACAGCGTATTGGTCCCGGTTCAGTGCGAATATTACGCATTGGAAGGATTGAGCGATCTTCTCTCCACCATCCGCATCGTCAAGCGGAAGTTGAATCGGGGCATAGCGCTGGAGGGAGTCCTCCTTACCATGTTTGACGGACGGACGAATCTCTCTTTGCAGGTAGCGGAAGAGGTCAAGCGCCACTTCCCCGGTCAGGTGTACGCAACGGTGATCCCCCGGAACGTCCGCCTGTCCGAGGCCCCCAGCCACGGAGTGCCGGTTCTGGGCTATGACAAATTCAGCACCGGAGCGGCCGCCTACCAGAAGCTGGCGGAAGAATTCATTGAGAAAAACGAGAACGAGTAATGAGGTGAACGTCAATCGTGGCAAAACGAAGTACAAATTCAGGTCTAGGCCGTGGGTTGGGGGCGCTTTTAGGCGACTCCGTCACCCAGACCGAGACCGAGGGCGTCACCTCCCTCCCCATTGAGAAGGTGCGCCCCAACAAGGATCAGCCCCGGAAACAGTTCCACGACGAGTCTCTGTCCGACCTGGCGGACTCCATCCGGCTTCACGGCATTTTACAGCCCATCAATGTCCGGCGAAAGTCCTCCGGGTATTATGAGATCATCTCCGGCGAGCGCCGCTGGCGGGCCGCCCGGGAGGCAGGTCTGGACGAGGTCCCGGTCATCGTCATCGAGGCCGACGACCGCAAGGCCATGGAGCTGGGTCTGATCGAAAATCTCCAGCGGGAGGATCTGAATCCCATGGAGGAGGCCAAGGGCTACCAGACCCTGATGCAGGAATTCGGCCTGACCCAGGAGGAAGTGGCCCGGCAGGTGGGAAAATCCCGCCCCGCTGTCGCCAATGCCGTGCGGCTGTTGGGACTGCCAAAGGAGCTGGCCCAGTACGTGGAAGCGGATATTATCTCCGCCGGTCACGCAAGGGCGATCCTGAGTCTCACCGACGGGGGACAGATGAAGGCTGTGGCCGACAAGGTGGCGGAGCGTCAGCTCTCCGTCCGGCAGACGGAAGAACTGGTCCGGCAGGTCAACAAGGCAAAGCCGGAGTCCGAGGACAAGCCCCAGGCCCTCCCCGACGTGGACTATTCCGCCATTGCCGCAAAGGAGCTGGGGGACAGTCTGGGCCGTAAGGTGAAGATCGTCTCCGGCAAGCGCAAGGGCAAGCTGGAACTGGAATATTACGGCGTGGACGATTTGAACGACCTGCTGGAGGCACTGCACCGGCTGCCGAAGCGGAACGGATGAAGATACCGCAGTAATCGGTAGACGGGATCGGCCCCTATAGGAGGGGTGTGGCAAGCCGCACCCCTACACCCAGAAACGAACAGATTCGTAGGGGCGCGGCTTGCCACGCCCGCCCACATAGAAACAATCTATAATAAGGTAGTGAAATCATGTTAGACATCAAATTCCTTCGGGACAACCCGGACATCGTCAAGCAGAACATCAAAAACAAGTTCCAGGATGAAAAGCTCCCCCTGGTGGATCAGGTCATTGACCTTTACAACCAGAGCCTGGACGCCAAGCAGCGGGCGGAGACCCTTCAGGCCAACCGGAACACCCTCTCCAAGCAGATCGGCGTGCTCAAGGGCCAGGCAAAGAAGAATCCCGACCAGGCCGCTGAGTGTGAGGAGAAGATCGCCGCCATCACCGCCCAGGTGAACGAGGAAGCCGAGGAGCGGAAGGTTCTGGAGGACAAGGCGGACGAGCTGAGCCGCAAAGTCCGTGAGATCATGCTCACCATCCCCAATATCATCGACCCCTCCGTCCCTATCGGCCCGGACGACAGCTGCAACGTGGAGGTCCAGCGCTTCGGCGAGCCCAAGACCCCCGACTTCCCCATCCCCTATCACACGGATATTATGGAGTCTCTGGGCGGACTGGACATTGACGCCGCCCGCCGCGTCTCCGGCAACGGATTCTACTACCTCCTGGGCGACATTGCCCGGCTCCACGAGGCAGTGCTGGCCTACGCAAGAGACTTTATGATCGACCGGGGCTTTACCTATGTCATTCCTCCCTTTATGATCCACGGCGACGTGGTAGAGGGCGTCATGTCCTTCCCTGAGATGGACGCCATGATGTATAAGATCGAGGGCGAGGACCTGTATCTGATCGGCACCAGCGAGCACTCCATGATCGGCCGCTTCAAGGGCCAGATCCTGGAGGAGGAGCAGCTGCCCCAGACGCTGACCTCCTACTCCCCCTGCTTCCGCAAGGAAAAGGGCGCCCACGGCATTGAGGAGCGGGGCCTGTACCGCATCCACCAGTTCGAGAAGCAGGAGATGATCGTGGTCTGCAAGCCCGAGGACTCCATGGACTGGTACGAGAAGCTGTGGAAGAACAGCGTGGATCTGTTCGTCTCCATGGACATCCCCGTCCGCCAGCTCGAGTGCTGCTCCGGCGATCTGGCTGACCTGAAGGTAAAGAGCTGCGACATTGAGGCCTGGTCCCCCCGTCAGCAGAAATACTTTGAGGTCTGCTCCTGCTCCAACCTGGGCGACGCCCAGGCCCGCAGACTGGGCATCCGCTACCGGGAGAGCTTCACCGACGCCAAGGGCAAGCGAAAGAGCAAGACGGTGCTGGCTCACACGCTGAACAACACCGTGGTCGCTCCTCCCCGCATGCTGATCGCCCTCCTGGAAAACAACCTGAACGAGGACGGCTCCGTCCGGGTGCCTGAGGTCCTGCGTCCCTACATGGGCGGCAAGGAGCTGCTGCTGCCGAAGAAGCTGCAGCATTGAGCTGCCGTCATTCTATCACCAACCCAATTTCTATAGAAAGAGGTGCAGAATATGAAGAAACTGGTAAAAATCATCGGTGCAGCCAGTGCGGTGGCTCTGGCTGCCGGCCTGGTCCCCACCCACTTCAAGACGGATAAGGAGACCGGCGAATTTGAGATCGGCGGCCTGCTGTGGAATCTGAAGAAGGCCCCCGGCGAGGAAGAGGACACCTACACCATGAAGCTGCTGCCCTTTATTGACACCGAGGACGAAGAGATCACCGAAGTGGACGTAGAGGTGGAGAGCGAGGACGTAGTTGCCCCCAACGCCGCAGACGAGACGGTGGAGGAGCCTTTTGCAGAGGACAACTCCAACGAGATCGTGGTAGAGACCGAGGAAGCTCCCTCCAGGGAGGAAGCAAACCACGAAGAGAACGCCTGAGCGTTTTCAAATAGCAAACTGAAAGAGAGGAAACACAAATGAAGAGATTTATCGCTGAATTCAAAGAGTTCATCAACCGGGGCAACGTGCTGGATCTGGCCGTTGGCGTAGTCATCGGCGGGGCATTTACTGCCATTATTACCGCCGTTGTGGAAGGCCTGCTCACCCCCATCATCGGTCTGCTGATCCCCGACACCACCTTTGCTGAGTGGGCGCCCGGCGGCTTCCAGATCGGCGCCGTCATCAACGCCATCATCGTGTTCGTGCTCACCGCTCTGGTCGTCTTCCTCATTGTAAAAGCCGCCAATAAGGCTCTGCCCAAGAAGGAAGAGGCCCCTGAAGAGCCCGCCGGCCCCACCACCGAGGAGCTGCTGGCTGAGATCCGTGACCTGCTGAAGAAGGATCAGGAGTAAGCCTGACCCATGGAAAATAAACGCATCTGGGCCATGGTGGGCGTGGTCTATATGGTCATCATTATGCTGCTCATGACCTACTGGATCGCCACCACTTCCCTGCTCACGGGACTGACCGGGCTGATGCTCTTTCCCGTCTCGGCGGGCATGGCAGTCCAGTGCTTTAACAATCGCTGGAAGGTCCTCCATCAGGACGCACCCGGCAATGGGATCGTCTACCTCCTTCTGGGGATCGGCTGCACCCTTGCCGCCGGATACACCCTGATCTGGGGCATCCTTCAGGTGATCGATCAATTTTCCTGATTCAAATTCTGAGGGCTGACGTGGAAGTCCCCCTTTCCACGTCAGCCCCATTTTCACATGGAGCGCCGCACTATGACCGACATGCTCATTCGAGGGCTTGACGCCCTCTCCCTCCCTACAGACGCTGCACCCGCCCTCGCCCGGTACGGCAGTCTGCTGCTGGAGAAAAATAAGACCATGAATCTCACCGCCATTACCGACCCGGAGCAGGTGGCTCAGCTCCACATGCTGGACTCCGCCGCCATTCTGGGCTGCGCCCACTTTCAGGGCAAGCGGGTGCTGGACGTGGGCACCGGAGCCGGCTTTCCCGGCATGGTGCTCAAGCTGACAGAGCCCTCCATCGACCTGACCCTCTTAGACAGTCTGAATAAGCGCATCGACTGGCTGAGCCAGATCGCCCCCACACTGGGCATTTCTCACCTCACCGCCCTCCACGGCAGAGCGGAGGAATTCGGTCTCATGCCCCAATACCGGGAGCAGTTTGACATCGTCACCTCCAGGGCGGTGGCAGACCTGAGGATATTATGTGAACTATGCCTCCCCTTCGTCAAGGTTGGCGGCCTGTTTCTCGCCATGAAGGGCCAGAAGGCACAGGAGGAAAAAGACGCCGCCGGGCGGTGTATCTCCATTCTCGGCGGACAGTTGAAAAAGGATTATGTCTACCAAATCCCCGGCACGGATATTGTCCACCGGGTGGTGGTGGTGGAGAAGGTAAGAGAGACACCGGGACAGTACCCCCGGCGGTTTGCAAAGATCAAAAAAGCGCCGTTATAATCCCAGCGAAACTAATCTGTAAACAGCAAAATAGTTCTTGAAACTCCCATTTCCCCTATGCTATAATAAATCAATACGGAGGTTATCATGGGTACAGCGATCGTCATTACATCCGGAAAAGGCGGTACGGGCAAAAGCTCGTTTACCGTTGGCGTGGCCTCCTGTCTCGCCGCCATGGGCAAGCGTGTTTTGTGCATGGATATGGACATCGGTCTGAGAAATCTGGACCTGTCTCTGGGCATGACGGATGTGGCTCTGATGGATGTGACCGATGTGATTCAGGGCAGATGCTCTTTGGACAGAGCTGCCGTCCCCCATCCCAAGCTGGAGACCCTCTACCTCCTCCCTGCCCCGGTGACGCTTCCGAAGGACCCCCTGTCTCAGGCGGCCATGATAGGGCTCATTGGCCAGGTGAAGGAGAAGTTCGACTTCTGCTTCATCGACTGTCCGGCAGGTATCGGCAGCGGCTTTGAGCTGTCCATCTGCGCAGCGGATCGGGCCATTGTCGTGGCCGGCACAGACCCCATCTCCATTCGGGCCGCTCAGGCGGCGGTGCGCAAACTGCGTGGCCGCAAAATTCCCATCCACCTGGCTATGAACCGCATTACGAAGCAATTTCTTCGCCGGATGAACACCAACGTGGACGACGCCATGGATGCCCTGGGTCTGCCGCTGATCGGCATCATCCCGGAAGATCCCAAGGTCATGCTCTCCGCCAGCAGGGGTACGCCCATTATCCTGCTGGAGAAAAAGGGCGCCGCCCGGGCGTATTACAACATTTCCAGACGAATACTCGGAGAACAGGTTCCGCCTATGCGGATCTGACTTTCAAATAGAATGATTTTAACCAAAGGAGGCTGACTATGAACATTGCCCTGATGAGCGACGAGCATCGGCAGGAGCTGATGGTCCAGTTTTGCATCGCCTATTGCGGCATTTTGGCCAAGCACAGCATCTGCGCCACCCACACCACCGGCCGCATGGTAGCAGACGCCACCGGCCTGGATGTCCAGCTCCTTCTGACCCACGATCACGGCGGCTGCCAGCAGATCGGCGCCCGCATTGCATATGACGAGATCGACATGGTGCTGTTTTTTACCGGCCCCAAGAACGAGAAGTATTTGGATGATATGCAATATATCTGCCAGCTCTGCGATCAGAACAACATTCCCTATGCCACCAACCTGGGCACTGCGGAGATGCTGATTCAGGGTCTGGCCCGGGGCGACCTGGACTGGCGGGACATCATCCGCCCTCAGAAGCGGAAGCTGATCCTGTAATTTTTCCCATGTCTCCCATTGTCCGAAGGTCTTTCGGGCAACCCCGGCACCGGCCCGGCCAATCCAACCCGCCGGGCGGCGCCAAACTGAACAGACGATTGATCGGCGGACGCAGACTGTGCGTCCCTGGGATTTCCTTTTCCTGAAAGGACGTATCATAATATGCCAAAAATGAAACCCCGCACTCTCTCCGGGTTTATGGAGCTCCTCCCCGCACCCCAGCAGCAGATGGAGCGGATGATGGACATTCTTCGCACCACCTATGCCCTCTACGGCTTCACTCCTCTGGACACTCCCATTATTGAGGACGCCCAGATCCTGCTGGCCAAGGGCGGCGGCGAGACGGAGAAGCAGATCTACCGCTTCCAAAAGGGCGACAGCGATCTTGCCCTCCGGTTTGACCTGACGGTGCCGCTGGCCAAGTATGTGGCATTGAACTACGGCCAGCTCTCCTTCCCCTTCCGCCGCTACCAGATCGGCAAGGTCTACCGGGGCGAGCGTGCCCAGCGGGGCAGATTCCGGGAGTTCTATCAGGCGGACATCGACATCATCGGCGATGAGAAGCTGGACATCGTCAATGAGGCGGAGATCCCCGCCATTATCTATCAGACCTTTACCCGGCTGGGCCTTGAAAAATTCCAGATCCGGGTAAATAACCGGAAGGTTTTGAACGGCTTTTACGCCATGCAGGGTCTCTCGGACAAGAGCCAGGACGTCATGCGCACGGTGGACAAGCTGGATAAGATCGGAGCGAATGCCGTCCGGGAGATTCTGGCAGACGATTTGGGCATTGCGTCCGAAACTGCCGACGAGGTGCTGAAATTCATCAGCATTAAAGGGGACAACGATACCGTTATTGCCGCTCTGGAGGGCTATGCCGGCCGAGACGAGCTGTTTGATCAGGGTCTCTCTGAGCTGAAGACCGTCGCCAAGTATCTGACCGCTTTCGGCGTGCCTCAGAGCCACTTTGCCGTGGATCTCACCATTGCCAGAGGTCTGGACTATTACACCGGCACCGTCTACGAGACCACTATGCTGGATCATCCGGAGATCGGCTCCGTCTGCTCCGGCGGCCGGTACGACAATCTGGCGGAGTATTATACCGACAAGAAGCTGCCCGGCGTGGGCATCTCCATCGGCCTGACCCGGCTGTTCTTTGTCCTGCAGGATCAGAAGCTCTTAAATCCCGACCTCCCCACCGCCCCGGCGGATGTGCTGGTCATCCCCATGTCCGACGCTCAGCAGGGCTATGCCATCTCGGCGGCCACAAAGCTGCGTGATCTGGGCATCCGCACCCAGCTGTATTCCGAGCAGAAGAAGTTTAAGGCCAAGATCGCCTATGCCGCAAAGCTGGGCATTCCCTTCGCCCTGTTTTTGGGCGAGGACGAGGAAAACGCCGGAACGATCACCTTTAAAAACCTGAATACCGCCCAGCAGCAGACCGCAGCCTTTGACGAGGCGGCCAAGGCGATTGCCCAGGAGCTGGAACGGCGGAATCGTGGCCGTGTGATTTTGGAGTGAGGGGAAATGAATTTTCCCAGACGTAAGCAGCTTCGACTTTCACAATATGATTACAGTCAAAATGGTTGCTATTATATTACAATATGCAGCTATCAGCGGGAATGTATTTTTGGTGAAGTAATCAACTCAAAAATGGTTTTAAATGACCTGGGTAAGCTGATAGAGACGTATTGGCGAAACCTGCCAAAGCGTTTTCCAAACATCTCAGTCACGCCATATATTGTTATGCCCAATCATTTACACGGAATCATTATTATTGACCAAACTGCGGCATTGGGGTGTGGCAAGCCGCACCCCTACGCCCCTGAATCGACACCCACCATGAATCAACGGGCATCTATTGGGAATGATGGGCTTTTTGGCATAATCAGAACATTTAAATCATCCACAACAACAGCCGCTAATCGCATATATGAAACGCCAGGTCGCAAATTGTGGCAACGAAATTACTACGAACGAATTGTCCGAAACGAGCAGGAATTGTCCAAATTAACCGTTTATATTCAAGAAAACGCTTTAAAATGGAACGGAACGGTCTGACCACCCGCACCTCCGTAGGGGTGCGGCTTGCCACACCCCAAAACCACCCGCACCTCCGTAGGGGTGCGGCTTGCCACACCCCAAAAGATATATCGAATCGAGGTAATCCACCATGTTCCAATCCCGTACCCACACCTGCGGCGAACTGCGTGCCGCTGACGCAGGCAAGACCGTCACCATTGTCGGCTGGCTGGAAAACGTCCGTGAGGTGGGCAGCAACCTTGCCTTCTGCGTCCTCCGGGACTTCTACGGCACCACCCAGTTCGTCATCGAGACTGCCGATATGATGAGCGTCGTCAAACCGCTGAACAAAGAGTCCACCCTCTCCGTCACCGGCACCGTCCGCATTCGGGAGAGCAAGAATTCCAAGCTCCCCACCGGTGAGATCGAGGTCGTGCCCGAGAAGATCGAGGTTCTGGGCCGCTGCCGCCACAACGAGCTGCCCTTTGAGATCAACCGCAGCCGCCAGGCAGACGAGTCCATCCGTCTCAAGTACCGCTATCTGGACCTGAGAAACCCTGAGGTCAAGCGAAACATCATCCTCCGCTGCAACGTGGTCTCCGCCCTGCGTCAGGCCATGACCAACGAGGGCTTTTTGGAGATCACCACCCCCATTCTCACCGCCTCCTCCCCCGAGGGCGCCCGTGACTATCTGGTCCCGGCTCGGAAACACCCCGGCAAGTTCTACGCCCTGCCCCAGGCCCCCCAGCAGTTTAAGCAGCTGCTGATGACCTCCGGCTTCGACCGCTATTTCCAGATCGCCCCCTGCTTCCGGGACGAGGACGCCCGTGGCGACCGTTCCCCCGGCGAGTTCTATCAGCTGGACATGGAGATGGCCTTCGCCGGTCAGGACGACGTCTTTGCCGTCATTGAAAAGGTGCTGCCCCCCATCTTCGCCAAGTACGGCACCTACAACGTGGCGTCGGAAGCTCCCTTCAAGCGCATCTCCTACCGGGACGCCATGGAGACCTACGGCAGCGACAAGCCGGATCTGCGTATTGACCTCATCGTGCAGGATGTGACGGAGATCTGCTCCAAGACCGAGTTTGCCCCCTTCCAGGGTAACGCCGTCAAGGCCGTGGTGGTGCCCAACTGCCCCCTGGCCCGGAAGGCCATCGACAAGCTGTGCGCAGAGGTAGAGGTCCAGTCCGGCAGTAAGGCCTATTGGGCCAAGCTGGACGAGAATGGCAATCTGGCCGGCGGCGTCAGCAAGTTCCTTGTGGATTCGAAGGATGCTCTGGTCGAACGGCTGAGCCTGACTCCCGGCTCCTTCATCGGCTTTACCGCCGGCAAGCTGGGCGACGCCCAAAAGGCCGCCGGCGTGCTCCGGACCAAGCTGGGCGCAGCCGTCCCCGGTCACATGGACAGGGAGCGGTATGAGTTCTGCTGGATCGTGGACTTCCCCATGTACGAGATCGGGGAGGAGAGCGGCGAACTGGAGTTCTGCCACAACCCGTTCTCCATGCCCTCCGGCGGACTGGAGGTCCTGCTCAAGGCGGAGCGGGGGGAGGTCGATCCCCTTACCATCACCGCCGACCAGTATGATCTGGTGTGCAACGGAGTCGAACTTTCCTCCGGCGCAGTCCGGAACCATGACCCGGAGATCATGGTCAAAGCCTTTGAGCTGGTCCGTCTGGGCGAGGAGGACGTGATTCGGAAATTCCCCGCCATGTACAACGCCTTTACCTACGGCGCACCTCCTCATGCAGGCATCGCCCCCGGCGTGGACCGGATGGTCATGCTGCTGGCCGGGGAGGACTCCATCCGGGAGATCATCCCCTTCCCCATGAACAAAAACGCTCAGGACGTCATGATGGACGCCCCCTCCGCCGTGGAGGAAAAGCAGCTGAAGGAAGTCCATATCAAGCTGGACTTGGATGCGGAATAAGAACAGACCCAGTTTGCGGGCAGGTCTTTTGACCTGCCCGCTTTTTCCGCACCCCTTCTCCCTCCTCGGCATAGTCTGGTATGATATTACAAGGAGGTCTGTCTATGTGCGGAATCGCCGGATTTTGTGACTTTACCAGAGACAACCGGGGCCCGGAGTGGCAGCTCACCGGTTGGAATATGGCAAACTCCATGGCCCACCGGGGCCCGGACGACGAGGGCCAGTGGCGCAGCGCCCACTGCCTCCTCTCCCACCGCCGCCTGGCCGTCATCGACCCCGAGCAGGGGAAGCAGCCCATGACCTACACCGAGGGCGGGCGCACCTTTGCCATCTGCTACAACGGAGAGCTGTATAACACCCCCGCCCTGCGGGAGACCTTGGAGGCAAAAGGCCACGTCTTTCACACCCATGCGGATACCGAGGTCCTGCTCCACGCCTGCATGGAGTACGGGGCCGAGGTGGGGCAGTACTTAGAGGGCATCTTCGCCTTCGCCTTTTGGGACGGGGAGACCCTGCTCCTCCTCCGGGACCGATTTGGGGTAAAGCCCCTGTTTTACGCCTTTGCGGAGGATACCCTGGTCTTTGCCTCCGAGCCCAAGACCCTCTTCCGCTATCCCGGCCTGAGTCCCAGAGCGGACCGGGAGACCTGGCAGGAGATTCTGGCCGTCAACCCCGCCCGGACCCCGGGCCACGGGGTCTTTGCCGGAGTACACGAGGTGCCCCCCGGCCACTTCCTCCGCAAGTCAGCGGAGCGGACAGTGCTGGTCCGGTGGTATCACCTCCTCTCCCTCCCCCATCGGGAGACCTACGAGGACACAGTGCAGCATCTCCGGGAACTGCTGGTGGGTGCCATCCGCCGCCAGCTGGTCAGCGATGTGCCGCTGTGCACCCTCCTCTCCGGAGGTCTGGATTCCTCCGTCATCACCGCCGTGGCGGCACGGGAGTATGAGCGTCAGGGCCTGCCGCCCCTGGAGACCTACTCCTTTGACTACACCGACAACAAAAAGTATTTTAAGGCCAGCTCCTTCCAGCCCGATGCCGACTGGCCCTGGGTAGAGCGGATGCGGCAGGAATTTGGCACCCGCCACCGGGTGCTCACCTGCCCCCAGGAGCCGCTGGTGGACCTTTTGACCCAGGCCGCCGAGGCCCGGGACTTCCCCGGCATGGCGGATGTGGACTCCTCCCTGCTCTACTTCTGCCGGGAGATCCGGAAGCATCACACCGTGGCCCTCTCCGGAGAATGCTCTGACGAGATCTTCGGGGGCTATCCCTGGTTCCACCGGAAGGATATGCTGGAGAGCGAGACCTTTCCCTGGTGCATGGACTTCTCCGCCCGGTCGGCAGTGCTGGACAAAGGCCTGGTCGCCGACCTGGCCCTGGAGGACTACGCCCGTAACCGCTGTCAGGAGAGCCGGGCCCAGACCCCCCGTCTGGAGGGCGAGACCGTGGAGGAGCGAAACCGGCGGGAGATCGGCTGGCTGAATCTGAACTGGTTTATGACCAATCTGCTGGACCGGAAGGACCGGATGAGCATGTATTCCGGTCTGGAGGTCCGGGTTCCCTTCTGCGACCACCACCTGATCCAGTACGTGTGGAACATTCCATGGGAGATGAAGAGCAAAGACGGTGTGCGCAAGCAGGTCCTGCGGGACGCCGCCTTCGGCCTTCTGCCCGAAGACGTGCGCAACCGGCCCAAATCTCCCTATCCCAAGACCCACAACCCCCTCTTTGAGCAGCTCTGCCGGGAAAAGCTCAAGGCGGTGCTCTCCGACCCCAACGCACCGATCCATCATCTGGTGGACCACAGGGCGCTGAACGAGGGCCTGCTATCCGACGCCGGGGACTATGGCCGGCCCTGGTTCGGCCAGCTCATGGCGGGGCCCCAGATGATGGCCTGGCTCATTCAGCTAAACCACTGGATGGTCCAATACGGGCTGAATTGACCGGATTTGTTCCGTCAAGTCACACAACTGCGGAGGGGAAGAATCCCCTCCGCATTATCTATCTAAACCAAAAACAAAATAATTCCGGGATTCCCACTTGACATCCCGGCCCTCCGTGTGTAGAATACTGTTAAACCTACCAACTAAATATGTTAAAGACGATGAAGAGAAGAGTAAGCGGACAGGGACGTGGCAGAGAGCCTCGCTTGGTGAAAAGAGGTACGAAAGCGTCCGCTGAAGATGGCCTTGGAGTCGCGTGACTGACTGCCTGAATGCATAGGTTACGACGGGAGCGCCCGTAACAGCGCAGGAGTTTGACAGAACTTCCAAAGGCCCGGTCTCGTGAGAGATCAGGCGAAGCAAGGTGGTACCACGGCGCAAAGCGCACGTCCTTGAGGCAGAAATGCTTCAAGGGCTTTTTGTTTCCTCAGCGCCAATTTCCGATTTCAGATAGAAAAGGAGAATTCCCGTGAGTGACCCCATTATTCAAGTCCGGCACCTGACCAAAGTGTTTGGTGAGGGAGAGTCCGCCGTCCACGCCCTGGACGACATCTCGCTGGACGTACATCCCGGCGAGATCTACGGCATCATCGGTCTCTCGGGTGCGGGCAAGAGCACTCTGGTCCGCTGTCTCAACCTGTTAGAGCGTCCCACCTCCGGCAGCGTCCTTGTGGACGGTAAGGAGATGACCAAGCTCTCAGACAAGGAGCTGCGGCTGGCCCGGCGAAACGTGACCATGATCTTCCAGAGCTTCAACCTTCTGATGCAGCGGACGTGTCTGAAAAACATCTGCTTCCCCATGGAGCTCTCCGGCGTACCTAAGGCAAAAGCGGAACAGCGGGCCAGAGAGCTGCTGGAGATCGTAGGCCTTTCCGACAAGGCGGAGGCCTACCCCGCCCAGCTCTCCGGCGGCCAGAAGCAGCGTATTGCCATTGCAAGAGCGCTGGCCACCGACCCCAAGGTCCTCCTCTGTGACGAGGCCACCTCCGCTCTGGACCCCACCACCACCGCCTCCATCCTCAGCCTGCTGAAGGATCTGAATCAAAAGCTGGGGGTCACCGTGGTGGTCATCACCCACCAGATGAGCGTCATTGAGGAGATCTGCACCAAGGTAGCCATTCTGGACGGCGGCTCCATCGCCGAGGAGGGGGAGGTCACCGACATCTTCTCCAACCCCAAGACGGACGCCGCCCGCCGCCTGGTCTATCCCGGAGGGGTCAGCGAAAATCTGCTCTCCTCCTCCAGCCGGACCATTCGTGTGGCCTTTAACGGCGGCACCGCCTATCAGCCCCTCATCGCCTCCCTCGCCATTGACTGCGGCGTGAAGGTGAACATTCTCGGCGCCGACACCCGGAATATTGACGGCAAGGCCTTCGGCTCCATGCTCTTAGGTCTCCCGGAGGACGAAAACGAGGCGGCCAAGGCTCTGAGCTACATCCGCTCTCAGCCCTACGTCACCGCAGAGGAGGTGGATCACCATGGCTGATATTTTTACCGCTGCCTTCTGGAATCAGTACGGAGCGCTGCTGTGGAAGGAATTTATCCATACCATGGTGATGACCGGCGTCTCCACCTTCTTTGCTTATCTCATCGGCCTGCCGCTGGGTGTGCTGCTGGTGCTGACCGCTGATCACGGCATCCGGCCCCACAGAATACTCAACCAAGTCGTAGGCTGGATCATCAATGTGGGCCGCTCCCTTCCCTTTATCATTCTGATGATCTCCATTATGGACTTCACCAAGCTGGTGGTCGGCACCAAGATCGGCGTCAAGGGCGCCATTGTCCCATTGGTGGTCTCCGCAGCGCCCTTTATCGCCCGGATGGTGGAGACGTCCCTGGCCGAGGTGGACGCCGGCGTCATTGAAGCGGCCCAGTCCATGGGTGCCTCTACCTTCCAGATCGTCCGGAAGGTCTACCTGCCGGAGGCAAAGCCGTCATTGATCCTGGGCGGCTCCATCTCCGTCATCACCATTCTGGCCTATACCGCCATTGCAGGCGCTGTGGGCGCCGGCGGTCTGGGCGACCTTGCCATCCGCTACGGCTACAACCGCCGGGTGGCCTCTATGCTGCTGGTCACCATCGTCATTCTGGTGCTGCTGGTCCAGATCATTCAATCCGTTTTCAGCCGCTTGTCAACAAGTATCGACAAACGATTGAAATAAATTAAAACTTCTGTAAGGAGGAAATGAAAAATGAAGAAGATTTTTGCACTCATCCTCGCCCTGGCTCTGGCTCTGGGCCTGGTGGCCTGCGGCGGCAACAACACCACCGCTGACGAGCAGACCAACGAGCCTGCTGCCGCTACTGAGGACAACACCACCGCTGAGACCGAAGACGAGGCTCCTGTCGATGAGCCTGCCGAGACCGTCACTCTGAAGGTCGCCGCCTCTCCCGTCCCCCACGCTGAGATCCTGGCTCAGGTCAAGGACGTCCTGGCTGCCGAGGGCATTGACCTGGTGGTCACCGAGTACACCGACTATGTTGTCCCCAACACCGCCGTGGAAGAGGGCGACGAGGACGTGAACTACTTCCAGCACGCTCCCTATCTGAACCAGTTCAATGAGGAGAACGGCACCCATCTGGTGGGCGTGGCCGCCATCCACTATGAGCCCTTCGGCATCTATCCCTGCCTGACCGCCTCTCTGGACGAGCTGAAGGACGGCGCTCTGGTCGCTGTCCCCAACGACGTGACCAACGAGGCTCGTGCGCTCCTGCTGCTGGCTGACAACGGCCTGATCACCCTGGCTGACGGCGTGGGCCTGAACGCCACCACCAACGACATCGTTGAGAACCCCAAGAACCTGCAGTTCATTGAGGTGGAGGCCGCCGCTGTTGCCAACCTGACTTCCGAGGTGGACATCGCTGCCATCAACGGCAACTACGCTCTGGATGCCGGCTTCTCCTCCGCTGCTGACGCTATCGCTATTGAGGATCCCAACTCCGAGGCCGCCCAGACCTACGCCAACCTGATCGTGGTCAAGGAGGGCAACGAGGAAAATCCCGCTGTCCTGGCTCTGGTGGAGGCCCTCCAGTCCGAGGAGGTCCGTCAGTACATCAACGACACCTATGAGGGCAACGTGCTGCCCATCTTCTAATTGAAGACTGCTTTGTACGAAAGCACCCCGCTCCTTTTGGAGCGGGGTGTCTTTGATTGGTTCTCTTCAATTCTCGCCCAGTTCTCTGTTCAGAAAGGCCTTGACCCGTTCCGCGTCCGCACCGCAGAACTCCTCTTCCACCTTCTGCGGCGGAAAGCCCTGCCGGATCCGCTCCTGGTTTTCTTCCCGGAATCCAATATAGCAGTGCATCAGTTCCGCCTCCTGGGTGAGCAGACGCAGACGCTCTTTGATCTTCTCTGCGCCCTCAAGATGCTCATCCAGGATGATCTCTGTCAGGCCATGCATGATCATGTCGTAAATGTCGTTCATCTGCATCATATTCCGGTCCTCCATGATTCATATAGTCTTATTGTACCACACTAAACTTTGTCCTATCCTTATTTTACTTGAAACACGCTTGAAATGCAATTGTATTGCATACATTTATCCGACATTGCATTCCTTTTGTGATATTAAATGTGGGACTGCACCTTTTTTGCCACTCCACGTCTTATTGGCTGCAAATGGCGGATGAAATACCCTGTTTTCCAGGATTACGATTCATTTTCCAACATCCTCCCCTTCCAATTATCAAAAATCATGCTACAATAATACCATACAACCCACACACGAGGTATGCTTATGAATCCCACTCCATTGGAAGCCCCCCTCTATGACGCCCTCCGCCGTTTCGCCGACGAGCAGCCCCTCAGGATGCACATGCCCGGCCACAAGGGCATCGGCCTGCCGGTGCCGGAATTGAAGGGCTATGCCGCCATTGATTTTACCGAGCTGGACCGGACCGGCGATCTGTATCAGCCCGACGGCCTTATTGAGGGAGCGGAGCAGCTCTGGGCGGACTACTGGGGGAGCGAGCATTGCCTGTTTCTCACGGGCGGCTCCACTCAGGGCATCCACACCGCCCTGAACTTAGCCTCCAGGCCGGGTGAGACCGTCCTCATGGACCGGACCAGCCACCGATCCCTGCATACCGCCATGGCCCTTTTGGACCTTCGGCCGCTCTGGCTGGACCGGCCCTGGCTGGAAGAGGGCGGGGTGTATGGTCCCGTATCCCCGCAAACCGTGGCCGCTATACTGGAAACCCAGCCGGACTGTAAAACGGTCTGCATCACCTCTCCCACCTATTACGGAGTCTGCTCTGACGTGAAGGCCATTGCCGCCGTTTGCCATGCCTATGGGGCAAAGCTGGTGGTAGATGCCGCCCACGGCGCCCATCTCCCCCTCTTTTACAGCCAAAATCCCTATGGGGACGCCGACCTCACTGTCATCTCCACCCACAAGACCCTTCCCGCTCCGGGGCAGACCGCCCTCCTCTTTGCCAACGGCTATTCCATGGACGACCTGCGGCGAAGCAGTCTCCTCTTTGCCACCTCCTCCCCCTCCTATCCCATGATGGCGGCCCTCGACCGGCTGCGGACCTGGCTGGCTGCCGGGGGCGAGGAGCGGTGCTTTCTGGTGGGAGGCGCCGTCCTCCAGCTGCGGGAGAAATATCCCTGCCTGCGGGAGGAAAACTGCGTTCTCGACCCCATGCGCCTCACCCTTCTGGTGGAGGACGGGGCAGCGGTGAATCTGGAGCTGGAGGCCCTTGGAGTCTATCCGGAGATGCACGATGCCCGCCACGTGGTCTTTATCCTCACCGGCGCCGACGGCGAGGAGCAGCTGGAGCGGCTGGACGCCAGCCTGACCGCTCTTGGTCTGGCCTATCAGGACCCGTATCAGCCGCCCCGCCTGCTGCCGCCCCCGCCGGTGACGGTCTGCACGCCCAGAGCGGCAGTCTTTGGAAAGACAGAGCTGCTCCCCCTTAGGGACGCGGAAGGCCGCATCGCCGCAGAGCAGATCGCTCCCTATCCTCCCGGCGTGCCTGTCGTCGCTCCCGGAGAACGCATTACAAAAATGCATCTGGCGTATTTGACAGAGATAGGGTATAATAGCTTCAATGAGGATATTTGCGTGGTGGAGGATGGATCGTCCCCCCGCCCATGAGAGAGGGGAAGCGAGATGAATCTGGACGCCCTGCCGGGAAATCAACGGCTCAAAGCCCAGCTGGCCCATACAGACCGGCTGCCCCACGCCATTTTACTGGGCGGTCCCAAGGGCAGCGGGCGGCATATCCTGGCCCGGCTCCTGGCTCAGGCCATGGTCTGCAATCGGCCGGACATCGCCCCCTGCGGCGTCTGCCCCAACTGTAAACGGGTGGCGGAGGGGATCCATCCCGATGTGCCCCCCCTGTCCAATTTTGTCTCCTCCAAGGACCGGGACAAAAAGGACATCGTGGTGGACACCATCCGCAATCTCCGTGCCGACGCCTTTATCCGACCCAATCAGGCCAAACGCAAGGTCTATCTCATCGACCCGGCGGAGACCATGAACGTGAACGCCCAAAACGCCCTTCTCAAGGTACTGGAGGACGGCCCGGAATATGCCTCCTTCCTCCTGCTTGCGGAAAACCCCATGGCTCTTTTGGATACCATCCGCTCCCGCTGCGTCTATTATGAGCTGACCCCGCCGGCAGGAGAACTGCCCCCCACCCAAGCGGAAGACCCCAAGGTCACCGCCGCCCTTACCCGGTTTACGGACAGCCTTCGGGCCAAATCCGAGCTGTCTCTCATGGAGTGGTCGGTGGAGGTGCAGAGCAGCAAGCTCACCCGGGACCAGATGGCCCAGTTTTATGAACGGCTGCTGGCACGCTGTGCCGACGCTCTGGCCGGCCGGCCGGGAGGAGCGGACCTGGCGTCCGCACTCAGCAGGCAAGAGATCTCCGCCCTCACCGATTTGACCAAAACCGGCAGCGCCGCCATGGAGCGCAACGTCTCCCCCGCCCACAGCGCAGGGTGGTTTGGGGTGAGCGTGTGGGAGATTGCGGAAGGCAGCTTGTAACATTGTACTTCTTTGATCGAACGGGCCGTTTGTGGTCGGCTCCTACGAAATGCCGGGAACAATCAAATTGCTTCCTGAATCCGCCCGTGGTCAAAGCCGCATTTACCCCTATCCAATCGGAGGAAACAACATGACCGAAATCATCAGCGTCCGCTTTAAAAGCGGCGGAAAAGAATACTTTTTCAACCCCAACGGCCTGAAGGTGGCGGAGGGGCAGTACGTCATTCTGGAGACCACCAACGGTCTGGAGTGCGCCATCTGCTCCAAGGGCAACACCATGATCGACGAGATGCAGCTCATCTCCCCCCTCCGCCCGGTGCTCCGCATTGCCACGGAGACCGATCTCCGCCAGCAGGAGGAAAACAAAAAGAAGGAGGCCTGGGCCTTCCAGGTCTGTCAGGAGAAGATTGCCCAGCACAAGCTGGAGATGAAGCTCATTGAGGTGGAGTACAGCTTTGACGGCAGCAAGATCCTCTTCTTCTTCACCGCTGAGGGCCGGGTGGACTTCCGGGCCCTGGTCAAGGACCTGGCCGGCATCTTCCGCACCCGGATTGAGCTGCGTCAGGTGGGCGTCCGGGACGAGGCAAAGATGCTGGGAGGCCTGGGCATCTGCGGCAGACCCTACTGCTGCTCCTCCTTCCTCAGCGACTTCCACCCCGTGTCCATCAAGATGGCCAAGACCCAGAATCTCTCCCTCAACCCCACCAAGATCTCCGGCGCCTGCGGCCGGCTCATGTGCTGTTTGAAGTACGAGCAGGAGGCCTACACCGACCTCATCAAGCGGGCGCCCAAGCAGGACTCTCTGGTGGAGACGCCCGACGGCGTGGGCACCGTCTGTCAGGTGAATCTGCTGCGTGAGACCTCCAAGGTGGTGCTGGACAAGGACCCGGAGGAGCCGAAGTGCTATCACAACTGCGACCTCTGCGTCATCCGCAACGGCAAGGGCAAGCGGCCCGTGGGCTACGAAAAGCCGGAAGAGGCGGAAAAGCCCGCTCCCGCCCAGCCCCAGCCGGAGCAGCTTCTGGACGAGCCACCCGCAGCCACAGAGGATAAGCCTGCCCGCCCCAAGAGAGAGCGTCCCCGGCAAAACAGCCGTCCCCGCCGTCCCCAGCAGAGTAGGGCCGAGGACCAGACAGCGGAAGCGCCCAAGGCGCAGCAGGAGGACAACGCCGGACAGGAACCTGCATCCGAATCCCACCGCCGCAGCCGTCCCCATAACCGGAGATATCGTCCGGGCCGCAAAAGCGGAGAGGGTAATGCTCCGGCACAGAGCTGAATAGAGCCAAAAACATCCCCGCCGGTTGGCGGGGATGTCCGTTCTACTTCAGCTTCTTCCACTCCGCAACTGCCAGCTCATCGCACCGATTGTTCATCGGGTTGGACGCATGTCCCTTGACCCAGTGGAGATGCACAGTGTGGTACTCGCACAGTTCCAGCAGCCGCTCCCACAGGTCCGGGTTGAGGGCAGGCTTCTTATCCCCCTTCACCCAGCCCCGGCTTCGCCAGCTTTTCGCCCAGCCCTTTTCCAGAGCGTCAATGACGTATTTGGAGTCGGAGTATAATTCCACCTCACAGGGCTGATTCAGGGCCTCCAGGCCACGGATCACCCCGGTCAGCTCCATGCGGTTGTTGGTGGTGCTCCGTTCGCCGCCGGAGAGTTCTTTTTTGTAGTCTCCGTAAAGGAGGATCGCCGCCCAGCCCCCCGGCCCCGGATTGCCGGAGCAGGCGCCGTCGGTGTATAA
>OMVL01000052.1 GCA_900314485.1 uncultured Eubacteriales bacterium
TCGAGCTTACGCAGACCTTACGCAGAAAGCTTTGCGCCTAATGAGTAACTATGAAGAAGCCTCTGAATCATCAAATGGTTCAGAGGCTTTTTCATTACTGGATCTCAAACGCTGCAAAGTCCAGGCTTCCGCCGCCCTCGTAGACGAAATATAGATCCCCCAGGGAATGAGCTTTCGCTCGTCCCCTGGGGGATTTTCGATCAAAGCGTATTGCTCAAGAGCAGCAGCTTTTTCCCTTCTCTCAATCCATAGTCAGCGTTTCCAGCATCAGAGCAAACCTACCAGGTTGAAAGCCAGGATCAGGCCAGAAAACACGATTGAGACCGTGGAGCAGAGCTTGATCAGAATGTTCAGGCTTGGGCCAGCGGTGTCCTTCAGCGGGTCGCCTACCGTGTCGCCCACAACAGCTGCCCTGTGCTGCTCGCTGCCCTTGCCTCCGTGGTGCCCCGCTTCGATATACTTTTTGGCGTTATCCCAGGCGCCGCCGGCGTTGGACATAAACACCGCCATGGCAAAGCCGGATACGGAGACGCCGCCCAGCATCCCCACCACGCCGACCGGGCCCAGCAGCAGGCCTGTCACGATGGGCACGATCACTGCCACCAGAGCGGGAGCGATCATCTCATGCAGTGCCCCCTTGGTGCACAGCGCAACACACTTGGCGTATTCCGGATCCGCCTGATAGTCCATGATTCCCTGGATTTCCTTGAATTGGCGGCGGACCTCCAGAACAATGGACTGGGCCGCCCGTTCCACGCCGTCCATGGTGAGGGAGGAGAAGAGGAAGGCCAGCAGCGTACCAATAAACAGCCCCACCAGCATCAGGGGATTGGTAAGGGACAGGTCCAGCACCTCCTCGGTTTTGGCCTGTACTATGTCCACATAGCTCACCAGCAGCGCCAGCGCGGTAAGAGAGGCGGAGCCGATGGCAAAGCCTTTGCCGGTGGCGGCAGTGGTGTTCCCCAGGGAGTCCAGCGCGTCGGTGCGCTCCCGCACTTCTTCGGGCAGCTCAGCCATCTGGGCGATGCCTCCGGCGTTGTCGGCAACAGGACCATAGGCGTCGGTTGCCAGCGTAATGCCCAGGGTAGAAAGCATGCCCACGCCTGCGATGCCGATGCCATAGAGCCCCTGGTCAAAGGATTTTGCCCCGCCGGCCGCAAAAAAGCTCAGCAGCACCGCCGCCGCCACCACCAGGATCGACACCATGGTGGAGCGCATGCCCAGGGACAGGCCCCCGATGATGATGGTAGCGCTGCCGGTCTCGCTCTCCTGGGCCAGCTCCCGGGTAGGCCTGTAGGTATCCGAGGTGTAGTACTCGGTAAAATAGCCGATCACGCAGCCCCCCACCAGGCCGCTGAGGATGGCGATGTACACGCCCCAGCTGCCGATCAGGAGCTTGGTCAGCGGAGCTGCCAGCACCGCCGCCAGGATGGCCGCGGAATAGGTGCCGGTGCGCAGGCTGCGCAGAAGCGCCTCCTGGCTGGCATTTTCCTTGGTTCGGATCAGAAAGGACCCCAGGATCGAGCACAGTATGCCGCACACCGCAAGCAGCAGCGGCAGCAGCATTCCCCGAAAGCCATAGCCAGCGATTCCGCCCAGGGCAAAGGTAGCCAGGATCGAGCCCACATAGCTCTCGTAGAGGTCCGCGCCCATACCGGCCACGTCGCCCACATTGTCGCCAACATTGTCCGCAATGGTGGCGGGGTTGCGCGGGTCATCCTCGGGAATCCCCGCCTCCACCTTGCCCACCAGGTCAGCGCCAACGTCGGCAGCCTTGGTATAGATGCCGCCGCCCACGCGGGCAAACAGCGCCATGAAGCTGGCGCCCATGCCGTTCATGACCATGACAGAGCCGATTTTCTCCGGCTCGGCATAGCCCAGGCCGTAACGCAGCAGGAAAAACCACAGGGTCACATCCAGCATGCCCAGGCCAACCACGGAAAAGCCCATCACGCTGCCGGAGGAGAAGGCTACCTTCAGCCCCTTGTTCAGGCTTTCCCTGGCTGCGTTGGCGGTGCGTGCGTTCGCAGAGGTTGCGATACGCATGCCGATAAAGCCCGCCAGCATGGAGAAGATCCCGCCGGTGAGGAACGCGAAGGGCGTCACCCGGGAGAGCATTTGCCCGCCGGAGGCGAAGGCCAGCACCAGAAGCAGCAGGAATACGATGGCAAAAACCTTAAACACCGTGGTATACTGATGCTTTAGATAGGCATTCGCGCCAGCCCGGATGGCCGCTGCGATCTTCTGCATGCGCTCATTGCCTTCGGAGACCGAAAGCACCCTCCGTCTCTGCAGAGCAGCAAAGCCCAAAGCCAGAGCAGAGCCCAAAAAACCAAGCAAGAAATATCGTTCCATTCCGCTTCTTCCTTTCTCTCAATAGAATTCCCGGATATATGCCTTCACGTCGGCAAGGCTGCCCCGAAACACACCGGGAGTCTCCATTTTCAGGGAGACGCAGGCTGTTGCGTAGAGCAGCGCCTCCTCCATATCGTGCCCAGTCATCCGCATGGCCAAATACGCACCGAAGGTAGTATCCCCCCGGCCAGTTCGCCCGGAGAGATTGCGCGCCTTCACCGGACAGCGGAACACCCTCTCCCCGTTGCATACCAGCATTTCCGCATTGTGGGAAACCATGACCTCTCCGGCGCCCCAGGCCACCAGCTGTCTGGCAGCGGCTTCCCGGTCACGCAGGCCCGTGAGCATCTCCGCCTCGGCGGCGTCGGTTTTGAAAAAGTTCATCCAGGGCAGGAAGCGCAGCTTCTCCTGCCAATCATGCAGCGCCATGGGGCCGCCCTCGTTGTGCCGCAAAAAGCCCTGGGCATCCGCTGAAAGCAGCCCTCGCCTGTGCAGCTCCTCCAACAGCTCGTCAGGGAAATCGCCGTACAGCAGTCCCGCCAGATGGCAGAGCTTCCAGGAGATCGCCGGCAGCTCTGCCGGCAAAATGGGGTCAGACTGGGCGGCGCAGCCGGATCTGCGGCGCTCCCGGTCCGGTGTGAAATACTCATTGCGCATTAGCGTTGTCTTTGCCGACGGAAGAAGGGCTTTGTCCTCCTCAGGCATCTGGAATACGTCCAGAATGTCCCGGTCCTCCGGGGCGATCTTCACCGCCGCGAAGACGCTGGCTCCCATGGCCCGTGCTGCCGGCGTGCAGAAGGTCACGGCACCCCCGGCACTCCGATCCTCTGCGCCGGTATAGTCGATGTTCACGTCTCTCGTGGCAGGGCCCAGGATCATCAAATCATATGGTTTCATATTGTATCCCCTCAAAAAAAGCTTCCCGCCCGCTTCTGTCGGAGCGGGCGGCGGCTTTGCGCCGAAGTGTCAGGCCTGGTATTCGGTCCCTGTGCCAATGGTCATGGCATCATAGGCCCGCCTGACCTTGGCATAGTTCTTGTCCCGGTCCAAGGCAACCCCCCGTCCAACGCCGTCCACGATCACGCCTCTGCCGATTTTGGCCAGCTTCTTGTCAAGTGTCCGGAGCATGGCCGGGGCTGATCCCGGCTCGGTGCTGCGCCCGTCGAAGATGATGTGCAGATAGACCTGCTCCACCCCCTCGGCCATCTCCGTCAGCATCAGGGGGTAGTCGATGCAGCCATGGCTGGATTTCTCCGTCAAGTAGGCCAGCAGGTGCAGAGCGGTCCCCTCTTCCCTGGCTGCGTCTATGGCATGAAGGAAGACGGGGTTGCGTTTGAAAGAGCCGTCCTGAATGGCCTGATCCATGCGCACGTCATCCTGTGCTACGATCCGGCCGGCACCAAGGTTGTTGTGTCCGGCCTCGGAGTTGCCGGCCTTGCCCGCTTTCAGGCCTACGTCCTCGCCGGAAGCGCGCAGCTTGCTGCGGGGGTATTTAGCCAGCATCTCATCCCACTCGGGGGTATGAGCCAAATAAATGGCGTCGCCCTCGTCCCCGGTTCCGAAGCCCCAGCCATCCAGGATGATGAGCATCATCCTGTCGTTTTTAAAGTCCGGCGTCTCCATGAGGCTCCGTCCCGTCATCTCCGCCGGCTGCTCCAGCCCCAGCACCGAGAGGATGGTGGGGGCCACATCCCCCAGGCGGCCATCCCGCAGCTGTACTTCCCTGCCCTTGGGATCCAGGATCAGGAAGGGCACCAGGTTGGTGGTGTGGGCCACATGGGGCTTGCCCTCCTTGGTGTAGAGTGCCTCAATATTGCCGTGGTCGGCGGTGACTGCCACCACATAGCCCTTGTCCCTGGCATAGTGGGCAACCTGACTTACATAGCGGCTGATGGCCGCAGCGGCTTCCAGCTTGGCGTCCTTATTGGCTGTGTGGCCAATGACGTCGCCGTTGGCAAAGTTCGTGACGATAAAGTCATAGCCTTCGTCCACGGCCTGCTCCACTTTTTCGGCTACGGTGGGCAGACTCAGCTCCGGCTTCTGGTCGAAGGGGATCCCCTTGGGCGAGGGAATGCACAGATCCGTCTCTCCCGGGAAGGGCTGGTTATAGCCGCCGTTGAAGAAGAAGGTCACGTGGGCAAACTTCTCTGATTCTGAGCAGTGGAACTGCCGCAGCCCCGCCTCACTGAGAACCTGAGCCAGAGGCTTCTCTACCCGCTCAGGAGCAAAGGCGATGGGAAGACTCTTGAACTTTTCGTGATACATAGTCATGATCGCGAAATCCAGCTTATCCAGATACTCACGCTCAAAATGGGGGAAATCCGCTTCGGTAAAGGCCTCGGTCAACTCGATCTCCCGCTCTCCCCGGCGGCAGCAGAACACCACGTGGTCGCCGTTTTTGATCTTGCCCACAGGCTCACCCTTCTCATCCACGAGGACCATAGGCTCCAGGGAGTAATCGGTCTGCCCCTGGGTATAGGCTTTCTCCACCGCCCTGGCCAGTGCCTCGCCTCCGTGAAAGCTTTTGTCAAACATACTGTCTTCCTCCTTCAACGCAGCGGCGGGAAAATTTCCAGCAGCTGTGAAAAATGCGTAATAAACCGGTCCGGCCGGTTCTCGTCGGTGACGGTCTGCGGTTTCTTGCCGGGGTACTGCACCGCCACCGTCATGCCCAGGCCTGCGGCCTTGGCACCGACAATATCCCGGTTCAGATTGTCCCCCACGTAACAGGTGCGCTTGGGGTCTGAGCCGCATTCCTCCAAAGCGTAGTAATAGATAGCGGGGTGAGGCTTTCGGATCAGACACACAGAGGACTGCTGCACACTCTTGAAATAGGGGCGCAAGCCGTCACGATCCAGCCACTCATCGACCTCATGCGTGCCCACCAGATCACTGACAATGGCAAGCGTATAGCCGCGGGCGAATAGCTCCTTCACGGTTTCGATGCCGCCGTCGGTGACCACTCGCTCGCCCTTGGTGCGGCGATAGGCATAGGTCATCTCGTCCGCCGCGGCCTCCACCCGCTCCCGCGGGAAGTCATAGGCCAGCCAGCGGGTCCAGAGTTCCTTCACGGGCGCCTCGCAGTAGAAATGCAGGGCCCATTCCCGATACTTGTCATAGCGGGGCTCGATCACATTTTTATAAAACTTGATCGGGTCTTCATCGGTGCCCAGGCACCGGGTAATGCAGGCCTTGGCCTCCAGCTCATAGGCCGGATCCTTGCGGATGACCCGGAAGGTGTCCCCAAGATCCACAAATATCGTATTGATGTTCTGTTCCATCAGGTACCTCCCTGCAAAATCGGCAGCTCCAGAATATCCAGGAAGCGATGTACAATATAATCGGGACGATTGGCGTCGGTGATGATCTTTTTCTTCAGCTTTTCCGGGCTGATGAAGAGGATGTTGGCCCCGATGCCCGCCGCTATGGCGCCGGTGATGTCCCGATCCAGATTGTCCGCCACAGAGGCGCATTCGCCGGGTTCCAGGCCGAGCTGCTCACAGCCCAGCAGGTACATCCGCGGATCAGGCTTGCGCAGACCCGTCACCGGAGAAAGGATCACCGCGTCGAAATACTCGTCCAGCCCGTCGGCCTTCAGCCACTCAGGAATCTCGTACTCGCCGATGAGGTTGGAGATGATGCCAAGCTTGTAGCCCCTGGCGTGGAGGGTCTCGATGACTTCCCGTCCACCCTCCACCACATGTCGCAGGCCCTTGACCTGGCGGTACTGGAAGGTGATCTCGTGGCATATCTCCCGCACCTTCTCCTCGTCCATCTCCGGCAGGAGCCACTTGTGCCAGAGCTCGAAATCGCTGCTCTCCTTCATCTCGCCCAGGGCCCAATCCCGATAGGGCAGATAGCGCTGCTCCACCATGTCGATGAAAGCGTCTGCGTCCTCGTAGCCCGCCAATTCCGCCATGCGCCGTTTGGCCTTTTCCTGGTGCTCGGGCACGTTTTCCGCAATGCGGAGGGTGCCGCCCAGGTCAAAAAATACACCTTTGATCTTCTTCACGGTCGTCTCCTCATGCTCTGTGCGGGAACAGATCCAGCAGCTCAGGAATGGACTTGATGGTGTAGTCCGGCAGTACTGTGGGCGCCTTGCCTTCCCGGTCGGCGGTGCCGGCGTCTTCAAACAGCACCATAGCACCGAAGTTTGCGGCCTTGGCTCCCTCCACGTCCCGAACCGGGTTATCCCCAACATAGGCGCAGTTTTCCGGGGCACTGCCGATACAGCGAGCAGCCAGCAGGTAGATCGCCGGGTCCGGCTTGCGCAGGCGCACCTTGGACGAGAGGATCACGGTCTGGAAGCAGTCGGCCACACCGTCGCGGCACATCCAGTCGGGGATCTCGGTCTCGGTGATGGTGTTTGCGATGATGCCGAGCTTGTAGCCCCTGCGCTTCAGCTCCCGCAGGGTCTCCAGGGTGCCATCGTGCACAACGCGGCGGCCGTCATGGTCACGCCAAAGGCGGGTCAGCCTGGCGGCGTGGGGTGCCACACGCTCAGCAGGGTAGTCCGGCAGCAGATACTGCAGCCAGAGCTCCATTTCGGAGACATCCAAAAGCTCCGTCTTGGCCCATTTGCGATATGCCTTCCAATTCTTCTCGAGCTTGGCAAAAAAAGCGTCATGCTCTTCCGTGGAGCCGACAAGCTCCATCAGTTCTCTCTCTGCAGCGGCGGCAAACTCCTTATCCTCCACCACATAGCGCAGCGTCGCGCCAACGTCAAAGAAAATGGCTTCCAGGTTCTGCATTTTTCCGTCCTCCCTTTCTGCGTTTATGGTCAAACATTCTTATCGTTTCAATACAGACGGGATTTCTGCCAGGTCCTCGATCAGGGCATCCGGCATGTAGCCCGAATGCTCCAGCCCCGCGTCCCGATGAGCGATACTGGGGTTTCGGATCTGGATCATCATGGCCCAGCCGGCATTGCGTGTGCCGATCACATCCCGGGAAATGGTGTCGCCCACATAGCAAAGCTCTTCCGGCTTCAGACCCATGGCTTTTTCCGCAATGCGGAAGATTTCCGGCGAGGGCTTGCGGATCCCAGTCTCGGCAGAGGTAATGACACAATCCATCAGCGCCTCGATGCCGTACTCGGCCAGGAAGTGCCGCACGACAGAGCGTGAGATGATGTTGCTGATAACGCCCAGGTGCAATCCCATGGCTTTCAGCTCCATCATCGTCTCCTTCAGATGCTCGCGGCGCATCACGCAGGGACGCTCATAATCGTAAAGGAAGCTGAGTTCTTCGGCAAAGGGCTCGATCCGTTCGCGTTCAAGCCCGTATTCCCGGAGGTAATAGTCGCTCCAGATTTGCGCCGAGGGAAGTTCCCGCAGCGTTACTTCGGATTCATGCTTATAGACCTCGCTGTTAATGGCCAGACGCCCAGCCAAAAGCTCAGCGCCGCCTTCCAGCTTGATCCCATAATCGGAAAATCTCTCGATCAGCCGCTGCGCGAACCAGAGATCCCGTCCTGGGGGTGAGGAGGATTTGTGCAGTGTGCCGCCCAGGTCGAACAGTACCGCCTTGATCATGCTATAGCTCCTTTCCGGCAATCTCAAACGTTTCCGAACGATCTCAACCAAAAGATACCGCTTTTTCTTTCGCCCGTCAAGTATCTATTGTCTATGATAGTTGATTGTTTTAACGATATTCCTCATTTTCTAAAACTTTTCGGAGCATTTCCGGATTATTTTCAGGTATTTCCCGGATATTTTCAGAATTTGTGTAAATCATTTCCTCTACCGAGCATCTCAACCGGTTATTTAGGTTGAACTAACTGTATTTCACTTTAAAAAATCCATCGTTTTCGTTATTTTACACAAAAATTTGCTTGCTTTTTTTGTGAGGGTGAGTTACAATGTTTTCGTGAATTGTACGGAAATTTTCGTTACAAAGGAGGAGCGTATGAAAAACGTCACCATCAAGGACGTGGCCAAAGCCGCCGGCGTCTCCTACTCCACCGTCTCCCGCGCGCTGACAGGCAGCCCCGAGATCAGCGAAGAAACCCGAAGCCGGATCCTGCAGCTGTGCAAAGATATGAACTACACGGCCAACACCGTGGCCCGGGCCATGGTGATGAAGACCACCAAGCTCCTTGGTCTGATCCTCACCAGTGTGAATAACCCCTTCATGTCGGAGCTTGCTTATCATATCGACCGGCAGGCCCGCGCCAGAGGCTACAACATTATCCTTTGCAACTCTTCCCGGGATTCTGAGCAGGAGCGGGAGCTCTTCGAACTGATGATGGGCCGCCAGGTCGACGGCATCCTCCTTCTCCCCTCCGGGAT
>OMVL01000024.1 GCA_900314485.1 uncultured Eubacteriales bacterium
CTGCGGATTGCTGGTGACGGTGGTGACGCTGATTGCCGAGCCAGACGAGGCCATCTGGTGCGGCGTGCTGACCCTTCTGGGCTGCAGTCTGCTGCTGGCGACCGCCATGAAGCCGCTGCTGGAGAAGATTCCTGCCATTCCCGGCGCTTTGGTCAGCTTCGTTATCTTCCTGCTCACCCGGGACGTCCAGATTCGCTGGCTCAGCTTTCTGGGGGAGGATTTGTACCGGCTGCCGGACGCACTCTATCAGACGAATTGGCTGACGATTTTCGGATTCCCCAGAGCGGACTTTTATTCCAGCGATTACTTTCCCATTTTTCCGTGGTTTTTCCTCTATCTCACCGGGCTGTTTGCGGGGCGGATGATCTTGAAACATCCGGCGAAGGCGCTCTATCAAAAAGTGCCGGTGCTGGACTGGATCGGGCGGCACAGCCTTTGGATCTATATGATCCATCAGCCGGTGGCGATGGTGGTGGCGATGGGGGTAGCGTGGATTGCGGGGCGGTGGTGTTAGCTGCCTGGCATATCGGGATTTGTGGGGATGCAACTTCCGGCTTGTCGGGAAGTTCAGTATTTGAAAAATCAAGGGAGCAGGCGCAGTGCCTGCTCAAATAACAAATCAAATGACGACGACGGGCCGTTCATGAACGGCCCCTACGAATCGCAGCTTGTGTTCGTAGGGGCGATTCATGAATCGCCCGCCGTATTGCGATTGGGAACGTCAGCGCTTGGCCACCACATTGCCGGGTGCCTTAAAGATATGCCCCGCCGGCACCACGCCCCGCACGCAGGAGAGGGGATAGATATTGCTCTCCCGGCCGATGACGGTGCCCGGGTTGAGGACGCTGTTGCAGCCGACCTCTACCGAGTCGCCCAGCATGGCGCCGAACTTCTTCCGGCCCGTCTCAAACTGTCTGCCGTCGGGAGACTTGACCACCACAAGGGTCTTGTCGCTCTTGACGTTGGAGGTGATGGAGCCTGCTCCCATGTGAGCCTTAAAGCCCAGAATGGAGTCCCCCACATAGTTGTAGTGGGGCACCTGCACCTTGTCAAAGAGAATGACATTTTTCAGCTCCGTGGAGTTGCCCACAACTGCTCCTGCGCCCACCAGCACATTGCCTCGGATGAATGCGCCGGGGCGAACCTCCGTCTCCGGGCCGATGACGCAGGGGGGCTTGATGGTGGCGGTGGGGGCGACGGTGGCGGACTTTGCCACCCAGACCTCAGGGGCGATCTCGTCGTACTCCTCGGGGCGCAAGGTTTTGCCTAAGGTGCGGACAAAGTCTCCGATGCCGGCCAGCGCCTCCCAGGGGTATGTAAACTGCTCCAGATAGGGCTTTGCAAGGGTGTGTTCCAGAGAATAAAGCTCAGAAATGGTTATTTGAATGGACATGATGGATGCCTTCTTTCTTTCCGTTATAATTGCCTTTCACGTGTCAGGTCGAGAACGGACATGATCGCATCTTCCCGCTGCCGCATCTGCCGCTTTTCCTCGCCCTCGTCCATGTGGTCGTAGCCCAGCAGGTGCAGGACGGAGTGGACAGCCAGATACCCCAGCTCCCGCTGAAGACCGTGGCCGTATTCCTCCGCCTGAGCCTGGGCCCGCTCATAGGAGAGCACCATGTCTCCCAGCGGCAGCAGACCCGTCTCCGGATCCACGTCCAGCGAATCTCCTTTGGGGGGCGTTCCGGGGCGGAAGTAAAACATGGGGAAGGAGAGCACGTCGGTGGGGCGGTCTACCCCCCGCTGCTCCAGATTGATCTGGTGGATGCCCTCGTCGTCGGTGATGAGGATGTTGATCTCACAGGGGATGTCCACGCCCTCCTCGTCCAGCGCAGTGGTGACGCATCGGTTTAGCAGGTCGGCATAGGGAAATTCCTGCTCCAACTCCGACTCAAGAATGATCTCGTGCTTCATGGCTGTCGTAAACCTCATTTCTTCTGCTTGTTATGACGCTGTTCATCCTCTTCGTAGGCCTTAATGATGCGCTGAACCAGCACATGGCGCACAACGTCAGCGCCGGTGAGGCGGCAGATGGCAATATCCTCCACGCCGTTTAAGATACGCATGGCCTCTTTCAGGCCAGAGACCTTGTCTCCCGGCAGGTCGATCTGGGTCACATCACCGGTGATGACGATTTTCGAGCCGAAGCCCATACGGGTGAGGAACATCTTCATCTGTTCCTTGGAGGTGTTCTGAGCCTCATCCAGAATGATAAAGGAATCGTCCAGGGTCCGGCCTCTCATATAGGCCAGCGGAGCCACCTCAATGCTGCCCCGTTCCACATACTTCTCATAGGTCTCCGCCCCCAGCATCTCAAACAGAGCATCGTAAAGCGGCCGGAGATAGGGGTCCACCTTGCTCTGCAGGTCGCCGGGGAGAAAGCCCAATCGCTCGCCGGCCTCCACGGCGGGCCGGGTGAGGATGATCCGATTCACCTCTTTGGCCCGGAAGGCGGCGACGGCGGCGGCTACCGCCAGATAGGTCTTGCCGGTACCGGCGGGACCTACGCCCAGGGTGATGGTGTTATTTTGGATGGCCTTGATATACCGCGTCTGACCGGAGGTCTTGGCCCGAATGGGCTTGCCCCGGGAGGTGATGCACAGCACATCCCGGCCAAAGGACTCGATCTCCTCCGGCCGTCCCCCGCGGACCAGAGAAAAGACGTAGCGGATGAGCTGTTCGCTCATCTCCTCGCCACGGGCGCAGAGGGTGAGCAGGCCGTTGACCGCCTGAACGGCGGCAGGAACCTGACTCTCCTCGCCGCTGATTTTCAGCAGGCCGTCCCGGCTGGTGATGGTCACATCAAACTCCCGCTCCAGCATGCGGATATTCTCGTCAAGGGCGCCGAAGAGGCTTGCGGCGTCCTCCAGGCGTTCGATGCTGATGCTCTGTTCTGTCAAATGAGTTCATCTCTTTCTCTTGCGTAATGGTCAGTTCAGCTCCACCGTGGTCCCAATCTGCTCCAGACAGCGGGCGTGAAGGGTGACGGTAATCACGCCCTCCCGCTGCTCGGTTTGCCACTGGGCGTCCAGGATCTCTCCGTCTCCCAACAGCGTCTCCACACGCCGGGTGAGGGTGCTGCGGAGAAACTGTTCGGCGCTCTCTGCGTTTACCGGAACAGGAGTCTCGGACCAGGCGGTCCAGCCGGTCTGCCACAGGCCGAAGGGAAGAGACTGGCCTGTGGGCAGAGTGATTGGATATAGTATGGATATTTTAGCACATTCTCTATCATAATTGCTACTGTTTCCATAAAAATTGAAGCGGCGGCCCAGAAATTCCAACCCCCACCGGCGGCGTGTTTCCCCGTCCCCCTCGGTCCTGAGGGCGGAGAGGGGGGTGGAGGCGGCGAGGGTCCGCTCCGTCACCGCCCAGACCTGGCCCTTTGCCCGGACCTGCTGGGTGGAAAAGATCTCCCCGCTGCCGTCGCTGCGCTCGTTGAAGAGGAGGCTGGAGATGAGCACATCCCCCTTCAGCACGGCCTGACCCTCTTCCACTGCCGGCCGGCCGGCAATGACGTTCATATCCACCACAAAGCCGTCGGTGGCGGCTGCGATGTCGGCGTATTTTGTGTCATCCTCGATCTCCGGCACCGGCTCGGTCTCCCGGACGATGACTCTGGCCCGGATGCCGGTGATGTCCACGGTGAGAAAGGACAGCTCCTCCATATCCAACAGCATTTCATTGGCGAGGTCCCGCACGTCTACTCCTGGCCCGTAGCTGCCCACGCCAAAACCGTGGTTTTGCAGCTCTGCCAGAATGGCGGAGTCGGAAACGGTCTCGTTTCCCTCCACCTCAATGACCATAATAAGGCGGCTGAACAGGGTGAGCAGCAGCACAAAGAGCGCTGCTCCGGCGATCATGCCGTACCGAAAACGAAACCGCCGGAGAAAGGAGGGCAGTCCCGCCTCCCCTGCCGGGGCGAGGGTGCACATGGCCTTTGCGGCCAACTCCTCTGCCTCCTTCCAGCGCCAGTGGGAGAAGGTGACCCGGGCTTTGCGGCCCTCCTCCACCAACTGCACGTCCCACAAGCCCAGTCCGGCGGCGGCGCAGATATTAAACCAGCGCTCTAAAAAAGGACCCTCTACTTCGGCGGTGACGCTGCCCCGAAGGCGGTTGAACAGCTTTTGCATCTCCTCACTCCAGTCCCACAGAGGTGATATTTCCCGAGATGCAGAGGGTGTTGGCATTCATGGCCCGGAGATCCAACTCTGTTCCCCGGACACAGACCACCAGCCTGCCTCCGCTGATATGGATCTCTTCGGTGCCGTAGCTGAGAATGCCCCGGTGTCCCTCCATCCAGAACTCCCGGCTGCCCACCAGCTCCATCCGGGGCTGACCGGCTACAATATCTCCCGGCAGATCGAAAGTCTCCGCCGCGCGGTCCCGCAGACGGTCAAACAGATGCTCCATGTCCATCCCTCCTGTCAGGGCAAGTCTATGCATTGAAGTGACAGTTATGCCGGAAAGGAAGCCCCAAAATGTCGGAGGGAAATGCGTCAGACCACAATATCTTGCGGCCTGACGTACATGGGAACAGGGCGGAACAATGAGCGTCTGACAGCCGTTATGACACTCTTTTCGGGAAAAGGGCGGGATTTTCTCTGAACTTTTGGGATTTTACACCCTTTTTGCGTAAAATGCTATTAAGCGCAAAACTACATCTTGTGGCACTTCGTGGCGATTTCAATGTTTTGACCACAATATTTTGTGGTTTTTTCGAATTTGCTCTTGCCTTTTTATATTCCCTCTGCTATAATCAGACCTGTTCCGAGAAAAGTCCTGCCCCCTCAGGCAAAGGACGGCAGTTATTTGCATGAAAATCGTTCTGCCGAACAGGAAAGAGAGGATGTCCTATGAAAGTCATCAAAAGAGACGGTATGACGGTGGATTTCGACCGCATGAAGATTGTCGTAGCCATTCAGAAGGCCAATGAGGCGGTGGAGCCCGCTGCCCGGATCAGTCAGGCGCAGATCGACAACATTGCCGACTATGTTATGAAGAAGGGCCGTGCCCGTCTGCTGGTGGAGGACATCCAGGACATGGTAGAGCAGCGCCTGGTGGCGATGGACAAGTATGAGCTTGCCAAAGCGTATATCATCTATCGCTATGTCCGCTCCCTGGCCCGCCGGCAGAACACCACCGACGAGGATATTCTGGACCTGCTCCACAACTCCAATAAGGAGATGGCAGAGGAGAACTCCAACAAGGATACCACCGTGGCCTCCACGCAGCGGGACTATATCGCCGGCATCGTCAGCCGTGATCTGACCCGCCGCATCCTGCTGCCGGACAAAATCTCCAAGGCCCACGACGACGGCATTTTCCACTTCCATGATTCCGACTATTTTGTTCAGCCCATTTTCAACTGCTGCCTGATCAACATCGGAGATATGCTGGACAACGGCACCATGATGAACGGCAAGCTCATCGAGACCCCCAAAAGCTTCCAGGTAGCCTGCACCGTGGCGACTCAGATCATCTCCTGCGTGGCCTCCAACCAGTACGGCGGCCAGAGCGTGGACATCAGCCATCTGGGCAAGTATCTCCGCAAGAGTAAGGAGAAGTTTGAACGGAAGATCCGGGAGACCGTAGGCGATGCGCTGGAGCCGGAGATCCTGGACAAGCTGGTGGAGGAGCGGGTGTACACCGAGCTGAAAAACGGCGTTCAGACCATTCAGTATCAGATCAACACCCTGATGACCACCAACGGCCAGTCCCCCTTTGTCACCCTGTTTTTGTACCTTCGGGACGGAGACCCCTATATCGAGGAGAATGCCCTGATTATTGAGGAGATCCTCCGTCAGCGTCTGGAGGGCATTAAGAATGAGAGCGGCGTCTTTGTCACTCCTGCCTTCCCCAAACTGGTCTATGTGCTGGATGAGAACAACAACCTGACCGGCGGACGGTATGACTACCTGACCAAGCTGGCCGTCCAGTGCTCCGCCAAGCGGATGTATCCTGACTATATTTCCGCCAAGAAGATGCGGGAGAACTACGAGGGCAATGTATTCTCCCCCATGGGCTGCCGCTCCTTCCTGGCTCCCTGGAAGGACGAGAACGGCAACTATAAGTTTGAAGGCCGCTTCAACCAGGGAGTGGTCTCCATCAACTTGCCTCAGATCGGACTGGAGGTCCGGGGGGATATGGAGAAATTCTGGCCTGAGTTTGACAGCCGGCTGGAGCTGTGCAAGGAGGCCCTCATGTGCCGCCACAACGCCCTCAAGGGCGTTAAGAGCGATGTCAGCCCCATCCACTGGCAGTACGGTGCGCTGGCCCGGCTGAAGAAGGGCGAGACCATTGACAAGCTGCTCTACGGAGGCTACTCCTCCATCTCTCTGGGCTATATCGGCCTGTATGAGCTGACTCTGCTCATGACCGGCAAGAGCCACACCACCGAGGAAGGGCAGGAGTTTGCCCTCCAGGTTATGCGCCACCTGAAAGAGACCGTCATGCGCTGGCGGGAGGAGACGAATATCGGCTTCGCCCTCTACGGAACGCCTGCCGAGAGCCTGTGCTACCGCTTTGCCCGCATCGACAAGGAGCGCTACGGTACGGTGAAGGACGTCACCGACAAGGGCTACTACACAAACTCCTACCACGTGGATGTCCGGGAAAATATTGACGCCTTTGCCAAGTTCGACTTTGAGAGCCAGTTCCAGGCCCTCTCCACCGGCGGCTGCATCTCCTATGTGGAGATCCCCAACATGCGCAACAACCTGCCGGCGCTGGAATCTCTGGTCAAGTATATCTACAATCATATCCAGTACGCCGAGTTCAACACCAAGAGCGACTACTGCCAGGTCTGCGGCTATGACGGTGAGATCACCATCAACAAGGATCTGGAGTGGGAGTGCCCCTGCTGCGGCAATAAGGACCACAAGCTGATGAACGTGGTCCGCCGTACCTGCGGCTATCTGGGCGAGAACTTCTGGAACGAGGGCAAGACCAAGGAGATCAAGTCCCGGGTGCTTCACCTGTAATTTCAAGTTACCCAAACCAGGCCGGTAACCTGCCGGCCTGGTTTCTTTCCAAGGAGGTGCCAGCTTATGAACTACGCCACCATCAAGACCCACGACGTGGCCAACGGCCCCGGCGTCCGGGTGAGTCTGTTTGTCTCCGGCTGCACCCATCGCTGCAAGGGCTGCTTTAACCGGGAGGCCTGGGACTTTTGCTACGGCGAGCCCTACACCCCGGCGGTGGAGGAGCGGATCATCCATGCCCTGAAGCCGGAGTACATCACCGGCCTGACCCTGTTGGGGGGAGAGCCTTTTGAACCCCAGAATCAGAGAGAACTGGTGAAGCTGCTCCGGCGGGTGCGGCGGGAGCTGCCGGAGAAGACCATCTGGTCCTTTACCGGCTACACGCTGGAGACCGACCTCCTCACCGACCGCCTGGGCGTTCCGGAGATCACACGGGAGATGCTGGAGTACCTGGATGTGCTGGTGGACGGGGAATTTGTGCTGGAGAAAAAGGACATCACCCTCCAATTCCGCGGTTCTTCCAATCAGCGGCTCATTGATGTGCCAAAGACGTTGGAGGCGGGCCGGGTCGTCTGGTGGGACGGCAAGTGAATAGAGATAGTCAGAAGCCCTCTGCTCGACTGAGCAGGGGGCTTCTTTGCAAACTCAAATTTGTACGCTCTGGGTGTTTCGCATAATGCGCTTGGTGTAGAGGAGAATATTATCCCCCGGCAGCAGCTGCAGACTGCCGTTGGGGATGACCACCCGTCCGTTCCGCCGGACCATGACGATAACGGTCTGCCGGGAGATGTCCAAATCCTTGATCTGCAGGCCTGCCCAGGGATGCCGGTCGGTGAGCGTCAGCTCCTTGAGGGTGATGCCTGCCTCGTCCTGGAAGGCCTCCGCCCCCAGCACCAGCTGGTCGCCCGCTTCCACGACGGTATCGCCTCTGGGGACAATGACCTCATTTTTCCGTTGGATGATCGCCAGGATCAGCCCCGGAGGAAGGGGGAGGTCCTTCACCGGCAGATTTCGCCAGGGATGTCCCTCCCGGACCGGCAGGCGAACAAAACGGATGTCTGTGGCCAGAGCGTAGTCGTTCAGGCTTTTCAGCTTGGTGTACTGTTCCACGAAGCCGGCGGATAAGATACCGGTGGGAATGGCCACCATGCCCACACCCAGGAAGGTGATGAGAATACCGAACAATCGTCCCGGAATGGTAACGGGGTAGATGTCTCCGTAGCCCACCGTCAGCAGGGTAGAGACCGCCCACCAGAAACCGGAGAAGGCGTTCTGAAAGACCTCCGGCTGCACTTCGTGCTCCAAAGAGTACATGCACAGAGAGGAGGCCACCATCAGCACCAGAATGATGAAGATGGAGGAGAGCAACTGGTCACGCTTGCCCTTAATGACGTCGCCAATGACGCTGAGTGCGTCATAATAGGCGTTGACCCGAAACAGCCGAAGGATGCGGATGACCCGGAACATCCGAAAGGCCACCGCTCCGGCAGGGAAGAAGACGGGCAAGTAGTAGGGCAGGAAGGAGATCAGATCTACAATGCCCGCAAAGGAGAACACATACCGCAGCATCGCTTTCTCTCTTCCCTCCATAGGGTAGAGGTATTCCGCCGTCCACAGCCGCAGGGCGTATTCGATGGTAAAGCCCACAACGGTGATCAGCTCCAGTGCGTCCAGCAGGGGCCAGTAGGGCCGGGAGCGGTCAAAGGTCTCAAAGGTGGCGATGAACAGGTTGGTCAGGATCATCAGAATCACGGTGATGTCAAATGCACGGCTGATCCAATCATCATCCTGGCCGATCTGAATAATGTCAAAGACCCGCTTCTTGCTGACTTTTCCCATGTCAAATCCCTCTCTTTGTCACTTGCTTATCCGTATTTTACCCGTTTTTCCATACTGTGACAAGAGGGTGCTTTACTGAATTCTGCTCAGCCGCAGGGCGGTCATGATCCGATCCAGCGGATAGAACAGCACCAGCATGACCAGAAAGTTCCCGATGCCGTGGGGGATGTCCCAGGGCAGACCCGCCAGCCACCAGCTATATGCCATCTGGATGCCTCCCAGAGCCACATAGGGGAAGGAGCAGAGGAATCCAAAGGCCAGTCCGAACAGACCGGAGACAACTGCCCAAAAAAGAGCGTTGTGCGTTTTCCCCTGGCGGGAGCACAGCATGACGACCGCCCACAAAATGGTCCATACATACAGATACATGATCCACCAGATGTGGAAACCGTACCAGATCCCCTCCAGCAGGGCGAAGGCGTAGATGACAAAGAGTGTCTTTTTCCGGAAGTGGAGGGTGTAGAGGAGCATGAGCAGGCTCACCGGCTCAACGTTGGGAATGGGGGCGATTATGATTTGCAGCACAAAGACAATGGCGGCTGCCACACCCAGATATGTGACGTCCCTGGCCTCTGGCCAGGGACGTCTCTTGGGTGGCGTTTTTTGAGGCTCAGCCAACGGTATAGACCAGAGCGTAGCTGTCGCCGTCGGTGACAGGCTGGCTGTCCAGACCGAACATACCGTACTCATCGTTGACAAAAATAGCCCAGTAGGCGCCGTCTGTGGCGTAATCGGCAGTCACGCCGTTGACACTCTCCAGATAGAAGCCGTACTCTCCGTCAGAGCCGCCCAGCTCCACGGTATCAGCGATGGCGTCCTTGAGGAATTCGGCAGAGGTGTCGATCTCATAGCTGTCGCTGGTCTCGTCGGGGTAGGTGACGGTCAGGGTGATGTGCTTCTCGCCCTGAGTGTCAGCGGCCTGCTCGGTGACGGCGGGAGCGTCTGCCTCAGCGGCGGGAGCCTGCTCCTTCTGGCCGCAGGCGGTCAGGGCCAGCGCCATGGCCAGCGCCATCAGCAGAGCCAGGAGACGGTTTACATTCTTTTTCATTGTTTTTCCTTCTTTCCAAACAGAGTTGGAACCAATATATTCCGGCGCAAAGCAAAGCGCCCATTTTCCGTGAGAGAAAATGGGCGCAGTAACTCCTTGCCGTTCTCTCTCCCCCGGTTCCGGCAGGGGTGAGACGTCCGGCACGTATCTGACTTACCTTTCGGCTTTGCCGGAAAGGCTCACAGTGACCGACTCGTGGGGCATCTGACCCCGTTCCGTGCGGATTCGGACGTACACAAGTACTATATCGAATTTTGACGGTCCCGTCAAGAAGGCCCCGGAAACTTTTATCTAATCCTGTGCAGCTTCGGGCTTCAATCCTCAGCGCTGCTTCCCTCTGCAAGCTCGGAGAGATACTTGTAAATGGTGTAGCGGGAGACTCCCAGACGCTGAGAGATAAAGGGAACGGACTTGCGGAAGGAGAAGGCATCTCTCTGATTCAAAAGCGCAATGATCTTCAGCCGGTCCGCCTTGTTCAGGGCGGAGATCGGCTTGCCAACGGCAGTGAGACACTCGTCAAAGATCTCGCCCAGCCGGTTGTCGCCGCTGTGCCACATGGCGCTCTTCAGGTCGGCGTCGGCGCTCATCAGGTCCACCAAAATGCGGTTGGCGTAGATGAGGGAGGAATAGTCAAAGTTGATGCCCAGAGCCAGATTGTAGTCCTCGCCGATCATGTGAAAGGTGGAGCTTTTGATCTGCTGGCCAGTGGGCGTGGTGGCGTACAGGTTTACAAAGTCCGTCTTGAGACCGTCTTCGTTGAGTTGGGTGTCGTTGCCCAAAATATCCATGGTTGAGCCTACCGTGCGGCCGGAGACGTGGCCATTGTAGATGGACAAAATGGGGTGGGTGGAAATGCTCATATCGTGGACCAACGTTTCGCAGGATGAGCCGAAAGTCTCAGCGATCCCCTTGGCGGTGCGGTCCAGAAATTCAAATGCTTCGTCGCGGTTCATGGTCTGCCTCCTGTTCTCTCTGCGATCATCCGATGAATATGGCAGCGGGGAGACAGTCTCCCGGCAGCCCTCAAAATCCACATTACATGCCCCGTATCCCGTGCTTCAAACAGGTGATCAGATGGGCCGATTATCAGAAAACTTATGTTCGTGTTCTCAATCGGTGTTTTAAACAAACGTTTTTTTGCAATATCATTCTAAAAAAATATTTCCACAACATTTGAAATTTTTTGAGAAAAGTGAAGCAATGGACGCTGTTTAAACCGATTATGCCTGTTTATTATAAAAGATTTGTCTGGAAACTGTCAAGCCCGGACGGGCAAAAAAGCGTTTTTTATTCATTCTCTGTCGAAATATGTAAATATAACTCTGATTGGGCAGTTTTTGCCGTTTCTATGCGCATAAAGCGGATGAGTGCTAAAACGAGTTGGGAGGGCGGGACAATGAGAAAGGGACGCCGAGCGGCAGGGTCAGTCTGCTCGGCGTCCCATCTGGTTATGGAGTTCACTTTTTCTTTTTCTTGCCGAAGAAGAAGTTGTCTTTTTCACCGGACTGGGGATCCCTGCCCTGCATGAGGGCATCGAAGTCCCGCAGGGCCTCCCTCTGGGCGTTGTTCAGGTTGGCGGGGACCTGAACGGTGACGGTGACATACTGATCGCCCCGGCCGTAGCCCCGAAGATTGGGAATACCCTTGCCCCGAAGACGGAAGGTGGAGCCGGGCTGAGTGCCGGCAGGGATGGTGTACTTGACCTTGCCGTCAATGGTGGGGATCTCTACCTCGGCGCCCAGAGCGGCCTGAGCAAAGGAGATGGTGTGGTTATAGAGCACATCGCTGCCCTCCCGCTCAAAATAGGCGTGGGGGATCAGCTCCACACCCACGATCAAATCGCCGGCAGGACCGCCGTTGCGGCCGGCATGACCCTCGCCTGCCCGGGAGACTGCCTGCCCGTCGTCAATACCGGCGGGGAACTTGACGGTGATCTTTTTGTTCCGGCGAATGGCTCCCTTGCCCTTACAGGTGTGGCAGGGATTTTTGATGATCTTGCCGGTGCCGCCGCAGCTGCCGCAGGTCTGGGTGGTGGCCATGACGCCGAAGGGAGTCCGGGTCTGGACCTGGACGGCGCCGGTGCCGTGACAGTTGGGGCAGATCTCAGGGGAGGAGCCGTCTGCGCAGCCGTTTCCCCGGCAGTCAGGGCAATTCTCGATTCGGGAGACGGAGACTTCCTTCTCGCAGCCAAAGGCGGCCTCCTCAAAGGTAAGGCGGACGGAGGCCCGAAGGGTCTGGCCCTTCTGGGGGCTGTTGCGCCGGGCGGAACCGCCCCCGCCACCGAAGCCGCCGCCAAAGAAGGAGGAGAAGATGTCGCCCAGGTCAATGTCTCCGTCAAAACCGGCGCCGTAAGCGCCACCTGCTCCGGCCCCGTAGTTGGGATCCACCCCGGCAAAGCCGAACTGGTCGTACTGGGCCTTCTTCTGCTCGTCGGAGAGGACCTCATAGGCCTCGTTGGCCGCTTTAAACTTGGCCTCTGCCTCTTTGTCGCCGGGATTCATGTCCGGGTGATACTTTTTGGCCAGCTTGCGGTAGGCACGTTTGATCTCGTCGTCAGAGGCGGAGCGGTCTACGCCCAGCACTTCGTAATAATCACGTTTATCTGCCATTTTGATTCACTTCCTTGACAGTCGGCGGGGCGTGACGGAGAATCCGCCACGCCCGCGTCTTATAATCGCCTGAAAAATTACTGATCGTCGTCCACGACCTCGTAGTCGGCATCCTGATAGTCCTGACCATTGCCGCCCTGAGCGCCGCCGTTGAAGCCGGCAGCGGCATTGGGGTCAAAGCCCTGACCGCCCTGGGGGTTTGCCTGCTGATAGAGCTTGGCGGAGATGTCGTAGAAGGCCTTCTGCAGCTCCTCAGTGGCAGCCTTGATGGCGGCGGTATCGGTGCCCTTCAGTGTGTCCTTCAGGGCATTCAGCTTGCTCTCCACGCCGGCCTTCTCATCGGCGGAGATCTTATCACCCAGCTCGGTCAGCGCCTGCTCGGTCTGATAGACCACCTGATCGGCCTGATTGCGGGTATCTACCTCTTCCTTCCGCTTGGCGTCCTCGGAGGCATACTGCTCGGCCTCCTTGACAGCCCGGTCGATGTCCTCCTTGGACAGGTTGGAGGAAGCGGTGATGGTAATGTTCTGGCTCTTGCCGGTGCCCTTGTCCTGAGCGGAGACGTTGACGATGCCGTTGGCGTCGATGTCAAAGGTGACCTCGATCTGAGGTACGCCCCGGCGGGCGGGCGCGATGCCGTCCAGATGGAACTTGCCCAGCGTCTTGTTGTAAGCGGCCATCTCACGCTCGCCCTGAAGGACGTGAACCTCAACAGAGGTCTGGTTGTCAGCGGCGGTGGAGAAGATCTGGCTCTTCTTGACGGGAATGGTGGTGTTGCGCTCGATCAGCTTGGTAAACACGCCGCCCATGGTCTCAATGCCGAGGGACAGGGGGGTGACGTCCAGCAGCAGCAGACCCTTCACGTCGCCGCCCAGCACGCCGCCCTGGATGGCAGCGCCCACGGCCACGCACTCGTCGGGGTTGATGCCCTTGAAGCCTTCCTTGCCGGTGATCTGCTTGACGGCCTCCTGTACGGCGGGGATACGGCTGGAGCCGCCCACCAGCAGGACCTTGCTGAGATCGCTGGGATTCAGCTTGGCGTCGCTCAGCGCCTGACGGACGGGGCCCATGGTGGCCTCCACCAGGCTGTGGGTCAGCTCGTTGAACTTGGCCCGGGTCAGGGTGACGTCCAGATGCTTGGGGCCGGTGGCGTCGGCGGTAATATAGGGCAGGTTGATGTTGGTGCTGGTCACGCCGGACAGCTCAATCTTGGCCTTCTCGGCGGCCTCCTTCAGGCGCTGCATGGCCATCTTGTCGCTGTGCAGGTCAATGCCGTTGGAGCGCTTGAACTCGTCAGCCAGATAGTCCATAATGCGCTGGTCGAAGTCGTCGCCGCCCAGACGGTTGTTGCCGGCGGTAGCCAGAACCTCGATGACGCCGTCGTCAATGTCCAGAATGGACACGTCGAAGGTGCCGCCGCCCAGGTCGTAGACCATGATCTTCTGAGCCTCTTCCTTGTCGACACCGTAAGCCAGAGCGGCGGCGGTGGGCTCGTTGATGATGCGCTTGACGTCAAGACCTGCGATCTTGCCGGCGTCCTTGGTGGCCTGACGCTGAGCGTCGGTGAAGTAGGCGGGAACGGTGATGACGGCCTCGGTGACACGCTCGCCCAGATAGGCCTCTGCGTCTGCCTTCAGCTTCTGAAGGATCATGGCGCTGATCTCCTGAGGCGTGTAGCGCTTGCCGTCGATGTTCACCTTGTAGTCGGTGCCCATCTCACGCTTGATGGAGATGACGGTGCGGTCAGGGTTGGTAATGGCCTGACGCTTGGCGACCTGGCCCACCATACGCTCGCCGTCCTTGCTGATGGCCAGAACGGAGGGGGTGGTGCGGTTGCCCTCAGCGTTGGTGATGACGACGGCCTCGCCGCCCTCCATCACGGCAACGCAGGAATTGGTGGTACCCAAATCAATACCGATGATCTTAGACATAATGATTGCCTCCTATATAAAACTATGATTTAACTGATTTATATGAACGGGAAGCTCCCGGTTCATGTGATGTCCTCAGCGTCCCGCGAATAACGGGAATTTCGAAAAGGCTTTAATTCGCCACCTGTACCATGGCGAAGCGGATGACCTTGTCGCCCATGATAAAGCCGGTCTGGAACACCTGAGCGACCACATTCTCACCCAGATTTTCGTCCTTAATGTGCATGACCGCATTGTGGAAGTTGGGATCAAAGGGCTTGCCCTCGGCCTCAATGGCCTTGATACCCAGAGAGTCCAACACGTTGACCAGTTGGGTCATGGTCATCTCCACGCCCTTGAGAAAGGCCTCGTCTTCACTGCCCTGCTTCAGGGCCCGCTCCAGATTGTCGTAGACCGGAAGAAACGCCAGTGCGGCGTCCGCTTTGGCCTTGGAATAGGCCTCGGTCTTCTCCTTGGCGGAGCGGCGGCGGAAGTTGTCGTACTCGGCGGCCAGACGGAGGAACTGATCCTCCTTGGCGGCCAGCTGAGTCTTCAGCTCTTCTGCCGGATCCGGCGCAGTTTCCGCTTCAGGGGCGGGAGCCTCCTCGACGGCGGGCTCCTCCACGACCTCGGGGGTCTCCTCGGTCAGGTTGGTGTCTTTTTCTTGTTCTGCCATATGGGGAATCTCCTTTGGGAACTATTTGTCTTCTTCTTTGGGCGGATTCAGCGCCGGCCGATCCCGCTGGGGAAGGGCGGTGGGCTGAGTGGCGCTGAACATCCGGCTGAGATTGTCCGCCAGATAGGACAGCTTTGCCGTCACCTTGGCGTAATCCATTCTGGTAGGCCCCACCACACCGATGACGCCCTTCATGCCCTCGCCGATGTCGTAGCTGGCCAGCACCACGCTGGTGTCTTTCAGCTCCTCCGCCACATTCTCCGGGCCAATGAGGATCTTTGTGTCCTCACTGTTCTGGAGCATGGGGAGGGACAGCTGAGAGAATTCCGGCTCACCGGAGAGGTAGGTCATCAGCTTGTGGGCCTTGCCGATGTCCTGATATTCCGGGCTTTCCAGCAGGTGACCTACGCCGCTGGTGTGGATGGCGCCCTGGCTGAGGCCGTCCAGCACATCCATGGCGAAAGAGACCACCAGAGAGATCAGCCCGTAGGACGACCCTGCCGCCTTTTCCGCCACCCGCATCAGCTCGGGATTGAGTTCGGAAAGACTCTTGCCGGTAAAGCTGGTGTTTAACAGGGTGTTCAGCAATTGCAGCTGAGGCTCGTTGATGTCAGTGGGCAGGTGGATCAGTTTATTCTTCACCACGTTGGTGCTGGTCATGACCACCACAATAAAGGAGCTGCTGTCCACCATCAGAAGGTCGTATCGGGCGATGGAGATCTCACTGCCGCCGGCGGTGAGGGAGAAGGCGGGGTAGTTGGTCATCTGACTGACCAGACGCCCTGCCTGATCGATCACCCGATCCAGCTCCTGCATCTTGGTGTTCATGGCCTCGTTGATCCGCTCCGTCTCCTGGAGAGACAGCTTGTGCTCCTCCATCAGCTCGTTTACATAGAAACGGTAGCCCAGAGGGGAGGGGATGCGCCCGGCAGAGGTGTGGGGCTGTTCCAGATAGCCCTGCTTTTCCAGGGCCGCCAGCTCATTTCGAATGGTGGCCGAGGAACAGGTCAGCTCTGCCTTTTCGGCAATGGCCTTGGAGCCGATGGGCTCGGCGGTCTCAATATAATTTTCAACGACCACACGCAGAATCTTTCTGCGGCGCTCCGACAACTCCATGCGGCTCACCTCTTTGCATTTTGAATTAGCACTCCTTCTCTCTGAGTGCTAAAGGTAATATAGCACCGGAGGTAAGGATTGTCAATACAAAAAAGTATAAATAGTTTGTGAACAAATTTGAACCCCTATGCAGGAAGAAAACCCCAGCCTGAAATATCAGGCTGGGGCGCAGACTGCTAAAAATGTCCGGCTGGATGCACGCATCTGCCAGCTTGTGCAGCGGGTGATTCCGTAGACGGAAGGGATTTACATTTCAGGCTCAATTTCAAAGGACAGGAGCGCCCCGGTCTGCTTGTCTACCACAGCGGTAAAGGTGGCGACACGGGTCAGATTTTCGTCCTTGGAGGCCGGAGATTTGGAATAAGACCAAAATTGCTCCGGATCGTCCGCTGCTCCCTCAGCTACGGTGTACACCGCTGCGGTGTAGGTGGTTTCCCTGCCCAGAAACTTTTCTTTGGCAGATTCCACGATGGTGACAGTGACGGTATCGTCATATTCGTCGGTTTGGGACAGCAGGATGCCCTGCATATTGTGATTTTGTTCCGTCCGCTCCTCGTTGCTGTAAGAGGCGCTGATGGAGGTGGTGTCGTAGTAATAGGTCAGATAGCCCCAGACGCTGGCCGCGCCCACAGCGAATAGAATCGCAAGCAGTGCGACCTGCTTTTTCGTAAATTTCAGAAGGCTCTTCTCACCCGAACTGCCGTAGGTCAGCCCCAGACGGTTTGTAATCGGAACGATCACGGACAAAATCAGCGTCAAGACCACCGATTCAATGGGGAACATGAACAGATTTTTGACAATGCCGGGAATGGTCAGGACATAGCTTGCGCCGCTCATATACAGGCTGTAATACCACAGCATGATAGGAGTTTGCAGCAGAACATTGACGAAAAGGCAGATGCAGAAGCGGCTGAGCATGACCCGGACGGGGGTCACTCTGGCCCGGTACAGAAACAGGGCAAAGATCACGGAGCCTGCCACCTCGGTCAAAATGAAGGGGACAAAGTAGACGCCCTCAGGATTCATCAGATAGCCCAAAATATCCGTCACCACGGCGCACAGCGCTGCCATCACAGGGCCAAATACCATGGCTCCAATGGCGTTTGCAATGAATGCAGTGTTGATTTTCAGACCAGGCGCCAGAGGAACGGCAATCAGCTTCATTGCCAGCCGAAGGGCAATCATCAGCGCGGCAAAGACGAGCATTCTGGTGTCCTTCAGCTCTGCGGCTGCGTCTTTCCAATATGCCCCGGAGAAGGGGTGAGGGTACAGGGCTGAGGACTTTTTCGTTCGGTTTGTTGTGGGTTTTTGGTATTCTTTCATGTGGATACACTCCTTTCGGCAGTGCCACACAGAGAGAAAAGAGAAAAAGGATGTATCTCAACGATACATCCCGCACACTTCTGACCGTGCGGCAGCGGGATGCGGTCTGAACACTGCGAACCTCTGTTCATTCGTCCGGCGGACAACTCCCCGTTCTGCCGGCACTGACACGTTCAGATCTACTCTGCCTTTGTTTGATTACCCAACCATTATATCCCCACCGGCGAAAAATGCAAGGGGTAGGAGAAAAATTCCGCAGATAGCAGGGGATTTGATTGCAATTTGCACCCTGCCACATTATAATGGGAGACGAAATTTTGCTCTCTTTGGAGGTCAATACAAATGGAGTACAAAATGAACATTGCCGGCCTTGACCGGGCCCTTCCTCTGTGCAAGCTCAATGACAACCTGTATATCGGCGCATTCGTCATCTTCGGCGACGCCGAGCTGACGGTGGCCTGCGCCGACGCACTGCTGAAGAAGGCGCCGGAGTATGACTATCTCCTCACTGCCGAGGCCAAGGGAATTCCTCTGATCCACGAGATGGCCCGTCAGCACGGAGACAAGAAGTACTTCCTCGCCCGGAAAAAGCCGAAGCTCTACATGCAGGGCGTGTTTGAGGTCACGGTCCAGTCCATTACCACCGAGGGGGAGCAGAAGCTCTATCTGGACACCGCTGATGCCGGACTGATGCGCGGCAAGCGTATCCTGCTTGTGGACGACGTCATCTCCACCGGCGAGTCTCTCCGGGCCTTGGAGGCGCTGGTGGAGCAGGCCGGGGGCGAGATCTGCGGCAGAATGGCCATTCTGGCTGAGGGGGATGCCCAGAGCCGGGAGGATCTGATCTATCTGGAGCCCCTGCCCCTCTTTGACGGACAGGGCAACCCCATCTGAGGAGACGCCATGGAACGCATTACCAGTTTTACCGTAGACCATGACCTGTTGGAGCCGGGCATCTATCTCTCCCGGGTGGACGGAGACGTGACGACCTACGATCTCCGGACCCGCAAGCCCAATATGGGAGATTACATGGACAACCTCACCATGCACTCGGTGGAGCATATGGTGGCGACCCATATCCGCAACTCCGAACTTCGGGACGACGTGATCTATTTCGGCCCCATGGGCTGCCAGACCGGGTTTTACCTGCTGATCCGTAACGCCGACCACCGGCAGGTGCTGGCTGTCCTCAAACAGGTGCTCCGGGAGATTTTGGCCTATGAAGGACCGGTCTACGGCGCAAGCCCCAAGGAGTGCGGCAACTACCGCAATCTGGATCTGAATGCGGCTAAGATCGAGTGCCGCCGGTATCTGGATGTGCTGGAGTCCAACCCTAATATTGACTTCAAGTACCGGGAGGCGTAAGGTATGGTCGGAATCATCGGCGCCATGAAAGTGGAGATCGAAGGGCTGAAGGCTATGCTGTCCCAGCCCAAAACAGAGACGGTCAGCGGCATCGACTTTATCTCCGGCACCCTGGGGGAGACAGAGGTGGTTCTGGCGGTCTGCGGCGTGGGCAAGGTCTTTGCCGCCCTCTGTGCCCAGACTATGATTTTGCGCTACAACGTGGACGCAGTCATCAATACCGGCGTGGCCGGGACCCTTTGCCGGGAGCTGGGCATCGGAGATGTGGCCGTCTCCGGCGATGTAGTCCAGCATGATTTTGACACCTCCCAGCTGGGAGACCCTGTGGGCCATATCACCGGACTGGACTCGGTGCATCTCCCTGCCAGCAGGACGCTGATCGAGCTGGCCAGACGGGCCGTCCTGGCCGAGGGCCACAACTGCGTGGTCGGCACCATCGCCACCGGAGATCAGTTCCTCTGCGACAAAGACCGGAAGGGCTGGATCCATCGTACCTTCGGGGCCGTTGCCGGCGAGATGGAGGGCGGCAGCGTGGGACATGTATGTCATGTAAACAAAGTGCCTTTTGTGGTCATCCGGGCCATCTCGGACGACGCAGACGGCAATGCCCCGGCGGATTTTCCTGCATTTGCCGCCGCTGCGGCGCAGACCTCCATCCGCATCACTGCTGCCGTTGTGAAAGGAATCGCATATGAACAGAATTTGGATTGAGCAGCTTCCCAAAATTGAGCTTCACTGCCACTTGGACGGCAGTGTTCACCCTGAGCGGATCCGGGACTTCCTGGCTCGGCAGGGAGAGGAGATCCCCGCCGATTTTGATGAGCGCATCTCGGTGGCAGAGGACTGCCCCAGCCTGACGGAATATCTGCGCTGTTTTGAGCTGCCGCTGCGCTGGCTTCAGACGGAGGAGGGATTGGAGCAGGCGGTCATTGACCTGCTTCATGACGCCAAAGAGGAGCATACCCGCTATATTGAAATTCGGTTTGCGCCCACTCTTCATCTGGAGGGCGGCCTGACCTATGAACGTGTGTTTGAGGCTTTGGCACGGGGCAAGGCCAGAGGTGAGGAGGAGACGGGGGTCCGCTGCGCCTTCATCGTCTGCGCCATGCGGCATCACACCGAGCGCCGGAATCTGGACATGCTGGAGGCCGCGGGCCGGTATTATCCGCATTTGGTCTGTGCCGCCGATCTGGCAGGAGACGAGAATGCCTTCCCAACCACAGTGCATGCAACGTTCTTCCGCAGGGCTGGGGAACTGGGCATTCCCTATACCATCCATTCCGGAGAGACGGGGAACAAGGCAAATATTGAGACGGCGCTGGAACTGCATGCCGGCCGGCTGGGTCACGGCATCGCCATGCGGGAGGATGCCGAGCTGATAGAGCGGTGCCGGAAGTTTGGCGTTGGCGTTGAGATGTGTCCTACCAGCAATTTCCAGACCAAGTCCAGCACGGGCTGGGAGAACTATCCGCTGAAGGCCTATCTGGCGGCGGGGTTGACGGTCTGCCTGAACACGGACAACCGGACGGTGAGCCGCACAGACCTGAACCGGGAGTATCTCCGAGCCATGGAAGAGGGGGGCTGTGATCGACGGGAGATCCTGCGGCTGTTGGAAAACGCCTGTAAAATGGCCTTTGCTCCGGAGACTTGGAAACAAAACTATTTGGAAGAGCTGAAAGCATATCGCTGAAAACAGGCCCAGACCGTCGAAGGTGGGCGGTCTGGGCCTGTATTTGCGATGGAGAAAAAAGTGCTTGACAGGGAGGGGAAGAGGTGCTATACTATCCCTTGCAGTCAAGAGATTGGCTTTCGCCGGAGTGGTGGAATTGGCAGACACCCGGGACTTAAAATCCCGTGGGAGTGATCCCGTACCGGTTCGAGCCCGGTCTCCGGCATAATTCATATCGCGGGGTAGAGCAGTTCGGTAGCTCGTCGGGCTCATAACCCGGAGGTCGTTGGTTCAAATCCTTCCCCCGCAACTCAAAAACACCGGAAAATCACTGATTTTCCGGTGTTTTTCTAACTTTTTGAGTGATTTGCATTTTTCGGAAATGGCGTTTGTCCATTATTTGTCCATTATTTTTGAGCGAAACGAAATCAGTCTTGAATCAGGCCGAAATTTCATTTCTCTTAAAAAGTTATAAATGGACAAAGTCGAATTTTGGGTGTTTTTGCAACTTTTTCATGAGTTTCAATCAAACGGAAACGGCCGCAGGGAATTCAAAAACCCGGCGGTCGTTTGTTTTTCTGTTGGATCAAATGGCCTTTCTGGGCCTTCCCCGCTTGGGTTTGGAGGTTGGCATCTTCAGCAGTTCATCCATCATATCTGCGGCGGCGGCCTGAGCGGACTGAATGGCATGGGCATAGATTTTCATGGTAGTGGTCGGACTTGCGTGCCCTAACTGACCAGCTACTGTGGTGACTGCTATGCCATTGGCAATGGCAAGGGTTGCGTTGGTGTGGCGCAGGCTGTGCAGATGGATAGGCGGCAGGTCGGTGGTTCGGATGAAGTCGTGGAACCAGCCGGAGAGCACATCCGGGTGCATAGGAGTGCCATCTGCCGCGGTAAAGATCTTTCCGGTGTTCTGCCAGATGTCCACCGCACCCATCTGCTGTTCCAGTTGCCAGTGCCGATAGGTCTTCAGCAGTTCCATCGCCGAGGCAGGCACCCGGATCACCCGGCGGGACGAGCTGTTCTTTGTCTCGTCCTCGAAGGTACCCCGGCTGGGCAGGTACAGAGAGGAGCGCCGAATGGAGATGATGTTTTTGGTGAAGTCCACGTCCTTCCACTCCAATCCCAGCAGTTCGCCCCTCCGCATTCCTGTGAAGAGAAGCATCCCTCCTGCTTCGCCTTGGGGGCGGCCACCCGGTCACAGGGGTTGGCAACGATCACCTGCCACTTGACGGCGGTACTCATGATGGACGAGATCAGCCGATGATAGTGGAGGATGGTCTTGGGCGCCAGCGGCTTGTCGTCATAGGCAGGGTCGAAGAAGTATTCAACGGGCTTTCCCAGTGCTTCCGAGATCCGCTGTGCCATAGCAGGGTCAATATTCTTCCGCTTGTATACACTGGAGAGCGTCGTCAGGGAGACCCCGGATTTCTGAGCAAGTTCCTCTTTCGTCATACGTTTCTTCTTGAGGTACTTCTTCATGTCGATCCTGCAACAGAACTTTCCGTTCTTGTGCACCTCGGTCAGCGTGTGATAGAACTCCATCAGCTGTACCGGGCCAATGGATTTCATGCTCATATGTCCGATGGCGGGGTTGATCCGTACCATCAGATCCTGATACCGTGCCAC
>OMVL01000047.1 GCA_900314485.1 uncultured Eubacteriales bacterium
CCCAGGCAATGGCAGTAGAACGCAATCTTTCCCTTGATCCGGCCGTCTTCTGTCTTCATGCAGATAAACTGCATTCTCAGCTTTTTGTTGACTTCCGACCGCTCGCAGCGAAAAAAGCGCTGGCCTCCGCCAAGAATTCATTCTCCTCTTTCAGACGGTTGTTTTCCTTGGCCAGTTCCCGGTTCTGCTTGCGGAGCATCTGGATCTCCTGGGTAAGGCTGATCGCACTCTCCGGGGTTTGTGAGCCGGGCCCCAGATCCAGCTTCGCATCCTTCGCAGCCCTGTTCCATCCATACAATGTGTCCGCATTCACATTCAGTTCCCGGGCCGCTTTGCTGAAGCCAATCTCTCGCCCCAGCTTCACTGCCTGCACCTTGTACTCCGTGTCATAAGTCTTCTTATCTCCCTTCGTTTTCTTTACTATGAATCCGTGTAGGAGATGTGTCAAGTATTATGATACAACATCATTATTTGTTTGAGTTAAAACGCCATCAAGCCTTCTTGGTATAGTCCAGATTGATCCAGCCGTCTCTGTTCTCTAACTTGCCCCAGATCACGCCGCGGCTGTCTTTTTTCTCCTCCACGATCGTGAATACGTTGCCCTTCTTCAAGAAGCCGACTACCTCACTTGTGTTGTTGGGCGACTTGCGGATGTTTAGCGTATCTGCCGTCACTTTGACGGAATAGGCTTTAAAGGAGGAACTACCTGCTGCATCGTTGGTCTTAGACGTAAACTTCAGGCTGATCCAGCCCTTGCCGTTGGAAAGTTTGCCCCACACGACGCCACGGCTGTCCTTCTGCTCGGCTACAATAGTGACTACATCGTTCTTCTTTAAAGTACCCTGAATGGCACTGCTCTTATCCGCAGACTTACGGATGTTCAGGCGGTCTGCAGTCACCTTAACATTATACTCAGTGAACGTACCAGATGTATTTGCCCCGGCCTTCGTGGTAAAGTTCAAATTGATCCAGCCCTTGCCGTTGGAGAGTTTGCCCCACACGACGCCACGGCTATCCTTCTGTTCGGCTACAATGGTGACCTTATCATTCTTTGAGAGCGTCCCCTGAGTGGCGCTGTTCTTATCGGCAGATTTCCGAATATTCAGACTGTTTGCAGTCACCTTTACCGTGTATTCGCTGACTGCGCTGCCGGCATTGTCATCGGTCTTAGTGCTCGTCTTTTGGGTATATTTCAAAAAAATCCAGCCCTTACCGGAGATCTGCCCCCAGGTGTTGCCGTTTGCATCTTTCTGCTCAGCTACAATCGTCACCTTGTCCCCCTTCTTGAGGGTGCTGACGACCTTGCTGTTGCTGTTGGCAGACTGACGCACATTGAGGCTGCCGGCCGTTACCTTGACTTCATAGCTCTGGAAACTGGATGCAGCATCGGTAAAGTCCAAGTTGATCCAGCCCTTGTTGCCCTCCAGCTTACCCCAAGTAACGCCTCGGCTGTCCTTCTTGGTATCTACGATGGTACAGGTGTCTCCTTTGTGGAGCAGTCCCACAATGTCGCTCTTATTGTCAGCCGACTTGCGGATATTCAGACTGTCCGCCGTCACCTTGACCTTTTCGCTCTTTGTTGTGGCATAAGAGACACCGGAATCTACAGACGCAGCGGGCAAATCGGCCGCTGCCACTTTCAGAGTACCGGGGATTCCAACCAGCATCGCCGCTGACAGCATTCCCGCCACAAACCGTACTTGTTTCATATCTACACACCCTTTCATTTGTATCCAGTCAGACTTGTTTTGACTTCTATTACACTATGGACCTTTTGGAAAGTAATGTCAAGGGCTTTCGCAAATCATAAGAAGATGTAAGAAAATCTTTTATCGAATCCACAATAAACACCTGATTTCGACACACAGAAACACCCCAAAGCTCATGCTCTGGGGTGTGCTCTTGTATATACATCTTTCAGCCGCCGATTGACCAGCTTTGCATAGACCTGGGTCGAAGATATATCTGCGTGTCCCAGCATCTCCTGAATGGCGCGAATATCCGCACCGTTTTCCAACAGATGCGCAGCAAAGGAGTGGCGCAGTGTATGGGGCGTAATTTCCGCCTGAATTCCGGCTTTTTCGCCATAATACTTGATCAGCTTCCAAAAACCCTGGCGGCTCATCCGAGTACCATTCATATTAACAAACAGTGCCTTCTCCCCGTCCAGTGCAAGCTTGGGCCTGACATCCCTCAAATAGTCCGTAAGCGCCTTTTGTGCGGTCGGGTAGATGGGAATGATCCGAGTCTTTTCCCGGCTCTCGCAGCGAATAAAGCCGGCTGCCAAGAACACATTGTCCACATCCAAGCCAATCAGCTCGCTGACACGGATTCCGGTAGCGTAAAGCACTTCCAGCATAGCGTGGTCCCGGTAGCCCTTCATATCGACGCACTTGGGCTGCTCCAACAGCAGCTCCACTTCCTTGCTGCTCAGGATCTGAGGCAGCTTACGCTCCACTTTGGCTGCTTTTACACCTAAAGCGGGGTTGTCCGTCCGATAACCGCAGTCAATCATCCAACTAAAGAAGCATTTGAGCGACGCCACAGCTCTTGTCACCGTAGCCGCAGACTTTCCCACCCCAGTCAGCCACTGAATATAGTCCTGTACGTCATTCCGGGTGATGTCGGTAGCTTCCAAGCTTCTTGCAGTCAGATATTCCATCCACTGGTTTACGTCACGAAGATAGGAGCTGACCGTGTTGGCAGAAGATCTTTTTTCAGTTGTCAGGTAGTTTTTAAACTCGTCTACAACTCGCATGATGTCTTGCCTTCTCGATCTCTCTCTGATTGGTTCGTTTTACTGTATCACTGAAATCAGCGGTGCCGCAAAACGATAAACCAGCCACTGGTAGAAAACCGCCAGCAGCACGCCTGCCAGGCAAACGCCTGCACAGGACAGCATGTAATTTCTTGGCAGCAGGCGTCCTGCCCGCCCGCCAGAGCATATATCCCAAGCGCAGACCCAACCGGGTACTGCGATCAGCAGCAAAAGTGTCAGTAGAATCAGGTCACTGCCCCCGATCCAGATTGCGGCAGCGGTCAGGCCCTTATAGCCCCACGTACGTACCAGCGCGGAGATTGCATAGGCCGCAAGAAAACCACGAACCGCCATCAGAACCGGCAGGCCGATCACGCCCAAAGCGCTGAAGCTGAGAATTGCCGCCAGCAGCAGCACACGCAGAATCTGCCACAGCTGGCCTAATGCCTGCCGAATGGAATCATCCGTCCCAACAACGCTTGTCCCAATTGTGGACAGTACACCTTCCACCTGAACGCTCTTCAGCCCCGCAAACAAGTGGCCCGCCAGACCGCCCAGCAGAAAGGCCGCCGGAATCAGGATCCATCCAATCTGATCCGGAGAATTGGGGATCGTAAACACTCGAACGCCGGAATAACGCCTGCTCATCCTCTCACCTCGCCTCATTCTATGAGGCAAGAGAAAAAACTATGCCGATTGCTTACTTGCCCAACTCGTAGGCACGGCGGATGCAGCGTTCAAACGCCTCATCGATCATCCGATCAAAGCCCAGTTCGTCAAAGGCAGTCAATGCTGCCAGCGTGGTCCCGCCAGGGGAACAGACCTGCCGTTCCAGCTCACCGGCCGTTTTCCCACTGTTCTGGAGCATAAGTGCGGCGCCTTCCATCGTCTTTGCCGTCAGGGCCAACGCCGTCTCTGGGTCAATACCACGCTTCACCGCCGCATCTGTCATCAACTGCGCCATACGGAAGAAGAAAGCCGGGCTGGAACCGCTGACAGGAATGATCTCATTGATCTTCTCCGCGGGCAGAATTCGGACCATACCCGCAGAGGAAAGGACCCGATAGACAAACTGATATATCTCTTCAGGAATGGCTCCCTGCTCCGTCATAGCCGAAGCCCCACATCCAAGCATCAGCGGCGTGTTGGGCATCACACAAATAATATGCGCACTCGGAAGTCTCTCCTGCAGCCATTTTTGTGAGATACCTGCCGCAATAGAGACGACACATTTGCCGGAAACCAGAGAACTGATCTCATCTAAAACCTCGCCAATGCGCTGAGGCTTGACTGCCAGCAACAGAATGTCAACCGATTCTGCTGTCTCTGTATTGGACGTGGTGGTATGGACTCCCATATCACCAAACGGTGCCGTTTTTTCAATATGCGGATTTGCAAGCCACACCTGAGCCGGTAACATAACGTTTGCCGCCAGGGCACCACGCAGGATTGAGCTTCCCATGTTGCCGGCCCCGATGATGCCAAATTTCATTGGATTCACGCCGTTCATCTCCGGGTATAAAAGGCCATAAAATGCCCTTATTCGTTTGGAATAGCTATACTATACCATTTTCTGAATGGTTTGCGCAATACTTTTTTCAGATTTCATACATTTTTATCTATTATGCCCAATTTTTATGTTAACAAAATTATGTTAACTTCTAAACCGTTTTGCGCCATTCCGGCTCCTCCACCAAAATGTTGTGGTTCATTTTTTCAGTACAGACAAAATATGGCCCGGATGCACAAATCAGCACATCCGGGCCATTTTTCGCTTTATTTTAAAATTTGAGCGTTCTGCAAAGGATTTTCGTCAATCTGCCATACCGGAGCGAATTGCCTTCATGGCAATGGCACACTCCAGACGCTTGCGTTCCAGCTCGCAGGCCACAAACGCAGGCTTCTTCAGGTCGTTGTTCACGTTGTAGCCGCCTGCTGCGCAGCCGCCGGAACAATAGAACTTTGCCCAGCACTTTTGGCAGGCAGGCTTTGTATAAATATTCAATCCCGCAAATGTATCCGAGATCTGTGTATCAAAGCTACCGTCGTGCACGTTGCCCATTTTAAAGTCATCGTTACCTACAAACTGATGGCAGGGGTAGATGTCCCCTTCCGGGGTGATCGCCACATATTCGCTGCCGGCACCGCACCCCCTCATACGTTTGATGACACAGGGCCCCTGCTGGAGGTCTACGAAGAAGTGGAAGAAATTGATCTCCGGCTTGTCCACCAGCTCTTTTGCCAGCTTGTCATATTCCGCCTTAACCGCATCCAGCTCTTCCTCTGTGATTGCAAAGGGATCACCCACCTTGCCGGTCGCAGGCTCCACAGACACATTCCGAAAGCCCAGCTCTGTAGCCAGATGCATGACGTCGGCAGCGAAGTCCGGATGCTTCTTCGTATAAGTGCCTCGGACATAGTACTCCTTTTCTCCCCTCTCTGCTACCAGCTGCTGGTACTTGGGGACAATGCGGTCATAGCTGCCGTTGCCGCCTGCAGTGGGACGATGGTCATCGTTAACCTCTTTACGGCCGTCCAGAGAGAGGACACAGTTCTTCATCTCGCGGTTGATGTAATCCATCTTCTCCTGGTTAAGCAGCATGCCGTTGGTCGTTATGGTGAAGCGGAAATTCTTATTGTGCTCCTTCTCAATAGAGCGGGCGTACTCCACTGTCTTCACAACGGTATCCCACGCCATCAGCGGCTCGCCGCCGAAGAAGTCCACCTCAATATTCCTCCGCTTGCCGGAGCGCTCAACAACGAAGTCGATGGCCTGCTTCGCCGTCTCAAAGGGCATGATCTTCCGGCCGGTGCCAAAGTCGCCGGTGGAAGCAAAGCAATACTTGCAGCGCAGATTGCAGTCATGGGCCACATTCAGGCACAATGCCTTGATGGGCGCATTTTTCAGTACCGCCCACTCAGGGTCAATATAGTCCTCTTTGACAAACAGCAGTCCGGCAGCTTCCAGCTCTTTCAGTTCAGCCCAGAGCTCGTCCACCTCTGACTCGTCATAAGGGAGCGATGTCTTAACTTCCGCAGGGCAGGACTCCGGGAGAGACTCCAAGTTTTCTACCTGGTGCAGAACATCATAGGTCATCTGATCCAGCACATGGACAGCGCCGCTGTTGACATCCAGCACGATGGGGCAGCCCAGCGCAACGAAGGTATGTACCATGTCGATTTCTCCTTCTGTCAGTTACAGATAATAAGCAACAGAATGGACACATCGGAAGCCCAATGTGCCCAAACTATTTCAAAGTGAATTGAATCAGCAGATCACTTCTTGTTCTCACACTGCTGATTTGCCACGGTGCAAGAGGTCTTACAGGCAGACTGGCAGGAAGTCTGGCACTCACCACAGCCGCCGGCACAGGCGCTCTTCTTCAGAGTGGCGTCGTTCAGAGTCTTAATGTGCTTCAAGGAATTCCCCTCCTCAAACGTATTCTACGGGTATTATAGCACCCTCAGGCAGGAATTTCAATCACTTTCTGCGTTTTTTCCCGCCTGCAAACAAAATACTGCTTATTCCGCCGCCCAGCAGACTGACTAAAATCAGCGGAACCGGGCCTGTAACTCCGGCTGCATCAGGAAACAGCAATCCTGCAAGCACCCAGAGGAACAGGAAAAGCCCTCCCACGCCAAGTCCTACCAGCAGAGCCCTGCTGCGAATACAGCGGATGGCATAGCCGCCTCCCACAAGGCAGCCGAGAAACGCTCCGGCCAAGCCAAATCTCGGTGTCCACACCTCGCTCAGTGTGCCGCCTGCGATGAGCCATGCGCCAAGCACCATAATCACAAGGCAGACTGCCAGCGCAATGGCCGTACCTGCGACAACAGATGTGGCCATTGTCAGCAGATCCCGATTCTCCGTTCGTTCCTGTGGCATAACAAAACCCTCCCAACATTCCTTTTTGCAAGGTTATGCCGGAAGGGCGTTTGCTTATTACTTCTTTTTCTTTGCCTCAGCGTTCTTCTCTCTCTCAGAGGCCTTTTCGTCCTCAGCAACCTGAATGCCCTTGCTGGAAATGGCCCACTTCATCAGCTCAATGCGGACCCGGTCAGCACCAGTCTCCAGAACGATGCTGTTTGTCTTCACAGCGCAGACGGTGCCAACGATACCGCCGATGGTCGTGATCTCATCGCCGATAGCAAGGCTGTTGCGCATCTCGGCAGCTTCCTTTTTACGCTTGTTCTCAGGACGGATGAGCATGAAGTAGAAGATCGCGATCATCGCCACGATCATAATAATGCTGGAACCCAACTCCATAATTACTTACCTCCAAATGTACTCGGGAAACCCGACATAGTGTGTCCATTATACTGGAAAAAGCCGGTTGATTCAAGGCTTTTCGGAAATTTTTTTGCCTTTTACAATCTCTGACTCAGCTTTTCCGAGAACTCTGCCCGAAATTCATCAAACCGGTCCTCGTCCAATGCATTTCGGATCTCTGTCATCAGATGGTTATAAAACCATAAGTTGTGGGTCACTGCCAATCGCATGGCCAACATCTCCTCCGCTTTAAACAGGTGGCGGAGATAGGCTCTGGAATGGTTCCGGCAGGTGGGGCAGCCGCAGCCCGGCTCAATGGGCCGATCGTCCAGCTTGTACTTTTCGTTTTTGATGTTGATGCTGCCGGACCAGGTAAAGAGCTTACCATGTCGGGCATTGCGGGCAGGCATGACGCAGTCAAAGAAATCAATTCCTCGGGCGACGCCCTCAATGATATTGGACGGAGTGCCTACACCCATGAGATACCGGGGCTTGTCCTGAGGCAGATAGGGCTCCACAGCGTCGATGACGTCGTACATCGTCTGGGTGCTCTCCCCTACCGCCAAGCCACCGATGGCAACGCCGTCATAGCCCTCCAGCTTGGCGATCTCCTTGGCGTGCCAGATGCGGAGATCGGGATAAATTCCGCCCTGGTTGATGGCAAAGAGCATCTGTCCGGGATTGACACAGTCGGGCGCTGCCATCAGCTCCTTCCGCTTTGCGATGCATCGTTCCAACCAGCGCTGGGTGCGCTGTACGGATTTTTCCACATATTCGTGGGTGGAGGGATTTGCCACGCACTCATCAAAGGCCATGGCGATGTCGCTGCCCAGATTGGCCTGAATGGTCATGGACTCCTCCGGCCCCATGAAGATCTTACGCCCGTCCACATGGCTGTGGAAGGTAACGCCCTCTTCTTTGATGTCCTTCAGCTTGGCCAGTGAAAAGACCTGAAAGCCGCCGCTGTCCGTCAGGATTGGGCCGTTCCAGTGCATAAATTTGTGGAGGCCGCCCATCTGCTTGACTACCTCATCCCCTGGGCGTACATGGAGATGATAGGTGTTGGAAAGCTCGATCTGGCACTCCAGATTGACCAAATCCTCGGCGGAGAGGGCGCCCTTGATGGCGCCCTGGGTGCCCACGTTCATAAAGACGGGGGTCTGGACGGTGCCGTGGGGGCAGGTGAATTCGCCCCGACGGGCTCGATTGTTGACTTTTTTTAGTTCAAACATAGTGATGATCCTATCTTAGTTTATAAATACTTGCTTCTCGTATACTCAGCTTGTCCATTCTGTCTCGGTAGGTCGCAACAAAATCACTCACCCAATCAGCATGGCATCGCCAAAGCTGAAGAACCGATATTTTTCCTTCACCGCCTCCTCATAGGCGTGGAGCACATGCTCTTTCCCTGCCAGCGCCGAGACCAGCATAATGAGGGTGGATTCCGGCAGATGGAAGTTGGTAACTAAGCCGTCCAGTACCCTGAACCGGTATCCGGGATAGATAAAAATTTTCGTCCAGCCGCCGTCTGCCCGGACGGTGCCGTCTTCGTTTGCGTAGCTCTCTACCGTGCGGCAGGAGGTGGTGCCAACGCAGATCACCCGGCCGCCGTTTTGCTTTGTCTCGTTGATGATCTGAGCCGTTTCCGGCGGAATAATGCAGTATTCTGAGTGCATGTCGTGGTGCTCAACGTCGTCCACCTTGACCGGCCGGAAGGTGCCGAGGCCCACATGCAGTGTAACGTAGGCCAGTTTTACACCCATGTCCTCGATCTGTTTCAGCAGTTCCGGGGTAAAGTGCAGCCCCGCTGTGGGAGCGGCGGCAGAACCGGAGACCTTGGAATAGACCGTCTGATACCGTTCCTGATCCTGCAGTTCCTCTTTAATATAAGGTGGCAGGGGCATACGGCCCAGCCGCTCCAGAATTTCCAAGAAAATACCCTCGTAGTCAAAGCGCACCAGGCGATTACCGTCTTCCAGCACTTCCGTGACCTCGGCGGTCAGTTGTCCGTCACCAAAGATGATCTTTGCGCCCTTGCGGAGCTTTTTGCCCGGCCGCACCAGACATTCCCAGGTCTTCTTCCCACGGTCAATGAGCAGCAGTACCTCGCAGGCACCGCCGGACTCCCGCTGTCCGATGAGCCGAGCAGGCAGAACGCGGGAGTTATTCATCACCAGGCAGTCACCCGGGCGGAGAAAGCCAGGCAGATCATAGAAATGGTGGTGTCCAATCTCCCCAGTGGTCTTGTCAAGGGTCATCAGTCGGGAGCTGTCCCGGCGTTCCAACGGAGTCTGGGCAATCAGCTCCGGGGGTAAGTCATAGTAGAAATCGCTGGTTTTCACGTCAAATTCCTCATTTAATTAAAATTAGTCATATAAGCCTGCAAAATATGCTGTGAAATTGGCAGTTTTTGCAGGAACTACGCCTTGACTACGCAAAAAGAGCGTGCTATCATAGTTACAGAAATGCAGAATAGAGGCGCGGTTATCATCAGTACCGCTGCGGAGGGCGTCGCCGCCCTATGATGTAGATGGGAAAGGGATCACCGCCGAAGGGGTCGGATGGCGATTGTTCGGCTGCCTGGGCAACAGGTAAACAGCCTGTTGACTGTCATCAGACCACTTCTGGTGGAGCACTTCTGATGTTGCGCTGATCTGCCCATAATGTCTGAGCGTTTTTTGCTTAGCACATTATAGTACAGGATCAGCCAGTTTTCAACGGCTGATTTCTTTTTTTGCAGCTGTATCCCTGCGAAACAGTCAGACAGTGTCTGCATAAACTGGGCTGTGCCCGATTTTAGGAGGAGTTCTCTATGGAAAAGTTCAAAGTTGGCGTGGTTGGCTGCACCGGTATGGTGGGTCAGCGTTTTGTCACTCTGCTGGAAAACCATCCTTGGTTTGAGATCACCGCACTGGCGGCCAGCGCCCGCAGCGCCGGCAAAACCTACAAGGAGGCTGTCGGCTCCCGCTGGCTGATGAAAACTCCCATGCCCGAGTCTGTCAAGGATTTGGTGGTCATGGACGCCGAGGCTGACATCGATGCCTACTGCAGCAAGGTGGACTTCACCTTCTGCGCCGTCAACATGAAGAAGGATGAGATCAAGGCGCTGGAGGAGGCCTATGCCAAGCACGAGTGCCCTGTTGTCTCCAACAACTCCGCCCACCGCCATACTCCGGATGTCCCCATGGTAGTGCCGGAGATCAACCCCCAGCACATTCAGATCATTGAGAGCCAGCGCAAGCGTCTCGGCACCAAGCGGGGCTTTATCGCCGTCAAGAGCAACTGCTCCCTTCAGAGCTACGTCCCTGCCCTGCATCCTCTCCGCGAAAAGTACGGTCTGGACAAGGCGTTGGTCTGTACCTATCAGGCCATTTCCGGCGCCGGCAAGAACTTTGATACCTGGCCTGAGATGGTGGATAACGTCATCCCCTACATCGGCGGCGAGGAGGAAAAGAGCGAGCAGGAACCCATGAAGCTGTGGGGCGAGATCAAGGGTGATGAGATCGTTGACGCAGTTTCCCCCTCTATCACCAGCCAGTGCATCCGTGTGCCTGTCTCCGACGGCCACATGGCCGCTGTGTTCCTTTCCTTCCCTGAGGGTGTCAAGCCTTCTGAGGAAGAGATCAAGGAGTGCTGGGCCTCCTACAAGGGCCGCGCTCAGGAGCTGGAGCTGCCTTCCGCTCCCAAACAGTTCCTCCACTATTTTGAGGACCCCAGCTATCCCCAGACCAAGCTGCAGCGTGATCTGGAGGGCGGCATGGCAATCTCCCTGGGCCGTCTGCGTTCTGACAGCCAGTATGATTACAAATTTGTAGGCCTGAGCCATAACACCCTGCGGGGCGCTGCCGGCGGCGGCGTGCTGTTGGCTGAACTGCTGTGCGCTGAGGGCTATATCACCCGTAAGTAATTGCTCTTCCGTTTTGTGAAAGGAGAAGCACAATATGAAGCAGCCAATTTTTACCGGCTCCTGTGTCGCCATCGTCACCCCCTTCAATCAGGACGGCGTTGATTACGAAAAGCTGGGCCAGCTGATTGAGTTCCAGATTGCAAACGGCACTGACGCCATTTGCATCTGCGGCACTACCGGTGAGTCCTCCACCCAAACCATGGAGGAGCATATGCACACCATTGAATACGCCATCAACAAGGTCGATCACCGCTGTAAGGTCATTGCCGGTGCCGGCAGCAACGATACCGCCGCCGCTCTTACGCTTGCGCAGCACGCCGAGTCCGCCGGTGCGGACGGATTGCTGATGGTCACCCCTTATTACAACAAGGCCACTCAGAAGGGCTTGATTCAGCACTATACCTATCTGGCCGACCGGGTACATACCCCCATTATTTTGTATCATGTGCCCAGCCGCACCGGCACCAGTTTCAAAGCTTCCACCTACTATGAGCTTTCCAAGCATCCCATGATCAACGGCATTAAGGAGGCCAGCGGCAACTTTTCTCTTGTCTCTCAGACAGTTGCGTTATGCGGCGATGAGATGAACATCTGGTCCGGCAACGACGATCAGGTAGTGCCGTTGATGGCCATGGGCGGCAAGGGCGTGATTTCCGTACTTGCCAACATTCAGCCCAAGGCTGTCCATGATCTTGCCCATCTCTGCCTGGAGGGCAAGTTTGCTGAGGCCGCGAAACTTCAGGCTCAGTATCAGAAGCTGAATGATGCCCTCTTTATTGAGGTCAACCCTATCCCCGTGAAGACTGCTATGAATCTGCTGGGCATGGGTGCAGGGCTTCTGCGGATGCCCATGTGCGAGATGGAGACTGCCAACCTGGCAACCCTCAAATCCGTTCTGAGCGAATACGGTCTGCTGTAAGCGAGGGAGAAAATCATGCAAAAGATTATTATCTCCGGCTGTAACGGAAAGATGGGGCAGGTCGTCGAGTCCATCTGTAACGCAGACAGCGAGATCCAAGTGGTGGCAGGCTTCGACGTCAATCAGTCGTCTCGGGACTACCCTGTCTACGTCTCCCCCGCCAACTTTACCGGCGAGGCAGATGCCATCATTGACTTCTCCAGCCCCAAAGCGCTGGACGGCCTGCTGGCCTTTGCCACAGAGCGCAAGATTCCCGT
>OMVL01000013.1 GCA_900314485.1 uncultured Eubacteriales bacterium
GTTTATGACATTCGCAGCTGATTTTAGATGGGGAATGGCAAGGGAACTGACGGTTGCCTTGGCAGACGCACCTGCTCCGACAAAGTAGGAGAGCGTGCTGCCGCCGTCATAGGCCCGGACTGTGTAGTAATATGTAGTACCGGCGGTCATCTGGGTATAGTCCAGATAGGAGTTTGTGGTGGTCCTGCACCAATACTGCCAGTTTTGGCTGGAGCTGGTCTTCCGGTATACGTTATATGCCTTTGCGCCCGGAATGGCCTCCCAGGAGAAGATGATGCCGTCTCCACTTGCTTTTGCAGCGAGTTGCTTGGGGGTTGCGAGATAGCAGATGGAAAGGCCTGATTGATCATAGGTCGACTGCAGGCCATCCTTGGAGACGGCCTTGACAGTATAGGTATATGTGGTGCCGGATTGGGATTTTGTGTCCACAAAATAGTTGCTTGTAGGCTCACCCAATCGTGTCCAAGACGTGGTGGCTGTTTTCCGGTAAACAAGGTATTTTTGTGCACCTGCAACAGAAATCCAATTGATGCGCACACCATCGGCAGTATTGCTGATGGAGGTGAGTACCGGCTCATCTATCGTAGCGCTTGCAGCGCCGTTCTGGGACACTGTAATGCCAATGGCGTCAAAGCTGCCGCCGCCGCTGATGGCATAGATCGTGCAGGTGCCGTTGCTAACTGCGGTGACAATACCGGTGTCGGAGACGGTTGCTACGGTAGGATCGCTGGTCTCGTAATAAATCGCACCAGTATTGCCGGAAGTGGTCAGCACTGCCTTGACGCTCTTTGTAGAGCCCTTTTTCAGGTTATACACAGAGCTGACGCTGATCGCCTGTTCATAGATATAACCAATGTAGGCATTACCATTGACTGTGACCTTGACCTGATACCAGTAGGGGTAATTTAAACGAGTAAGGACTTTTTCCACTGAAGTGACAGAGCCGCCCAGAATGGTCACTTCGGTCCCGGATTTTACAGAGACAAGGGAAGAACTGGTCGTGGATGGCTCCTTATACAACGTGACAGTAGCAGTTGTTTTGCCCTTTGTTGTCGGAGTCAGACTGACGATAGAGGTCTGATCCGGCATGTTTTTATAAACGGGGATATAGAACTGGAATGCACTGCTCAGAGCCCCACTAGTGCGATAACCGTCACATGTCTTAGAGCCTTCCAGCGCAGCTGCGGAGAGGGCGGACATATACTGGTGGCCATATGTGCTGTAGTACCGGTCGGGGCTGACATTGAAACGCATAAAGTATGCGGTATTCTGGCCCTTGGAGATGTACTTTTCAGACAGAAATTCTGCTCCGCCCTTAATCGCAACAATGGGGTTAAACCAGTCGTGTGATTTTGCGTACTTTAGGCCATTGAGATACGCCTGTCCATTTGCGTCAGAGGTCGAGCCGATGTTGTAGAAGTTGTAGTAGCCGGTATAGCCGGAGACGGTACCGCTGATGACGGCGCTTGTAGTATTGCCGCCTGTCTCCTGAACGATCTTACTTGCAAGGAAATAGGGACTGACATTGGTCAAACGGCCGACGTTATAAATAATATCAGGGTAGGTAGATCCAAATTGCGAGGAAAGAGTGGAGAGAGACTTTTTCTTACCGTCAGTGGCAACATAGGTCGTGATCTTTGCAAGACCGGTAGAAGCACTGCTGCCACTCAACAAAATAGAGGTGATACCGGATTTTTCGGTATATGTGCTAAATGTCTGGTTCTCAAACTGGAACACGTACTGTTCTGTCAGGAAATTGCGGGGATCCATGTAGTAAGCAACGGCAGCGCGGCTGGTGCTGACAAAACGGCCGTCGACGGGACGGTAGTGATTTGTGCTGCTGTACTTGGTCGCATCATAATAAGTATCGTGATTGTTGAGAAGCAGATGACTGGCCAGACCGTTTGGGCCGTAATTATATTCAGTGGTGCTTCTTGCGCCAAATTCGGAATTGACGGCTGCATTCCAATCCAAGCCGGTATTTACGGCAACAAACACCCAATTGGGGTGTGCTTCATGCAGTTTTTTGAGTGCGGGCTGATAGCTGGCAGGGAATTGAGCCAGCTGCGACTCAAAGCTGGTATTGGCAGGCGCACGCCGCATGCTGTTCATAGACCGAAGCATCTGATCCAGTTGGTCCATAATTGCCTGTTGGCGTTCCAACTCTGCACGCAGTTCTTCGTCAATTTCCTCTTCCGGCTCGGTCTCTTCCTCGGACGGCTTTACCTGCTCAGTTTCAGACATCTCGGGCTGTTCCTGACCATCAGGCTCAGCCGGGTCCGCTGTTACATCGGATTCGCCGGGGACGGAAGGCTCTTCTGCAGTCGGATCGTTATCCTCGGCATTTTCCTCAGGCTGGGGATCTTCCGTCTCGGCCTTGCCTTCGGAAGGCGTTTCGGTGGCCTGCTGAGAATCTGGGGCATCATCAGCGGGAGGAGCATCTGCGGCAGGTTCATCTGCTCCGGACTGCTCGTCCTCGGCAGATTCAGGCCGTTCCGCTGCTGCAGAAGAGGGATCTTCTGCGGTGTCTTTTCCCGTGGACGCAGCGACAGCAGTACCATCCTCCGGCAAACCAGTGTCAGAGGCGAAAACAGGGAGGGGAAGGAACTCCGCCAGCATTATGATTGCCAGAAGGGCGGACAGGATTCGGGTCAAAGTACTTTTTTTCATATCGTTCTCCGTTGTGATAAGTGACGCAGACATTTTCTTGCATTTGTAACCAAGTGTAACCAAATGTATTATATTGCACATTTGACCAGAATGCAATAGCAGCATATGGAAATTTACAAAAAGTATATAAATTGAGACGCGAAAATAGATTTCCCAGAAGACCTTGACTTTGAAGGGAAGAACAGCTATACTATAAAAGCTGCATCGGGGTGTGGCGAAGCTTGGTATCGCGCTTGGTTCGGGTCCAAGAGGCCTCGGGTTCGAATCCCGACACTCCGATATAAGAACCGGGTCATATCCGATTGATATGGCCCGGTTTTCTACGTGTAGCATCAGCCCGTTATTATGACGGGCTGATGCCATAAAATGAAAGGTTTTGATTACTTGTCGAATGCGGGATTGGTCAGATAGACGTTCTTCCGATTCAACCGTTCACGTACCTTTTCCAGAGCTTCGCCGAATCGCTGGAAGTGCACGACCTCCCGCTCCCGAAGGAAGCGGATGACGTCGTTGACGTCCGGGTCATCGGAAAGGCGAAGAATATTATCGTAAGTCACTCTGGCCTTCTGCTCCGCCGCCAGGTCCTCGGTCAGGTCAGCGATGACATCGCCCTTTACCTCCATTGATGCGGCGCTCCAAGGGAAGCCGGATGCGGCGGTGGGATACACGCCTGTGGTGTGATCCACAAAGTAGGGAGCAAAGCTGCTGCTTTGAATTTGCTGATCGGACAGCTTTCGGGTCAGTTGATGGACGATAGAGGCCACCATCTCCAAGTGTCCCAGTTCCTCTGTACCTATATCGGTCAAAAGAGCCTTGAGTTCAGGATAAGGCATGGAGTAACGCTGGCTCAGATAGCGCAGGGAAGCGCCTAACTCGCCATCGGGACCGCCGTACTGACTGATGATAATTGAGGCGAGCTTAGGGTTGGTATTCTTGATCCGAACAGGATACTGTAATTTTTTGTCGTAGATAAACAAAGCTTACTTCACCTCCTCGCTAAAGTTCCATGGCCAGGGATTGCCGGTCCATGTATAGCGGTCATCCATCGCGGCACTGGTCTGCTGCAAAGGACCGCACTGCTCTTCATACCGAATGCGCCCCTCTTTCTCCAGCGCTGCGTATTTCTGAAACAGCTGGAAGGCTTCTGCGTCGTTGGGGTGGGTATCGAGATAAAGCCCTAGCTCTGTGAGTACGAACCCCAGCGCCTGAAGCTCAGACAGCGGCGTTTTGGGGACGGGTTCTCCTTTTACCTGTAGATGGAAGGGGAGATTCAGACCGGGAAACAGGGTGCCCTGTGCCAGAGCCTCTGTTTTGCTGTATCTCTTCTCGCCCTCCTGTTGGAAGGGCACATAAGGAACTGCCAGCGGAGCACAACCGGGCAGGGTGCCGTTGGCCTCCGGGCATTTTCTCTGGGTGTCGTTGCTCAAGGTATTTTCCTCCTTTAAGGGGCTTTTTCAGCACCCTCAATCCATTCTATGCGTGTTTCGACGAAAGTTGACAGCGTTTGGTATTGAATCTGCTCATCATTTTGTGCTACACTGTGGATGGATGAATGGGAAAGCTATCTCATAGAATCCCTCAGGAGGGGATTTTATGAAACGCAGAGTAAAGCTGAGGGCGATATGTGCCCTGATTTTAGCTGTTGGAATGAGTGCTGCCATTTTGCTCTCTGATCTGCTGCTCAGGCCGGAACAGCAGGTATTTGCGCCTGCCGGAAGGGTAGAGACGGCGCTCATCATTGACCCGGGCCACGGAGGAGAAGACGGCGGTGCCGTATCCGTATCCGGCGTCCCGGAGAGCGGGATCAACCTGGCGATCGCGCTGAAATGCGACCAGTTGGCGGGGATGTTTGGAGTTCCTGTAACGCTTTTGCGTACGGACGATACCTCATTGGCTGCCCCGGATGCGGTTACGCTGCGGGAGAAAAAACGCAGTGATCTTCAAAGGCGTGTTCAGATCGTCAACGAGACACCCAATGGGGTTTTGCTCAGCATTCACCAGAATCAGTTTACCGACCCACGCTACTCCGGCGCGCAGGTCTTTTTCCGACCCGAGGAGCGCAGCCAACGCTGGGCGGTTGAGACGCAGGAGTTGCTGCGTACCCAGCTGGCACCAGACAATGACCGTCAGGCAAAGGAGATACCGGAAGAGATCTATTTGATGAGCCATATCCAGTGCTCTGCCATTTTGGTAGAGTGCGGTTTTCTCTCCAATCCAGAGGAGGACGCACAGCTGCAGACGGAAGACTACCAAAGTCGGCTGGCTGTCGTTCTTTTAGGCTCATTCTTGCAGAATATGCAATAATAAGTGATGTTTACCGAGAGAAAAGGTGAATTATGAAAGCAAAGACCGTGTTTTACTGCACTCAGTGCGGCAATGAGTTTCCGAAGTGGCAGGGGAGATGTCCCGGCTGCGGAAGCTGGAATACCATTGTCGAGCAGCCCGTTGCAGTCTCAAAATCACCCATCCCCACAGCCCCCGGCAGCGGCGGTCGCGGCAGTCAGGCGCTGCCGCTGTCTCAGGTGGAAACTGCGGAGGAAATCCGCTTCCACACCGGCATGGGAGAATTGGACAGAGTGCTGGGAGGAGGCGCTGTGCAGGGTTCTCTTGTCCTGGTGGGCGGAAGTCCGGGCATTGGCAAATCCACGCTCATGCTGCAAATCTGTGATACACTGTCCCATAACTATAAGGTACTTTATGTCTCCGGCGAAGAATCCGCCCGCCAGATCAAGCTGCGGGCTCAGCGCCTGGGTGTTGCGGGAGAGGGTATGTACCTGCTGGCAGAGACAAACCTGACCCGCATGCTGGACAGTGTAGATCAGGTTGCACCTGAGATTTTGATTGTGGACTCGATTCAAACCATGTACCAGGATGGCTCCGACTCGCTGCCTGGCAGCGTAGCGCAGGTAAAGGCCTGTGCCATGAGTCTGATGGAGCTGGCGAAAGGGAAGGGAATTACGGTTTTTGTCATCGGACACATTAACAAAGAGGGCTCTATTGCCGGACCAAAGGTGTTGGAGCATATTGTTGACTGCGTGCTGTCCTTTGAAGGGGAGCAGAGCCTGGCGTATCGGATTTTGCGCGCCACCAAAAATCGATTCGGCGCAACGGACGAGATCGGTGTCTTTGAAATGCTGGACAATGGCTTGAGGGAGGTACCAAATCCGTCTGAAATGCTGCTCTCCGGCCGCCCAACCGGCATTCCCGGCAGCTGTGTCACCTGTGTAATGGAGGGAGTACGGCCTGTTTTGGCAGAGATTCAGGCCCTTGTGACGCCGACCAGTTATGCAGTGCCCCGAAGAACCAGCAACGGCATTGACTATAATCGGGCAACACTTTTGCTGGCTGTTTTAGAAAAGCGGGGCGGATTGAGACTGGGGAACTGTGACGCATACATCAATGTAGTGGGTGGACTGAGTCTCAATGAGCCTGCGGCAGATTTGGCGGCCGTCTTGGCTTTGGCGTCTTGTTTCCGGGATAAAGCGGTCCCGGAGGACCTGGCAGCAGTTGGAGAGGTAGGGCTGACCGGCGAGATTCGCAGTGTGAGCTTTCTTGGCCAGCGGCTGTCTGAAATCCGCCGTCTTGGCTTTAGCAAATGCCTGGTTCCGGCAAGAGGAATCAAGGACATTGAACTGCCTGGAATTCAGTTGATCCCAGTGCGCAATATCAGAGAAGCACTGGCTGTATTGAACTGCTGAGTAGTGCGCTATTTTCATTGAAATACGTATACTGCAGGCGCTGCTGCTTTTTTATATACAGCGCCTGCGGTGCGGGACTTAGTTAAAAGAAAAAGTGCCGGCAATACAATTGTCCTACCGAGAGGGAGGCTGCGGCGCTCAAATCAATAAACAGACAAACCTGAACAAAATAAAAATTTTGTTCAGGTTGAGGGAGGTATCATCCGGCTTTTCCGGGTCGTTATGGATTATAGAGAGTTTGCTTCGCCATTGCTCTGTGATTTCCTGGCCTATCACGAATCGGTCAAAGGCCATTCAAATCACACCGTTGATGAGTATTGTCTTGATCTCCGAGGCTTTTTCCGTTACATGAAGCGCCTGAAACGTATTGTTTCTCGTGATATGCCTGAGCAAGATATTCCGGTCGATGATGTAGACATCAATTTGATTCGTACAATTTCGCTGAGCGACGTCTACAGTTACCTTACATATTTAAATCGTGAGAAAGGTTTAAATGAGGCATCCCGTGCCAGAAAGATCTCGGCCATCCGTTCCTTGTTTAAATACCTGACGGTCAAAACCCATATGTTAGAGGAAAATCCGATTCAGGATCTCGATTTGCCAAAGGTACGCAAATCACTGCCCAGATATTTGACACTGGAAGAATCGGTGCGTCTGCTGAAATCGGTTCAGGGAAAAAATCCGGAGCGTGATTATTGCATTCTGGTGCTGTTTCTAAACTGCGGACTGCGGATCTCAGAGCTGGTTGGTCTGAATGTATCTGACATTCATGGAAATACGGTCCGTGTGCTAGGTAAAGGTAATAAAGAGCGGATTTTGTACTTAAATGACAGCTGTATGGATGCTTTAGATAACTATTTTATTGTGAGAAATGCCATGACGCTCATTGAACCAGACGCCTTATTCATAAGCAATCAGCGGAAACGTATCTCAAAAAGCGCCGTACATCTGTTGGTGAAAAACAATCTGGCTGCCGCTGGGCTGGATGCATCCCTCTACTCTGCCCATAAATTGCGCCATACTGCGGCGACCCTTATGCTTCAAAGCGGCGTGGATGTCCGTACACTTCAGGAGGTTTTAGGTCACGACCACCTGAATACGACCCAGATATACACCCATGTGAGCAGTGAGAATCTGGCCGATGCGGCGGCAATGAATCCTTTGGCGCACATCAAAGAAAAGAAATGACTTTTTCAAAACATAAAAGCGAGGAAAGGATGACCCCTTCCCTGCTTTTATAAGTTTGATTGATTCTGATTCATTTCAGCAGGGCAGTTGATAGAATGCGTCAGCCAGCGACAGATCGTGAAAGATAGCAGCATTTGGCGGCTGAATAGTCCAGCAGACGATCAGACCGCATAGAATCAATACTGCACCGGTCAGCAGGCTGCTCCAGCACTCCCTCACCGGTAGGACGGCCGGCAGAGAGAAGCCCGCTCCCATGATTAAAAAATAAAGAGCGATGTCAGCTGCAAATGCATTTAGCCCCGAATGGGCATGGATATAATATCCACCGGCCAGAAGCAGACCGCAGATCAGCAGCAATGTCGCAAGCCAGGGCGCTCTCTGCCACTTCCCTGCTCCTGTCAGATACAGCCCCGCCAGCAGGTAGGGCCAGAAGATGATTTTGATATGCTCCCACAGACTCTCATTGACCGGCGCAAAGAACTCGGTCAGCAGGCTTGGCCAGAGATCGAAGACGAAATGAAGTCCAATGCCCGCCAGCGTGGTCAGTGCGTAACAGATGAGCAGCTTATTGTCCAGTTTTTCCCACATAACACATTCCTCCCCTGACACTATCCTATGTCAGAGGAGGAAAATTTAGACAAGCTATTTTGTGGCGTTATGATGGAGCCAGGTCAGAAAGTCCTGCATATAGGCCGGCTGTGGGGTTATGACATTGAGATCCACATCCGGGCGATTCTTTACAAATGCCTCCAGTGTTCCTCTCAGGTTTTCCGCCGATTTCATATAGTCAGCAACGATATACTCCCGGTCATACCCAAGCCGGGTCAGGAGGATGGCGGAGACCACCTCTGTCCTGTCTTTGCCTGCGTTGCAGAAGTAGAGGACGTTGGATTTTTCGGTCATCGCCGCCTCAATGATGCGTTCCATCTGTTCGTCCACCATGCGGATATAGGAGGCCGCAACCTCGGCTTGAGACGATGGAATGTCGTTTCCTCCTGTGACCGGCAGGCAGAGGTAGGTGAAGCCGTTTTTCTCCCCCAACGGGCAGGTTTTTTGTGCCCGCTCCTGCGGCTCTCTCAGGTCAATGATTGTCAGAATGTCGTGCGCCCGGAGCCACTGCTCTTCCGCTTCCGAGACAGCAGTGGGGACGTCACTGCGGATAAAACGCAGGCTGTCTGGCAGGATGGGTCGGGTATTTTGGGTGCTTTCAAACAGTTTGATCATAGTTCCTTCTTCAGCTTTGTTTTCAACTCCGCAAGGGTCGGCTCATCCGGGCGGTTGCTGTCGTCGTACATCTGATCCATGGGGAGCCACCACACCGGCCCTTTTCCGTGGTTGCCGTAGGTCCCGATGTCGCCCGCCCGTCTGGGAAACAGGTGCCAATGCAGGTGGGTCTCGCTGTTGCCCAGCAGCACAGTTCATCTTCTCGCAGGGAAACGCCCTCGTCGCTGCCTCGCTTTGGGTAGAAGCCTGCTCAGTTCAAAAAGTCCCGCAGCTTCTTGGAGCGGCTGGGGTGGCGCAGCTTGCGCAGAGCTTTGGCCTCTATCTGACGAATGCGCTCACGGGTGACGTGGAACTGCTTGCCTACCTCTTCCAGCGTGCGGGTGCGGCCGTCCTCAATGCCGAAGCGGAGCTTTAAGACCTTCTCCTCTCGGGGCGTCAGGGTGGAGAGCACCTCCACCAGCTGCTCCTTCAAAAGGGTGAAGGAGGCGGCCTCCGACGGCTCGCTGGCGTCCTCGTCAGGAATGAAGTCGCCCAGATGGGAGTCCTCCTCCTCGCCGATGGGCGTCTCCAGAGAGACTGGCTCCTGTGCGATCTTCAAAATCTCACGCACCTTGTCCACCGGCATATTCATCTCGGCGGCGATCTCCTCGGGAGAGGGATCGTGCCCCAGTTCCTGCAGCAGCTGGCGGGAGACACGGATGACCTTGTTGATGGTCTCCACCATGTGGACGGGGATGCGGATGGTACGGGCCTGATCGGCGATGGCGCGGGTAATGGCCTGACGGATCCACCAGGTGGCGTAGGTAGAGAACTTATAGCCTTTGGTGTAGTCAAACTTTTCCACAGCCTTGATGAGGCCCAGATTGCCCTCCTGGATCAGGTCCAAGAACAGCATGCCGCGGCCAACGTAGCGCTTTGCGATGGAGACGACCAGACGCAGGTTGGCCTCTGCCAGGCGCTGCTTGCAGTGCTCGCCGTGATTGATGGTCTTCTGGAGTTCGGCGCGGACCTCTTCGGGAATCTCCTCGCCGGCGGCCTCCAGTTCATCCAGCTGTTCTTTGGCGGCATAGCCGGCGCTCATACCTTTCGCCAGCTCGGTCTCTTCATCAGGTGTCAGCAGAGGAACCTTGCCGATCTCTTTGAGGTACATGCGGACAGGATCATCAATGCTGAAGCTGTCTACCATGGTGTTGGGGTCGACGATCTCCTCCTCTTCCACGTCCTCAATATCTTCCTCAGGGGGCTCAATCGCTTCCGGGATGTCTTCGTCAGAAATCAGTTCAATGCCCTGATTCTCCAGGATGTCATAAAACTGATCCAATGTTTCGCTGTCCAGCTCGACGCCGTCCAGTTCCATCATCTCCATAGCGGTGAGTTTGCCCTTTTTCTTGCCTCGCTCAATGAGTTCATTCAGCTTTTCGGCGCCAGCAACTCCCTCGGGAATGGCAGTCTTTGCCTCTTTCTTCTCTGTAATTGCCTGATTCTTGTCGCTCATGTCGCATCCTCCATGTGTTTTTTATCTCTGAATGCCATCAGTGCACCGTCGTCCACATCAGATCGGCGGATGCCCTTTAGGCTCTCGGTTTGTATGATATTGATGTAGTCCTGCATGGCCCACTCCCGGTTTTCCTGGGAGATGGGAGACTGCAAAATGGATACCAGGTGATTCATCTCCTCACCAGAGAGGTCCTGCCCCAATGTGTGGATAGAGACCGGCCGCCCCTCAGACCAACGGGTCCAGATTTGTTCGTAGACTCTGCCGAACAGGGGGACGGTGAAGTCCTCCGGGCTCAGACCGGCTGTCTGACTGAGCAGATCCGGGTCGTTCATCAGAAGGGAGATCACTCCCTCCTCAGCTTTGCCGGAGCGCATATTGTCGTAGCGCAGGGCACGGGCTTCCGGCTGATTCATCTGCACCGGCTGGAGCACCCGCCGGGTCTGCTGTTTTTCTCCTCGGCGAAGCTGACGCTTTTGACTGCGGTCGATCTCGCGGCGCATGGTATCGGCAGAGATGCCCAAATCGACAGCCATACGGTTGCCGTAGACTTCTCGCTCCGCCGCACCTGGGAGTCGGGCGATGACGTTGGCCAACTCCTGAATACAGGCCACCTTCTGATCGTCTGCGGTGAGATCGTACTTGTTTTTCACCTGCAGAAGGCGGAATTCCACATGATTTTCCGAGCCGTCAATCAGCTTTTGAAAGGCGGCTGGACCGTATTTCTTGATAAATTCGTCCGGGTCCTTAGCACCGGTGACCTTGAGTACCTTCACCTTGATGCCGGTCTTATTCAGCAGCTGGATTGCCCGCTGGGCGGCGTTAACTCCGGCGGAGTCGCTGTCATAGGAGATGACGACCTCCTGGGTCCGTTGGGCGATCATGCGGGCATGATCTTCCGTGAGAGATGTGCCGAGCGAGGCGACCGCACAGTCAAATCCAGCCTGGTGCAGGGCAATAGTGTCCATATAGCCCTCGGTCAAAATGATACGTCCCTGCTTGGATTTACGGGCCAGATTTAGCGCGAAGAGGTTTTTGCTCTTATTGAAGATAATGGTGTCCGGCGAGTTGAGGTACTTTGGCGTGCTGTTATCCAGTACACGCCCGCCAAAGCCGATCACGTTGCCCCTCAGGTCAATGATGGGAAACATCACCCGGCCTCGGAATCGATCGTAGATGCGGCCCTTGTCGTTTTTGACTACCAGGCCGGCATCCAGCAGCTCCTGCTTGGTATAGCCCCGCTTGCCCATCTCCTTGATTAGTCCGTCCCACTCGTCCCAGGCATAGCCCAGTCCGAAGTTGGTAATGGTACGCCGGGAAAGTCCCCGATCGGTAAAGTAGTTCAGCGCATGGCGGGCCTCCGGCTGGACAAGATTCTCGTGATACCAGCGGGCAGTGTCCCGATTCAGCTGATAGAGCCGCTCCCGGCGTTTGCGGCTGTCGCTGTCCCCTTTTGTCTCCGGAACCTGAAGTCCAACCCGCTGGGCGAGGATCCCCACAGCGTCCGGGAAGGACACGCCTTCCAGCTCCATGGTAAACTGCACCGCTCCCCCGCCCTTATGGCAGCCGAAGCAGTAGTACATCTGTCGGTCCGGGGAGACAGAAAAGGAGGGCGTCTTTTCACTGTGGAAGGGGCAGAGGCCCCAATACCGATTTCCCTTCTTGGTCAGCGTGACATAGTTCGAGACTATGTCCACAATATCCGTTCTGGCATTCAGTTCTTCCAGAAATTGTTCCGGTATCGGCATGGTGCGCACCTCCTCTCCATTTCTTCCCTATGATTGCCCTTTTCTCCCCTTCTTATCCAAATCCGAGTGAAAAAAGACACTTATTTGACTGTCCAGGCCTTGGGAATGAACAGTTCCCCGTATTTTTCCACAGCATAGGAGTCAGTCATGCCGGCGATATAGTCGCAGACAGCCCGCTCTACGCCCTCTTCAAAACGGATGTCCTGAAAATCGGAGGGAAGCAGGTCGGGATTTTTCACATAGCACTCGTACATGCGGTGAAGCATCTCCACTGCCTTGCCCTCTTCCCCTTTGGCCTGGGGATTGCGGTAGACCATCTGAAAAAGAAAATCTCGCAGCTCATTCATGGCATCCCGCAGGTCCGGAGTTTGGTTCAGCTCAGGCTTACCCTGACTGGAGTCAATGACATCTCGGACCAGTGTGTCTATCCGCTGGCTCTTATCGTAGCCCAGCTTTTCCTGAAGCTCAATGGGGACATCCATGGGAAATAGGATGCCGCCCCGCATGGCGTCCTCCAAATCGTGATTGATGTAGGCAATCCGGTCAGCATACCAGAGGATCTGCCCTTCCAGCGTTTCCGCCCGATCCGGTCCTGTGTGGCAGAGGATGCCACGCCGGACCTCGTATGTCAGATTCAGACCGCTCCCCTGCTTCTCCAGCTTGTCCACCACACGAAGGGATTGAACATTGTGCTCAAAACCGCCGGGGACGATGGCGTTTAGGGCCCGCTCGCCGGCGTGACCAAAGGGGGTATGTCCAAGATCATGGCCGAGAGCAGCGGCTTCTGTCAGGTCCTCGTTGAGGCCCAATCCTCTGGCAATGGTACGGGCGATGCGGGTGACCTCCAGTGTATGGGTCATTCGGGTGCGGTAGTGGTCGCCTTCCGGCTGGAGAAAGACCTGAGTCTTGTGCTTTAGGCGGCGGAAAGCCTTGCAGTGGACGATGCGGTCAATGTCCCGCTGGAAACAGGTGCGGATATGGCAGGGCTCTTCCGGGCGAATCCTGCCCTTTGAGTCTCGACTTTTACAGGCATAGGGCGAGAGAAGATACGCCTCTGCCTGCTCAATGCGCTCTCTTCCTGTCATACCGCACCTCCTTCTCTGGTTTACGGGCGATTTGCACGTCCTATGTATGATATACGCAGGCAAATTCAAAAATCCTGCATAAAATCAGCTTTTTTTTAATAGCGCCCGCCGGCCTGTTCACTCGATGTTCTTTTCCAGCAGGCGCAGCGGCACGGCGCTGCCCTGAGCCTGACCAATATCGGCGAAGCCGTATTTTTCATAGAAGTGGAGTCCAACTGCATTATCCGGCGAGCAGCGCAGACGTACTGTTTTGCGTCCCAAGGGACGGAATGTGGCTACGGCCTGGCCCAGCAGTTGAATGCCCAGCCCTTTCCGGCGCATTTCAGGGGCAATGTAATAGAAGTAAATAAATCCGGCGCCATCTTCTGCGTAGCGTGCTTTGTCCATCTGGAGCATACCTGCGATCCGGTCGCCCTGCATGGGACAGACCACGGCCCAGGGATCGGCCTCTGCCGCTGCCCGTGCCTCCTGGTAAAAGCTGTCCCCGTTAAAGGGATCGTTTGGGTGGACCAACTGCCACGCATCCCGGCGGAAGCGAAGATACAGTTCTCTCTCCCCCACCGGATCCCAGGGGCGATACCAAAGGTTTGCCTCGGGGGCAGCCATATTGTTGGAGTTTTTCCAGTTCTGTCGTTTCAGCGTGGAGAGCTCCGGCGGCAGGTGGGAATTGTCGCACTCAAAGACGATGTTCACCTTGCCGTTTTCAATTTCCAGTAGAGAGACGCCGGTATTATCACATCTGGGAACCACCTGATTGATCTCGTCTACGCGGCAGCCGTGAAACACCGACAAGGCGGATCGAAGGGCCAGATAGTGAGTGGCGATGCCGATGGCCTGCCCCTCGTGCTCTGCGGCAAGGCGCAGGATGGTACCGCTGACCCGCTCTCGCAGCTCTTCAAAGCTCTCGCCGCCGGGTGCTCGGAAATCCGGAGAACAGGCATGGAATTTGGCCACCATGCCCGGGTCGCTGCGACCCAGCTCGCCCCATGGTTTTCCCTCCCATTCGCCCATTTTCATCTCTCTCAGGCCGGTATCCAGATGTAAAGGCAGGTTTTTGTGCTCGTACAGCGCTCTGGCCGTCTTTTGGCAACGGCGCAGGTCGCTGGAATAGACGGCGTCCAGGTGGATGGGGCGAAAGCGCTCTTCCAGTGCGGCAACCTGACGGAGTCCGTTCTCCGTCAGGTCGCCGTCATAGTGTCCGTGGAGGCGGCGGTAGAGGTTGCCCTCCGCCTCTCCGTGTCGGACGATGTATACCTTTGTCATATTTGGTCGCTTCTTTCTCTGTGGGTTGCAGCAGAATTTACCAAGGCTGAACAGCCCCTGTGAGCTGAGTGACGCTGGAAAGACCCTGCCGCTGGGCAATCTCCTCCAATCCGTCCCGCACCTTGATGGGGGCGTAGGGATCCACAAAGCAGGCAGTCCCCACTGCCACAGCAGTTGCCCCTGCCAGCATGATCTGGGCTGCGTCCTCTCCGGTGGAGATACCGCCGAGACCGAGAATGGGAACGTCCACAGCCTGAGCGACCTCCCAGACCATCCGCACGGCAATGGGCAGGACGGCAGGGCCGGAGAGTCCTCCGGTATTCATCCGCAGCACCGGGCGGCGGGTATTGACATCAATGCGCATCCCCCGGACGGTGTTGATGAGGGACAGTGCGTCCGCCCCTGCGTCCACCACTGCCTTTGCAATATCCACAACAGAAGTGACATTGGGAGACAGTTTGACCATCACGGGCACTGAGGAGTGGTTTTTGGCCTCACGGGCAACTTCTGCGGCCATTTCAGGCACCACTCCGTACTGCAACCCTCCGGCCTTGACGTTGGGACAGGAGATGTTGACCTCGATCATGTCCACGCCCGCCTCGCTGAGCCGCTCGCACATGATGCCGTACTCCTCCGGGGTGTTGCCGGAGATATTGGCGATGATGCGGAGGTCGTGCTTTTTCAGCTCCGGCAGTTCCTTTTCGATAAAGCCCTCTACGCCGGGGTTTTGCAGACCCACGGAATTCAGGATACCCATGGGCGTCTCGGCAATGCGGGGAGGCGGGTTGCCCTCTCTGGGGTTCAGGGTCAGCCCCTTGACAGAAATACCGCCCAGCTCAGAAATATCGTAAAACTGCCCGAATTCCCGGCCGAAGCCGAAGGTGCCGGAGGCGACGACCACCGGGTTTTTCATCGTCATGCCCGCCAGATTGACGGAGAGATCTACCTTACTCATTACCAGTCCACCTCCTCGGCGTTAAATACAGGGCCGTCCTTGCAGACATGCTTATAATGTCCGCCGACGGAGCAGGCGCAGACCAGGCAGGCGCCTAATCCGCAGCCCATCCGCTCCTCCATGGAGACAAAGCAGGGGGTATTCCCTTCTTTGGCAGCCAGCGAGACACTTTTCAGCATAGGCTTGGGGCCGCAGGCAAAGACCGCTGCATAGGAATCCTCCGCCAGCGCCTTGCGCACCAGTGCGTCTACAAAGCCGCGGGCGCCAATGGTGCCGTCATCGCTGGTAACTATGACCTTGCCGCAGACGGCACCCAGTTCCTCCAGCAAAATGGCGTTTTTCTCACTGCGGAAGCCGACGCAGGCGTCTGCCTCACGGCAGCACTTGGCGGTATAGAGCATAGGCGGTACGCCGATGCCGCCTCCGACCACCAGCACTTTACCATCGGGGATTTCATAGCCGTGCCCCAGAGGGCCGAGAACATCCAGTTCCTCCCCTACCTGGCACTGGGAGAGCCACTGAGTGCCCTCACCCTTGACCTGAAACACAACGGTCAGCTGAGTGCCGTTTACGTCGCATACAGAGATAGGACGGCGGAGCAGCAGCCCCTCGCCGCACTTGATATTGACAAACTGGCCCGCCTTGGTCTGCTCTGCCAGGTCGCCGGCTTCCATGGTGATGGAGACCACATCGGCGGTGAGGACTTGCAGATCGGTAATGGGGCAGTTTCTTGTCATTGGCATAAGATCACCTGTTTTCCTGAAAATGAGTTGTGCCCTTTCGGCTCAGAGGATGGGCGTGACGGCGCGAATGGCGTCCCGCATCTCAATCGCTGCGGCCCGGGCTGCCTCGGCATAGTCCGTGCCGTTGTTGCCGGTCTTCTTCCAGGCGCACATAATGCCCCGAGAGGAGTTGACGATAGCACCCCGTCCGTAGCGGTCAAAGGCAAAGTGCACATCCTCTGCGGTTCCGCCCTGTGCACCGTAGCCGGGCACAAGGAAGAAGGTATGGGGCAGCAGCTTACGCAGCTGCCGAAGGTCGGAGGGATAGGTAGCGCCGGTGACAGCGCCCACCCGGTTGTAGCCGAATTCGCCCACATCCGTGGTCTTGCCCCAGCGGTCCACCAGCTCAGCCATGACTTTGTAGACCAGACGGTCGCCGGCCATCATGTCTTGCAGCTCAATAGCGGAAGGATTAGAGGTGCGGACCAGAGCAAACACGCACTTGTCCTCAGACTGGGCATCCTTGAGGAAGGGCTTGATGGCGTCAGAGCCCATATAGCCGTTGAGGGTGACGCAGTCGGCATCGAAGCCGGAGACCAGCTCGTCTCCGATCTTGGTCTTGCCCAGCCAGGCTTCGGAATAGGCTGAGGCAGTAGTGCCGATGTCGCCCCGCTTAATGTCCGCAATGACGAACAGGCCCTTTTCCTTGGCGTATCGGATGGTGCGCTCCAGCATCTCCATGCCCTCCCAGCCCAGGTTCTCGTAATATGCGGCCTGAGGCTTGACGGCGGGGACGATGTCACTGAGGGCATCCATCAGGCCGCAGTTAAAGCGGTAGATGGCCTCAGCGGCAGCTTTGCGGGTCTCGCCGTATTCCTCAATGGCTTCTTTCACAATAAATTCAGGGACGTACTCCAACCGGGCATCCAGACCGGCCACCGTGGGGTTTTTCATCTCACGGATCTTCTTCTGCAATACATCAAAGGACATTGTTTGCTGCTCCTTTCACATAAGAAAAAATTAGTCTTGATAAATAACCTTGCCGCCGACGATGGTATATTTCACCCTGCCCTGCAGCTCCATGCCGGCAAAGGGAGTATTTCTTGCCTTGGAGGCAAACTGGTCGGGGTCTACGGTCCAACGTTCGTTGAGGTCAAAAATGGTCAGATCCGCAACCGCCCCAAGCGCCAGCGTGCCGCTGCGGAGGCCGAGGATCTTGGCGGGATTGATGGTCATCTTCTGAATGATGTCGTTAAGAGACAGCTCACCGGTGTGATAGAGGTAGGTCAGGGCCAACCCCAGAGAGGTCTCCAGACCCACCATACCGGCAGGAGCCTCGGTGAGGGGCTTTGCCTTCTCCTCTGCGGAGTGGGGGGCGTGATCGGTGACGATACAGTCAATGGTGCCGTCCTTCAGGCCGGCCAGGATGCCCAACTTGTCCTTTGTCGCCCGGAGGGGCGGATTGACTTTGGCCATGGTGCCCTGCCGCAGGATCTCCTCATGGGTAAGGGTAAAGTACTGGGGACAGGTTTCGCAGGTGATCCTGACACCCTTGCGCTTGAATTGACGGATGATGTTGACGGAATTCGCCGTAGAGACGTGGCAGATATGGACGGCGGTCCGGGTTTCCTCGGCCAGCATGGCATCCCGCATGACCATCAGCTCTTCGGCAATGCCGGGCCGGCCGGGGAGTCCAAGCTGGCGGGAAACTCTGCCCTCATTTACGCTGCGGCCCCGAACCATATCGTCATCCTCACAGTGGGACAGGACGGTCAGCTTGTTCCGGTGGGCACGCAGCAGGGCATCCCGCATCAGGTTTGCGTTCTGCACCGGAACGCCGTCATCCGAGATCGCCACAGCGCCCGCTTCTTTCAGCGCTTTGGCGTCTGTGATTTCTCCGCCCTTCTGGCCCATGGAGAGTGCGCCGATGGGCAGGACCCGAACGCCGCAGTTCTCCTTTGCCTTGTTTAGAATGTACTCCATGATCTCGGGACTGTCCGCAACCGGCTTCGTGTTGGGCATGCAGGCGATTGCGGTAAATCCGCCCTTGGCTGCTGCCGCAGAGCCGGTCAGTATGTCCTCTTTATAGGTCAATCCGGGGTCTCGCAGGTGGACATGCATATCGATCAGTCCGGCACAGACGTGAAGGCCTGTGGCATCGACCACCTGAGCCTGTCTGTCATCCAGATCATTCCCAATCACGGTGATGGTACCGTCTTCTATCAAAATATCCATGATACCGCCCAGCCCGCAGACCGGATCGATCAAAGTACCATTTTTGATCAGTAGTTTCAAAATTTGTCACTCCTTGTCAAATATTGCGAAACGCATAATTACCTAACTTGCATTATACCGCAAAACGACGTTTGACGCAATTGATTCCCGGAATTTCTCAGGCAGGTTTTTTTCAAGACAGGACACAATAGCAGAAGGAGGTGATAAAATGAGCAATATGAAGTTTCTGCGCGGCATGGGCATCGGCGTAGCCGTAGGTGCCGCAATCGGTGTAGCCTGTGCGCCTAAGGGCAAGTCCTTTAAGCGCTCTACTGCCGGTAAAGCCATTAAGGCCATCACTGACGTGGTGGAGAATATCTCTGACGCCATGGGGCTGTAAGCACATCCCACGGACCTACTGCCGCCCCGGAGTATAACGATCTCCGGGGCGGCATCTTTCGTTTCTGCCGATAGGCAATGCCGGAAAGCAGGCGGACCGCAATATCCAAGCCGGAATACAGAGCTATACTACGCGGTCTCAGTTCATGGTCAATACCGCCACTCCGTTTTTGAAGTTGTACCGCTCAATAATGCAAAAATCCCCCATCTGCATAGCCGATGTTCGGCATTTGCAGATGAGGGATTTATCGCATTTTACTCTTTCACTGAGTTCTCTTTACGCTGTTCCATATAGCGGAGAAATTCAGGGATGTAGGAAAGTCCTGCAATCAGCGCACAGATCACGGCCAGAGCCAGCATGGCAATGGTAAACCATTCCGGAATTGACTGGAACAGGACAATGGAAATCATGACCACATAAAAAACAACGGTCGCTACTTTCCCTGCCCACTTAGCGCCTTCAATCTTGACGCCGCCTTTTGTCAGATAACCGCCCAGCATGACCATGATGGCATCCTTGAAAATCAGCACGGCGAAGAAGATCCACAGTTCAGGGAAACGGATGATAAAACAGACTGAGACGGCGGTCTGTGTCAGCTTGTCCGCAAAGGGATCCAGAATCTTGCCCAGGTCGGAGATCCAGCCAAAATGACGGGCCAACTGTCCGTCTAAAGTGTCGGTAATGCCAGAAGCCAGCAGGATCAGACCTGCAGACAGCATATTTCCGGTCAACATCTGCCAGACGAAAAAGGGAATCATTACAATACGCAGGCTGGATAGTATATTGGGAATATGTTTCATGGGCTGCCCTCCTTCGGGCGGTACAAAAATCGAATCGCTTTGCCTAGTGTATCACAAAGCGACCCCTTCGTCCAGATGCCGACAGTTAAAATGAGCAAACTGTTTTGGCAATGATACGGATAACTACCGCACTTGGATGGTCAAGGTGCCGTTTTCGTCTGTCCTCCAAACTTCTGCGCCAAATGCCTCGCATCGGTCCAAGGTCTCCTCGGTAGGATGTCCGTAGGAATTACTGCCCACAGAGATGAGAACAGAATCCGGCTGCCCTTGGGCCAGCAGTGATTCGCCTGTAGCATATTTGGAGCCATGATGTCCGGCGACCAGAACTTCTATTTTGGGCAGCGTCCAGCGTGAGACAAGCTCTTGCTCTGCCTCCAAATTTGCGTCGCCGGTCACAAGCAGATCAAATTCATCTTGCGATACCAAAATGGCCAGACCGCTGTTCCGGTCGGTGCCGATGGCTGTGGTGGAAAAGGCGATCGAGCCGTACTGAACCCGCTCGTCGTCATTAGACACCGTGACCGTTGCTCCCTTCGCTTCCAGTGCGGACCAGAGCTTCGCGGCCTCATCCTCATGGTCCGCTGTCGGTTGGGGTGCCAGCAGCTGATAAACGGGATATTCCTCCGTCACTTCCGGCAGGCCGTTTATATGGTCGCTGTCATAGTGGGTGAGGATGAGCAGGTCAATGTGATCCCGGTGCTGCCTGGAGAGGGCGCTTTTGAGCGCCTCGTCCGCATGTTCCTGTTCGCTGCCGCAGTCAATGACTATGGTATCAGATTCGGAGAGGATCAGGATACACTGCCCCTGACCCACATCCAGCAGAGAGATCTGCATTCCGCCGGGCGGAATCGCCTGCTCCGGTTTCCAGAAGCACAGCATCAAAGCCGGTAGCAGTGCAAGGCCAAAGGCCAAAGCTGCCCTGCCCCGCAGCTTTTTCCAATAGATCAGTCCCCCGATCAGATATGCCAACAGCAGCCACGCAATCACCATGGGATCTCCGCCCGAAAGATTTGCGTGGGGCAGCCGTGAGATGGTGTAGATCCATATAATGGTACCTTCCGCCACCTTTCCCACAGGCACTGCCGCCAGCCCGGCAAGCCAAGGCAGGCACAGACCAAGCAAAGCTACCGTCAGCCCTGCCGGCATCAGGAACGGGATCACCCATAATACGACAAGATTCGACAAAGGAGTCAAAAGTGAAAAGGAGCCAAAATAATACAGCACCAAGGGGAGGGTGAGCACATTGGCCCCCAGAGTGGTGACGAGCGAGTTCCATATCTTTCCCCGCTTCGGGTTTCTCAGGGACGGGCTAATGGTCAGCAGGCCCAGCATGGCACAGAAGGAGAGCTGCAGTCCTACGCCGGTCACTGCATAAGGATTTCCGGCAACGATCAGCGCAAGCGCAAGGGAAAGTGAGGTCAGGCCGTCCTCCTCCCGCTCCACCAGCGGTGCCAGCAGGATAATGGCCTCCATAATAGACGCCCGGCAGATTGAGGGCGAAAAGCCCGCCAGGGCCGCAAAGGCCAGAAGCGCCGGCAGAAACAGAATTCCTTTCCGCTTTCGATTACCCGGTAGGAGAAAGAGAACAGTGATCAGTACATTGACATGCAGACCGGAGGCGGCCACAATATGCCGCAGGCCGGTCTCTTTCAGGGCATAGTCCAGTTCAGGTGATAGATCGACGGTAGTTCCGGTGGTCAGGGCAAAGAGAAATCCTGCCTCCTCGTCGGGAAAGAGTTGGTGGAGCGACTGCCCGATCCCATGTGCCCACACACGCGGCAGGAGACGGAACGGAGTCGGCTGGTCCTGTATGCGGTAATATTTGGCGCTGCCCTGAAGGAAGATGCCGTTTGAGTAGTTGTAAAGGACCCACGGGTCCTGATCCCCTCTGGCAGTGCGAAGGCGTACATAGGCAGAGAGTTGGCTGCCCGGGTTCACATCCAGATCGGGATCAGATACATAGAGGAGTAAGTGAACATTGTGCAACTCCCCTTCTGACAAGATTTTCGTCTCCACATAGCTGCCATAGAGGCTCTCTTCAGGGTAATCGGTCACTTCCATGACGAGCGGCTCGATGCGGCCGACCCAGTTTCGCTCTAAATCGACCACTCTTCCCTGCCAGTACCAGCAGAGCAGCATGCCGATCACAGCGGCAAGGAAAACGGCCCCAAGCAGTTTATGCCTTCTCAGGAACAGGGCCGCGCCTGCGAAAAGCATCAGCCCTCCCAGCAGCAGTATCTGCCGCAGATCCAGCAAGTAGATCCCAAGCAGAATAGCACCGGAAAAGGCTGCGCAAACACAGGCCAGAGGGCGTGATGCCGTACTGACCAGAATGGAATTCGGTTGTTCTTTTTTCTGATCGGTCACGATAGTTCTCACCGTTGAAAAAGGTCAAATGAGTCCGTTCAGGATCCGATATACCTGCTCAATGGGAAGTCCTTCCCGGCGGGCAATGGCGGCCGCATCCTCATATTCCGGCTTTACGTGGACTGCACTGTGTCCCTCCGCCCGCTTGATGCGGACAGGGCCAAAGGGAGATGTTTTCTCTGTGACAGAGGGCGTCAGAATGCGTCTCTGGCAGGTGCGGAGCCGAAGACCGTTGGTTGTAGTCTCCCGTAAAACGGCATCTGCCAGTTGTTCTGCCTGCCCGGCGGCGGAAAGGACGGTCAGCAAATGGCCGGGTCTCCCCTTTTTCATCACGGCGGGAACAATGGTCACATCCAGCGCACCCAATTCCATGAGCCGGGCAGAGGCATAGGCCAGACGCTCCGGCGTCATGTCATCAATGGAACAGACCAGCTCGGTGACAGTATCTGACTGCTCCCGGGTCTCTCCCAGAAAGGCTCGGACGCAGTTGGCTGCCTGAGGGAAATCCTTTTTGCCCATGCCGTAGCCGAGCTTCCGGGTCACCATGAGCGGCATCTGCTCAAAGCGGTCGGCCAAGACGGAGACAAGGGCTGCGCCGGTGGGAGTTGTCAGTTCTCCCTCCACAGTTCCGGCATAGGCGGGAATTCCCTCCAGCAGCCAGGCGGTGGCCGGGGCCGGAACAGGAAGGGTGCCATGGGCGCAGCGCACCTGGCCGAATCCGGTACAGACAGGAGAGCAGATCACCTGCTCTACGTTCAGCAGTTCCAGCGCAAGGCAGGCCAGGGTGATGTCTGCAATGGCGTCCAGTTCGCCCACTTCGTGGAAATGGATCTGGTCCACCGGGCAGCCGTGGGCCTTTGCCTCGGCGTGGGCCAGAAAATCGTAGACCTGAGCCGCCTGTTCCTTCACATGTTGAGAGACAGGCAGACCGGACAGGATGGACCGGATATGGGAGAGGCTTGCGTGATGATGGTGATGCTCACTGTGATGGTGGTCTGCAATGCCCTGTTCCTCTTCGCTGCCGTTCACCCTGACGGCGAGATGGGTGCCCCGGATGCCCTGCTTTTCGGCAGGCTCGGCAGTGACTGAAACCTGGGGCAGAAGCTGATTTGCCACAGCCAGAAAGTCCTCCTGATCCTCCAGCAGTTCATAGAGCGCAGCGGCCATCATATCGCCGGCGATGCCCATATTACATTGCAGATACAGCGTTTTCACCGGGAAAGTCCCTCCATCTGATTAATGCGGGAGGCCTGAAAGGCGGCCCCAAAGCCGTTGTCGATATTGACCACAGAAACCCCGGCGGCGCAGGAGTTGAGCATAGCCAGAAGGGCAGAAAGGCCCCCAAAATTGGCTCCATAGCCCACGCTGGTGGGAACGGCGATGACCGGGCAGGAAACCAGTCCGCCCACCACACTGGCAAGCGCGCCTTCCATCCCTGCAACGGCGACAATCACTCTGGCTCGATTCAGCTCATCCAGCCGGGCAAGCAGACGGTGAAGGCCGGCAACGCCCACATCGTAGATGCGGCTGACCCGGTTGCCCAGTGTTTCGGCAGTGATGGCCGCCTCTTCAGCAACTGGAAGATCGCTGGTCCCGGCGGCAACAACGGCGATCTCGCCCAGTTGCTCTGTGGGCTCAGGCGCCACAACGCCCAGCTTGGGCAGCTCGTGATAACTGAGCGGCAGGGACTCTGATACAAGTGCCGCAGCCTGGGCAGACATGCGGGTGGCAAGGATATTGTGCTCTCCTCGCTCCACCATGGCCTGACAGATACCCAGGATCTGCTCCGGCGTTTTGGAGGCGCCGTAGATGACCTCGGCAATTCCCTGCCTTGCCTTGCGCTGGCTGTCCACCGTGGCATAGCCCAGGGAGACAAACGGCTCGATGCGGAGTTGGGCGGCCGCTTCTTCTGGGGTGGCATCCCCGATCTGTACTTGACGAAGCAGAGCCAGTAATGCTCGCTCATTCATCATGCGTCAGCTTCTCCAAAGCAGAGACAAGCGCCTCCATATCATGGTCTGCCCCAATCGAAATGCGCAGAAAATTGTCAATGCGAGGCAGGTCAAAATAGCGCACTAAAATCCCCTCCTCCCGCAGATGGGCAAAGAGCGTTTTGGCAGGGACAGATGGATGGCTGGCAAAAATGAAATTGGATTTGGAGGGCAGAACGGTAAAGCCCAATTGCGTCAACTGATGAGAGACCCGTGCCCTGGTATCCATCACTTTCTGCCGTTGTGCGTCGAAATATGCCCTGTCTTCCACTGCCGCTGCGGCGCCGGCAATGGCCAGACGGTCCAGCGTATAGGAATTGATGGAGTTTTTTACACAGTTCATAGCTGCAATCAGGTTGGGATTTCCAAAGGCAAAGCCCACCCGCAGACCGGCCAGTGCTCGTGATTTTGAAGTGGTCTGGACCACCAGCAGGTTGGGATACTCCGCAATAAGGGGCAGCGCGGAAGTGCCGCCAAAATCCACATACGCCTCGTCCACAATCACAGCCACATGGGGATTGTGCTCCAGGATGGCACGAATACCGTCCTGCCCCAGCTCTATGCCGGTGGGTGCGTTGGGATTGGCGATCACAACGCCGTCATTGCCGGCAAAGAAGGCATCTGTCGGGACGGTAAAGTCTTCGTTCAGCGGGATCGTGCGATAGCCGATGCCGAACATATTGGCATAGACGGGGTAGAAGGAATAGGTAATATCCGGAAACACAATGGTGCTGCCCGGATCAAAGAAAGCCTGAAAGGCAAAGGCCAGCACCTCGTCAGAGCCGTTTCCCACAAAGATTTGGTTCTCGGGCAGCCCGTACTGCCGGCTCAGTGCCTGTACCAGCTCGGCAGCTTCCGGGTCAGGATAAAGGCGCAGCCTCTCCCCTGCCGCTGCCTGAATGGCCGCAATTGCCTTGGGGGAAGGCGGATAGGGATTTTCATTTGTGTTCAACTTGATAAAGGTCCGGTTTTTCGGCTGCTCTCCCGGGGTGTAGGGAGTGAGCTGCCGGATCCGGCTGGACCAAAACTCTTTCATAGGTCATTCCTCGGTTTCTCGTATAATTTTCTTGATCGCTTTTTCTGCCTTGCCCCGGGGGACCATCATCTCCCGGCCGCAGGTGCGGCAGCGGAGGCGGAAATCCATGCCGATCCGCAGCACGTCCCACTCCCTGCCGCCGCAGGGATGGGGTTTTTTCATCAGCAGAACGTCACCCAGTCGTACATCCATGATGCGTCCTCCTTGTTAGATTGTTCCTTTGATCCGCTCCCAGTAAGCCTTTGCCGCCTGTTCAGTCTTGTTGTCGCCAAACTCATAATAGTGGGCATCCTTGATGCGGTCCGGCAGGTACTGCTGCTGTACCCAGTGGTTGGGATAGTTATGGGGATAGAGGTAGCCCTGCTCCCGCTCCATGCCGGAGCTGTCAGCGTGGACGTTTTGCAGATGGCGGGGATAGTCCCCTGTCCGCCCGGCAGACACGTCCGCCGTTGCTTTGCCGATGCCTTCCACCACGCTGTTGGATTTCGGCGCTGTGGCGAGCAAAATGACAGCCTGCGCCAGCGGCAGCTTTGCCTCGGGAAGCCCCAGCATATTGGCACTGTCCACACAGGCCTTGACAATAGAGATGGCCTGGGGGTAGGCCATGCCCACGTCCTCACTGGCAGAGCAGAGAATGCGGCGAATGGCCGTGATCATATCCCCTGCCTCCAAGAGCCGGGCCAGATAGTGCAGGGCGGCGTCCGGGTCGGAGCCCCGGAGAGACTTCATGAGTGCCGATGCGATGTCAAAATGGTCGTCTCCATCCCGGTCATAACGCATGGCGGAGCGCTGTCCCACCGTCTTGGCATCCTCCAGGGTCATATGGGCAATGCCCTCTCGGATCGGAGCGACGGAAAAGAGCAGTTCTACCCCGCTGATGCCCTTTCTTACGTCACCGCCGCAGGCGGAGGCGAGATAGTCCAGCACTCCGTCCTCCAGCTTCGCTTTGACCTTTTTGCGCCGTTCCAGAACAGAGACGGCCCGCAGAAGAGCGGGTTTGATCTCCTCTGCCTCCACCATCTTAAACTCAAAGACGGTAGAGCGGGAGAGAACAGCGTTGAAGACACAGAAATAGGGGTTTTCCGTGGTGGATGTGATGACGGTAATCTTACCGTTTTCCATAAACTCCAACAGAGACTGCTGCTGCTTTTTATTGAAGTACTGGATCTCGTCCAGATAGAGCAATACTCCGTTTGGGGCGAGGAGCGTGTCCACGTCAGCAATGACCTGACGAATATCCGCCAGTGTGGCGGTGGTGGCGTTGAGCCGGTGCAGCGTGCGGTCAGTGCGCTTGGCGATGATGTTGGCAACGGTGGTCTTTCCTGTGCCGGAGGGCCCGTAAAACACCATGTTGGGGATATTTCCGCTCTCAATGATGCGGCGCAGAACGCCGTCAGAGCCCAGAATATGGCTCTGGCCGACTACGTCATCCAAGGTCTCGGGCCGGATCTCATCCGCCAGGGGCCGATACGCCATATGGCTCACCTCCGCATCTGTTTTCTGGTGTCATTGTACCACAGGAAGAAAAAAATGGAAAGTCCAAACCGAAATCCCACGGGCAAAAGACACATTTTCGTTATATATGCATGAATTTGAACTTTCTCTTGCAAAAAGGCGGGTGCTGGCATATAATGTCTTCACATGATTTGATTCCCTGACACTCAAAATACGTCGTCGTTTGACGAGATAGGAGCATTTTATGAATTGCGAAACCAACTATACCATGCTCTGCGACTTCTATGAGCTGACCATGGCAAACGGCTATTTCCAGACCCCTGAGGTCCGGGACCGCATTACCTACTTTGACATGTTCTTCCGTGACGTGCCGGATAAGGGTGGATTTGCCATTGCCGCCGGTCTGGAGCAGCTTGTAGAGTATATTCAGAATCTGAAGTTTACTGAGGAAGATATTGCTTATCTCCGCAGCAAGGGCTGCTTCTGCGAGGAGTTTCTGGATTATCTCCGCACTTTTAAATTTACCGGTGACATTTGGGCCATGCCGGAGGGCACGCCCATCTTCCCCCGTGAGCCGGTGGTCACGGTCAGAGCTCCTGCCATTCAGGCTCAGTTTATTGAAACATATCTGCTCCTGGTGTATAACCACCAGTGCCTGATCGCCACCAAGGCTAACCGTGTGGTCCGTGCCGCCAAGGGGCGTCCTGTGATGGAGTTTGGATCCCGTCGGGCTCACGGCGCCTCTGCCGCTATTCTGGGCGCCAGAGCTGCCTATATCGGCGGTGTAGGCGCCACGGCCTGCACTCAGACGGATCGTGACTATGGTGTGCCTGCCGTGGGCACCATGGCCCATTCCTGGGTCATGATGTTCCCCACGGAGTACGAGGCTTTTAAGCGTTACTGTGAGCTCTACCCCAACAACGCTACGCTGCTGGTGGACACCTATAACGTCCTCAAGTCCGGCGTTCCCAACGCTATTAAAGCGTTTAAAGAGGTGCTGCTGCCGCAGGGGATTACCAAGTGCGGTATCCGTCTGGACTCCGGCGATCTGACCTATTTGTCCAAAAAGGCGCGGAAAATGCTGGATGAGGCCGGTCTGACTGAGTGCAAGATCGTTGCCTCCAACTCTCTGGACGAGTATCTGATCCGTGATCTGTTTCATCAGGGTGCGCAACTGGATTCCTTTGGCGTGGGTGAACGGCTGATCACCTCTAAGTCTACCCCTGTCTTTGGCGGTGTGTACAAGTTGGTTGCCATTGAGGATGATGAGGGACGTGTCATTCCTAAGATCAAGGTCAGCGAAAACCCGGAGAAGATCATCAATCCTCACTTTAAGAAGGTCTATCGGCTCTATGACAACGAGTCCGGCGAGTCCATTGCTGACGTGCTGACCGTTTACAATGAGAATCTGTCCAGTGACGAGCCTGTTCGGCTGTTCGACCCCAGCGCCACATGGAAGCGGAAGACAGTCCGTAACTTCACCGCGAAAGAGATGCTGGTGCCAGTCTTCCGGAACGGCGAGCTGGTCTATCAGCTCCCCACCCTGAAGGAGATCCAGGATTACTGCAAGGAGCAGGTGGATCTGCTGTGGGATGAGGTCAAGCGGTTTGACAATCCCCACGTGTACTATGTGGACCTGTCCGATGAGCTGTGGAACATTAAGGAAGATTTGCTGCATATGAATTTTTCGTAAAACTGAAGTGTCAAAGATAGACGCCGGGGCATTACGCTCCGGCGTTTTTCTATGCAAATTTGAAAGGAGTGACCGCAATCTCCTGTCCCCATTTGATATAGCCATCGTCAAACGCAGCGAGGGTCGTTCCGCCGTTGCTGCCTCTACGAATATGGA